>CAYOIB010000040.1:0-24587 GCA_964403935.1 uncultured Puniceicoccaceae bacterium | reverse complement strand
TCCTCAACAACAGCACGCCAGAAGCTCTGGCGTTACTCTTGTCTTGGTGGAAGCGACGCACCGGAGACAGGAGATCGAAGAGACCCATCTCAAAACAACCCGGGAGCTTAGGGTAGACCTCAGCCCCCCTGCCTTAAAGGGTGAGGGCTTGACCGAAGCCCTCGAGTGGCTCATTCCGCTGATGGAGGATGTCCACCATATAAAGGCCGCCCTCCATTACTTCGGGGGCCTTTCCCATTCCCAGCAAAGACATGCGCATCCTCCTTTTCCAGATCATGCGCGAGCTCCTCTTCAATGTCGTGAAACACCCAGGACCGACCGGGCTCAGGTCGAACTCGATATGATCCGGAATTACAAAATCCAGATTCGGGCTTCTGACGAGTCTTCTCCCCGGAGCGGCAGCGGCATCACCCTCACGGCACCCATCGACCCCAATTGGCAGGACGGCCCACCCATGATCCATTCCAACCCTCACTAAAGCGTATCATGACCTTTAGCACCCTTCTCGTGGAGGACCACGCCACCATGCGTGCCACCCTCACCCAATTCATCAGCAGTCTGCCGGAAATTGAATTTCTCGGTGCCCTTCGGAGCGGAGAGGAGGCCCTCGAGTTCTGCCAGAAGGTGACACCCGCACTCATCCTCATCGACGTTTCCCTCCCAGGCATCAGCGGGATCGATCTCGTGGCCGAACTCAAGCGCCGCCACCCCGATGCCTTCTGCCTGATGCTCTCCGGACATCAGGAAGCCGGCTATATCCGCCGAGCGCTCGACAATGGTGCCAACGGCTACGTCTTGAAAGGCGATCCCTTCGAACTTCAAGACGCGATCAAATCCATCGTCCAAGGCAAAACCTACATCAGCGACGCAGTGAAGAAGAAACTCTCAGCCTTCGAAAGAAAACACCAGCCAAGCTCTCGCTGACCCGCTCGTGTGAGGGAATGAGAGCGCAGGGATTGCCAGCGCCTCACGCGGTGGGCAACATGTGGCAATGGAATCAGGATACGACTTCACCCATCGCCCACGGCGCCTGCGCAGGACCCAGGCTATCCGCCATCTTGTCACCGAAACACGCCTGCACCCGTCCCAGCTAATCCAGCCCCTCTTTGTGGTGGACTTTGAAGAAGAGGCTCGGGAAAGCATTCCTTCCATGCCGGGACAGGTTCGCCTCTCTCTGAGCGCCCTGGTTCAGGAATGCGGTGAGCTGTGGGCCCTCGGAATACGCTCGGTGGCGTTATTTCCCGTCCTCGCAACAGAGTTCAAATCGCCCGACGGAACCTCCGCCCTCGATCCTGATGCGCTCATCCTCCGCGCGGTCCGGCGCGTCAAGGCATCCTACCCGGACCTCTGCATAATTACAGATGTCGCCCTCGACCCCTACACAACTCACGGACACGACGGTATTCTCACCGCCGATGGAAGCGATGTCGACAACGACCGCACGGTCCAGATTCTGTGTCAGATGGCTCTGCTTCAAGCCTCCGCCGGGGTAGATTTTGTCGCTCCCTCGGACATGATGGACGGCCGGGTCGGAGCCATTCGAAAAGCCCTCGATACCGCCAACTATTCTACCACGGGCATCATCGCCTACAGTGCCAAGTTCAACAGCGCCTACTACGGACCCTTTCGCGACGCTGTCGGAAGCGCAACCGCTGCTGGCACCCGCTTGCTCGGCAAACAGACCTATCAACTCGATCCCGCCAACCTCCGTGCCGCCCGGCGCGAATTGGCCCTCGATGCTGAGGAAGGCGCGGATGTCCTTATGGTGAAGCCCGCCGGGCCCTATCTCGATATCATTCGGGAAGCCCGAAATGCCAGTGATCTGCCCATCGCCGCCTATCAGGTGAGCGGAGAGTATGCGCAGATTCACGCCGCCGCAAAACTTGGCTGGCTCGACCTGGCTCGCACACGCGACGAAAGTTTGCTCGCTATCCGCCGTGCTGGAGCCAACATGATTTTCACCTACTTCGCAAAAGACGTTGCGCTCGACGCATCCACCCAAAGCACCCCCACCTGAACCTCCGGCGAAGCCGCGAAGGATTCAATTTCTCGAAAAATGGCACCCCAATGGCACCCCATGTCCATGGCTTGATCGAACTTCCGTTTACCGCAACAAAGCTTCTTGATAATCCCCTCCAAGATACAGAGCTGACGGTGGAATTCAGTGGCCCATCCGGCCAGACCCTTACGATTCGGGCCTTCTGGGACGGAGACCGAGTTTGGAAGTGCAGGTTCAGCCCCGATGAAGCGGGTCCTTGGCATTGGGGCCTGCGGGAGCCGGAAGGAGCCAATCCGGATCTGAACCCAAAGGAGGGCACCTTCTCCTGTCGCCCCTATTCCGGGACGAATCCACTCTATCGACACGGACCGCTCGTTGTTGCCGACAATGGCCGCTTTTTCCGCCATGCCGATGGCACACCCTTCTTCTGGCTGGCCGATACGGCCTGGAATGGCGTGATCCGGGGCGACGATGTCAACTGGACCCGCTACCTCAAGCATCGCGCCGACCAGCGCTTCAATGCCATCCAATTCGTAGCCTCACACTGGCGCGGCGACGCCCTTGATCCTGCGGGTGAGGCCGCATGCACTGAAACTTCTCCCATTCAGGTCAATCCTGCCTTCTTCCAGCGACTCGACCACCGGGTCCAAATGATTAACGAGGCCGGTCTCATTGCCGCACCTGTCGCCCTCTGGGCGCTCCTGAAGACCGATCCCGGAAGCGCTCTGGTACCCGCCGATGCCGCCCGCCTCGCTGCATATATTGTCGCACGCTACGACGCTTATCAAACCGTCTGGTTGTTGGGGGGCGATGGAAACTACCACGAAAGCGGCATCGACCGGTGGAAACAAATAGGACGCGAAGCCTTCAAATACGGGCACAACCGCTTGGCCACCCTGCACCCCTGCGGCCTTTCCTGGCCCGCTGAAGAATTTCGCGACGAACCGTGGTATCAGTTTATTGGCTACCAATCGGGCCACATAGACAGGGCCGAGGACCTTCAGTTCATGATGGACGGTCCTCCCTCCACCCGGTGGAACATGGATCCGCCTCTTCCAGTCCTCAACCTCGAACCAAACTACGAGGGCGCGACCGGGTACCACCACAAAACGGTCTTCACCGATTACCACGTCCGCCGCGGCCTCTACTGGAGCCTGCTTCTCAGCCCCACCGCCGGTGTTACTTACGGACACGACTTCATCTGGAATTGGAATCTTGAGCCAGGGCCGAGTGAAGGGCACAACAACACCCACCGCGACATCGTTCCCCCCTGGCACACCGCTCTCGAAACGCCCGGCATCAGGAGTACAACCTTGGTCAGGGAACTCTTTGAAAGCCTCGACTGGACAAGTCTCCTTCCAGCCCCGTCTCTCCTCCGGAATCAACCGGGCGCTCGGAAAGTTGAAGCCTTCATCGCGGTCTCCCAGGCCGCCAACGGCACGATCGTTGCCTACACCCCTCTCGGCGGTCCCGTGCAGTTCAAACCGGAGCTCAAGCTTCCCCCGGTCCGACACCTCGTCGACCCCGCCACTGGAGCCTGCCACCCTCTGGAAGCCTGCTCCCTCAACGAGTTTCTCACGCCGGAAGAAACCGACAGCCTTCTGATATTCTCCGAATCTCCAAACTAACAGGCCCGACCTTTGCCCGCATCCAATCCGGATTCCCGTCGGATCTTTTGGCGCCGGTAAATCCGCGTGCGGTTGATACCCAGGAGCCGAGCCGCTGCGGAGACATTTCCATTTGCCGCCTGCAATGCGCGCTCAATCAGCCGTTCCTCTGCTTCTGCCAAGTTGTAAGGGAAGCCCTCCGGGATGGCCTCCAGAGAATCAGGAACCGTTGAAAGATCGACCCCGGGTGCCGCGGAAGGTATGAATACGATATGTTTCGCCTTAATCTCATCACCCTCAGCAAATAAAACCGCCCGCTCCAATGTGTTCTTTAATTCGCTCAAATTTCCAGGGTAGGCGTGCGCCATCAGCCGTTCCAACGCTTCAGAGCCGATCCTTGGAATCGGTCGCTTCAATCCAGCGGACAGGCGCTTTATATAATGAGGGACTAAAATTGAAAGATCCTCCAGGCGATCACGCAGTGCGGGAACGCGAATATGCATGTGCATCAAGCGATAGTAGAGATCCTGGCGGAACGTCCCGTCGCCGATCTTCGCCCGGAGGTCGGCTTGTGACGCCGCAATGACCCGCACCGCCGCACCTGCCGCTGAAACCACCTCCACCAGACGAGCCAGCCTTCCCTGAAACGCCAAGGGCAGGGCAGCAACCTCATCAAGAAAGAGAACACCCCCGCGCGCCCGCTCAAAAGGTTCCCACCCGAAAGAATCGACACCTGCGACAAGCTTACCCGTCTCGCTCTCCCATCGGTCCGGCATCACACAGTTCACAGAAACAAAAGGTCCCACCTGGGCACTCCCTCGGTGAATTGCCCGCGCAACAAGCTCCCTGCCGCTCCCACATTCTCCTGTCAACAGCACGTTGGCACCCGAAAGCGACTGCGCCCGCCGCACCTGCACAAGCATCTCATCCAGGACCCGACTGCGACCAACCAGATCGGCCTCGGGCGAGGACGCCATACTCCCTTCAGGCACTTGGCCCACCGTCGTCCCACTCACTTCAAACCCTGATTGACTCGCTGTTGTTCCAATCCCGCCCACCAAAACCAACGATCAGCCGGCGGACCCGACGACCTCTTGGTCCTGCATGACAAAGCCTTTTTCAGGACTGGATTCCTGCAGGCGCTCAGCCAATTCCTTGATGGGCCGTCTGGCCAAATCTGCCCATCTTCGGTCAACCCGGCGATGTGGAAAGCCACCCCGCCCACGCCTGCTGCCTTGTCAGAAAGTGCAGCCCCAGGCGAAACGGGCGCAGCGGATACAACGGGCAATAATAAAGCTGGCATACCCACTCCCAGCAGGTTCCAGGCCACCCAATGAGCCCATACCTGACGAACACGGCCTCAGCCCCGGAACAAGCCGATCAACCGGGTTCGTCGCCCACCGGACGCACCGCGAGCTGACGCAAGGTAAACTGCTCCTCACTCTCCCGCTTGTAGTCGTAGACCTGTGTCCGCTGCGCATCGGCCAGAGCAAACAGATGCACCAACCCGGCCATTGTCACTCCATGGAGAATGAGCATCGGCTCGTCGTCCGCCAATTCGATCCGCCCATCAATCGCGTCAATCTGATAAGCGGCGGCCAAATGAAGCTGAAGCCTTTCAGCCAACTCAGGCAATTGCGGGCTCTTCAGATCAATCTTGTTCCGATCGACGATGGAAAAGAGCGGAATAGCGTAACTCCGCATCCTCCTCAGACCCCCCGAAAGACCAGCGAAGCGTTCGTTCCGCCAAAACCAAAATTATTCGTCAACACCGTGCGTGGCTTGGCCTCACGGACCTCACGAATGATGGGATACGGCTCCGCTTCCGGATCCAGATTCTCAATGTGAGCACTCGCCGCCAAAAATCCGTGCTTCATCATGAGCAGGCAGTAGATGGCCTCCTGCACACCTGTGCCCCCTAAGCTGTGACCCGTGAGGGATTTCGTCGAGCTAACCGGTGGCACCTCGTTGCCAAAGACCTTGCCCAGCGCCTTCAGCTCGACGATGTCTCCCGCCGGCGTGCTCGTGCCGTGCGCATTCACATAATCGATCGGTGTGTCGACCGTCTCCAGGGCCATCTGCATACAGCGAACCGCTCCCTCTCCATTGGGCGCAACCATATCCGCCCCATCTGAGGTAGCCCCGTAGCCAACGATCTCTGCCAGAATATTCGCGCCGCGTTTCTTCGCGTGCTCGTATTCCTCGAGCACGAGCATCCCACCCCCACCGGCCGCCACAAAACCATCGCGGTTGACATCAAACGGACGGCTCGCCGTCGCCGGGGTGTCGTTGTACCTTGACGACAACGCCCCCATGGCATCGAAAAACAGCGTCAGCTCAAAAGTTTCCTCTTCGCCCCCGCCAGCGAAAATAACGTCCTGCTTGCCCCAGGCGATCTGCTCGTACCCAACGCCGATACAGTGCGTGCTCGTGGAGCAGGCACTCGTCACCGTATAGTTCAGGCCCTGAATGGAATAGGCAGTCGCGAGATTGGCGGCGATCGTGCTCGACATAATCCG
This sequence comes from uncultured Puniceicoccaceae bacterium, assembly GCA_964403935.1. Taxonomy (GTDB): domain Bacteria; phylum Verrucomicrobiota; class Verrucomicrobiia; order Opitutales; family Oceanipulchritudinaceae; genus SLLG01. Next base: position 18,462 of record CAYOIB010000040.1, on the reverse strand, counting down.
CGGCACGCGGAATGCCCCGACCCGGCGAATTCCTTTCTCACGCAGAAGATCAACCCCTTCGCGCTGATTCATAGGCGAGCCCCCTCCGCTGCCCGCAATCACCCCGGTACGCGGGTGGGAGATAATGTCTTCGCCCAATCCGCTCTCCTCAATCGCTTCCCGCATCGAGATGTAGGTCCACATCGCTGCATCCCCCATGAAGCGGGCGAGCTTCCGATCCACCGATTGAATAAGAGCGTCGCGATCCTGCACACTTCCAGAAACCTGGCTGCGCAGACCCATTTCGATATACGTCTCGTTGCGGACGATACCCGAACGGGTCTCGCGAAGCGAGTCGAGGACCGCTGGTTTTGAGTTTCCGAGGCAGGAGACAACCCCTGCCCCAGTTACGACAACACGTCTGGGAGCCATGATTTAAAGATTGATATTAAAAGGCGGGCTCAACGAACAGGCCTACCCGCAGTCCCGCTGCCGTGTAGATTGCCTTGTCATCCACCAGTACGGTCCCGTCAGCGATCGCCAGCTTCAGCTTGCCCGCGAGCACCCGCTTGATATCCAGATGGTACGTCACTTTTTTGTTCTCCGGAAGAATCTGACCAAAAAACTTTACTTCTCCGACGCCTAACGCCCGGCCTTTGCCAAGATGGCCCGACCAAGTAATGAAGAAGCCGACCAACTGCCAGAGCGCGTCGAGTCCGAGGCAACCCGGCATGACGGGGTCATCCTGGAAATGGCACTGGAAGAACCAGAGCGATGGATCGATGTCGAGGGTTGCCGTCACTTCACCTTTCCCAAACTTGCCGCCCTCAGAGGCGATGTGAGTGATCCGATCGAACATGAGCATATTCGGCAGCGGCAGGCGGGCGTGGCCCGGCTCAAACAGACGGCCTTCACCGCACTGGATCAATTCTTGGCGGTCGTAGCTGGACTTGCGTTCAATCATGGATGAGGAAGAAAAAGAATATTGCGGCAAGAGCGCCGCGACGGGGAACTAAAGCAAGGGCGGTGAGGAGGCAAAGGAAAGCCTAAAATCGTATCCCCAAGCCTGCGTTCACATAGATCTGTGTATCAAAGTCCACCTCAATTGTCCGGTCTTGGTTTTCGTGAGAGTAATTTCCTGTCGCACCCTGATACTGAACCGAACTGAACACCCGCATGCGGTTGTTCAGCTGATAGGAGGCCCCCACATCGACATACCCTCCATACATGTAATCCTGTTCGCTTGTTATCGTCTGCTCGCGGACTGGATTTCTAATCACAAGGTCATCTGTCGACTTCTCCGAATTGCTGTTCATATTCAGCGTCTCACGAACGGCAAAGCGCGATGAATAGGCGATTGCGCTGAGGCCAGCACCGAGGTTCAGACTGAAGCGATCAAAAAGATGGAGATCATAGGTCGGCCCCATGCGGAGGGACACCACAGTGGACCGGAACCGTACATCCGCATCAACTGTTGCCTCCCCAGGGCGCGGTTCTTCCGATGGATTTGGATCAACCGGTGTCCATTCGAGTGTTGGCGACTCCCCCCTCACCCGGTTTCCTGAGTAGTCGTCTTTCGGATCGGAAATCGAGCCGTGCGCCAGCTTATGAACATATTCCTTTATCTTTAAATCCGCTGGAAGGCTCTCGTTAAAGTTCGTATCAAAGCCGTTGAAGCCAACACCGACCATAAATGCCAATCGCCCTCTCTGGTCCAGAAATCGCCGATAGCGAAGCTCCCAGCCCAAAGAACTACTGGCGCCCGCTTCATGGGCAAAGGTTGCATCAGCAGGAGCCGACGCATAGCGGTGGAACCGCACCTCACCGCCGTCATGAGACTCATACTGGTCGCCTCTCTTAAATATGAAGGCAGCGGTCGAAGAATCTGTCGTCGGCACATCCCCCATCCCATCGGGTGCGATAATCACCCGGCGTTCATAGTCCTGATGCAGCGAACCATCGTCATAGCGCGTCCGTCGCTCGACCTCCGTGACTAAGTTCGTCTCCTCAATATTCTCATCATCCCGATAACCCACCGCTCCCAGGCCGCTCACAGAGACATCCGGTGCCAACAGATAGCGTGCCGATATCCCGAACTCGTTCTTCTTGGGTGGCGGGGGCGGACGCTCGAAGCGAACGGGCGTGCCCAACTCCTGCGCACCGAGCCCGGCGGCACACGCCAAGAGGGCAAGGAGAAAGCACGGGAAGCGAAGGCGGGAGCGTTTAGGCATTGGCATGAGAGGAAGAAAGGGAACCCAAAATGTCCGCCGATGCAACGTAAGCCCGCTCACTCTGTCAAACAAAGGATCACGCGGTTTCAGCCCAATTCTTCGCCCGCCCCCCGAAAATGGATCAGCTCCAATTCCCGTGAAACCTGCGTTGACGCCCCGTGGAACACGACCCACGTTGAGTGGCCTATCATGACCACAGACACGTCGACTGAATCCCTCCTCAACACAGCGTCCCTCGCTGAACTGGATCCTGAGCTCTATGCCACGATCGAAGGCGAGCGCCAGCGCCAGGAAACGCACATCGAACTCATTGCCTCGGAGAACTTCACCCTCCCGGCAGTGATCGAAGCCACCGGAACCGTCCTCACCAATAAATATGCCGAAGGATATCCCGGGAAGCGTTACTATGGAGGTTGCGAATTTGTCGACCAGACCGAAACCCTCGCGATCGAGCGCGCCAAGAAGCTCTTCGGGGCGGAGTACGCCAACGTTCAGCCACACGCGGGCAGCCAGGCAAACTTCGGGGTCTACACCGCCGTCCTCACACCGGGCGACAAGATCCTCACCATGAACCTCGCCGATGGCGGGCACCTCACGCATGGCGCCTCGGTGAATTTCTCCGGGAAACTGTATGATGTCGTCCACTACGGGGTGAACCCCGAAACCGGCCATATCGATTACGATGGCTTGGCCGAGCAGGCCGAACGCGAACAGCCGAAGATGATCACCGTCGGTGCCTCTGCCTACCCGCGGGAAATTGATTTCGAGCGGATGGCGGAGATCGCCCGCAGCGTGGACGCCTACATCCTCGCCGACATCGCCCACATCGCCGGGCTCGTTGCCGCCGGGCTCCACCCCAACCCGGTCCCGCATTGCGACTTTGTTACCACGACCACGCACAAGACCCTCCGCGGTCCGCGCGGCGGCCTCATCCTTGCCAAGGAGAAGTACGAAAAGGCCCTCAACAGCGCGATCTTCCCCGGGGGTCAGGGCGGCCCTCTCATGCACGTCATCGCCGCCAAGGCCGTTTGCTTCGCCGAGGCCATGAAGCCTTCCTTCAAGACTTACCAACAGCAAGTTAAGGCCAATGCCAAGGCCCTCGCCGAGGCCTTCCTTGAGCGCGGCTACAAGCTCTCCAGCGGCGGCACCGATAACCACCTGATCCTCGTCGACCTCCGCGGAAGCCACCCCGACCTCACAGGGAAAGCCGCTCAGATCGCCCTCGATCGTGCCAATATCACCACCAACCGGAATTCTGTTCCGGGCGAAACCCGCAGCCCCTTCCAAACCAGCGGCCTCCGCCTGGGCAGCCCGGCCTGTACCTCCCGTGGCATGCGCGAGGATGCCTTCCGGAAAATTGCCGGTGCCATCGATATTGTGCTTGGCGCTCCTGAGAGCGAAGACGCCATCAAGGAGGCCAAGGACATCGCCCTCGAGCTCTGCCGCGCCCATCCGCTCCCCTACTGAGGGACGCCACCTCGATCCTCAACGACCTTCCTTACGATGAAAAGTGCCTACGAGCTCGCCATGGAACGCCTTCAGCAGGACGACCCGGAAGATCGGCCCGTTCTCAGCGAGGAAGACAAACAAGGCCTTGCCGGGATCGACCGCCGTTATGCCGCCAAGATCGCCGAGCGGGAGGTCTTTCTTCATCAAAAGCTCACCGCCGCACGCAAGGATCGGGACGGCGAAGCCGTTGCCCAGATTGAAAGCCAGCTCATCAATGAGCGGAAACGCCTCGAAGAGGAACGCGACACAGAGAAGGATAAACTGCGAAAAAAGGCCGCTGAGTAGATGCCGCACCGTCCATCCTTTGCGATCGGACGTGAGCGAAATCCGGAAAGCGACTGGAATTCCTCCCAACCGGATCATGCCTGCCTCAAGCTTGGGGCAGGCATTTTTTTGATCCCCCGGCATCGACCGGAGGACCTTTCCTAAAACATCCAAAAGGCCCGCAGCAGCCCTTTGCAAGAACGGCGACTCTCCGAAAGTGGATCGATTCCCTCAGTCCTCTACCGGCACCTGCTCGACAATCTCCAGCCCGTAGCCATCCAAACCAACCACCCGGCGACTCGTTGTGGAGAGCAGCCTGAGCTTGCGCACCCCGAGGGCGGCGAGAATCTGTGCGCCGATCCCATACGCACGAAAATCCATCTTTGCGTCGGCAAATGTATCCTTCGCCTGGACATTGCGCTTCAAAGGAGTCTGCACGCCCCCACCCGGCTGGCTCATATAAACGAGAACGCCGCGGCCTTCTTGGGCGATCTTCTCCAGACTGTTCATCAGCGCATTGCGTTTCCCCAGTCCGGATACCTGAAAGACATCGCCGAGAACATTCTCACTATGAACGCGGACCAACACGGGCTCTTCATCGAGCTGCCCGCAGGTCAGGGCGTAGTGCGTCGTCCCATCCACACAGTTCCGGAAAAGATGGACATCGAAATCCCCAAAAGCTGTTTTCATCGACTGCCGGTGCACACATGTCACCAGCTGCTCCCGCCGGTGCCGAAAATCGATCAAATGCGCGATCGACACCATCTTCACCCCATGGGTTTTCTTGAATTCAATCAACTGCGGGAGCCGCGCACAGGAACCATCGTCATTGAGAATCTCACAGACGACTCCCACCGGTGGCAGCCCCGCCAAGCGGGCCAAATCGATGGCGGCTTCCGTGTGGCCCGCCCGCTCAAGGACCCCACCGGGCCGCGCACGCAAAGGAAAGACATGCCCGGGCTGCACCAAATCCCCGGGCTTGCATTTCGGATCGCCAAGAAGACGGATGGTCGTGGTGCGCTCGGCAGCGCTGATTCCAGTCGTGATCCCTTGCGCGGCATCCACCGAGACCGTGAAAGCGGTCCCGTGGGCCTCCCGATTCTGCTGAACCATTGGGCTGAGATTGAGCCGCTGTAAATCCGGATCGGTCATCGGAACACAAATCAACCCCCGCGCCCATCGGATCATCATATTGATGCTCTCCGTCGTCGCCAGGCTCGCCGCCAAAATCAGGTCACCCTCATTCTCGCGGTCCTCATCATCCGCCACCACCACCGGCCGACCGGCCGCAATTTCCGCAATTGCATCTTCAATAGGATCAAAAGGACCAAGCTGTACACTCATACCCACGACCATGAACACGCCCCCACCCTTGGCAAGCCGATGCCATCCGCCCCCCCAACTCAAAGTGAACCCCGTCAACCTGCAGCATCCATCTCCACCGGGGTCATAGACTACCAGGTAAGATATAGTTGACAGCAGATTGCCTGGATCGAAAACCACGAAACGCTGGCCACGGCCATAAGTTCCTAGCCACCATAGACTACCAGGTAAGATATAGTTGACAGTCGCAGATCACGGATCTGCCCCGAGGCGATGCCTGCCTGGTTTATTCAGCAGGAACGAGCTTGTAGAGGCCACCTTCACGGGCATCTGTCAAAATCCAGAGAGCGCCGTCGGGTCCGGCCCGGACATCCCGCACTCGACCGAGCACCCGCTCCAAAAGCCGCTCCTGTGCGACGACCGCATCCCCGTCCAGTTCGATGCGCTCGACAAGCTGCCCCGCCAGCGCACCAACAAAAAGATTACCCGCCCACGCCGGAAACAGATCTCCGCGATAGACCGCCAGTCCTGAAGGCGCGATCGAGATCGGCTTCCAACTGACGATAGGATCGGCAACGTCAGCTCGTTCATCAGGGGTTGTCCCGATGATGCCGCCTCGATATTCTTCTCCGTAAGTGGCAACGGGCCAGCCATAGTTGCCCCCTTTCTTCACGATATGCAGACTGTCGCCCCCGCGCGGGCCGTGCTCGTGTAGCCAGAGCTGCTTTCGCTCAGGATCCCAAGCCAGCCCTTGCGCGTTTCGATGACCGTAAGACCAGATCTCTGGCTGCGCATCCTCCCGCTCCACGAACGGGTTCTCTCCGGGCACCCCTCCGTCGTCCTTCAACCGAAGCAGCGAGCCGTGGTGCGAATCCAGCTGTTGGGCACGGTGCCGATCATTGCGCTCTCCAATCGTCATGAAAAGAAATCCATCTTCATCAAAAGCGAGCCGGCTGCCAAAATGAATGCCTCCGCTCCCTGGCGGATCCATCTCGAAGAGCTGCCTCACATCTTCCAGTCGCTCTTCCCCCAATCGGGCCCGCACCAGTCGGGTTCCCACCCCGTCCCCATAGGAGGCCGAGTAGGTTAGATAGAGCCAGCCGTTCTCCTCGTATCGCGGATGCAGAATGATGTCCATCAACCCACCTTGCCCGACGGCACGAACCTCCGGCAGCCCCTCGATGCGACGCACGCTATCCCCCGACAGATGCCAGAGCCGCCCGGGACGTTCCGTCACCAGCATCCCGCCCTCCGGCAAAAACGCCACCGCCCAGGGGTGCTCAAAGCCCCCCGCGACCTTCACCACATCGAACGTCACTTTTCCCGACTTCACCGATCGCTCCACAGTGCTCCCATCCATGAAGGGATCCGCTGTTAGAGTGGCCTGCAGGAGCAGCCCTCCCACAAGGATCCGAAGACAGATTCGACCAGCGAAAATGAGCATAGATTTCATTCCTTAAGCCTGTCGCCCCCGAGCGCCTTGGCAAACGCTGCGGCCAGTTGATCGCGCGGCCCCTTCCGAATCCATCTCCACAAAACAGACTCGTCTTTGCCTGCCTTTGAGGGGTACGAACCCCTACATCATGGGCTCCCTCCAATTAACCTCGCTCTCCGGCCCCCTCGCCACCTCTGCCGCAAATGAACTCGCCGCGCTGCGAATCAAAGTCTTCCGCGAATTCCCTTACCTTTATGAAGGCGACGCAGCCTATGAACGAAATTACCTCAAACGCTATTTTCTCTCCGAAAAGAGTATCGTGGTCCTCGCACACGCCGATGGCACCCTTGTCGGGGCGTCCACCGGCATGCCGCTCAGCGAAGAAGAAGCTGAATTTCGCCGACCTTTTGAAAGGGACCGCTGGCCCGTCGAATCGATCTTCTACTTCGGCGAATCCATTCTCCTAAAAGACTACCGCGGCCAAGGCGTCGGCCATCGCTTCTTTGACGAACGAGAGAGACACGCCCAAGCCCTCGAATTCACTCAATGTGCCTTTTGTGCCGTCGAGCGCCCCTTCGCCCATCCACGTCGCCCCGCCAACTACCGTTCACTCGACGCCTTCTGGAAACAACGCGGCTATACAAAGTATCCCGAACTCCGCACCACCTTTACCTGGAAGGATCTCGACGAACCGCGCCCCACCCCAAAACCCATGGTCTTCTGGCTCCGGACCGGACGCTCCCGTGGAGTCGACGGTTCTGGCGGCGGGAGCGAGTGACGGTTTTCATACCTGGCGACTTCAATAACACCAATGGAATCAAGGCATCCACCCGCCCGAGAACTCCAAGCCCTCACACGCCTACCTTTCGCAACCACCTCATTAGAACGCCCGCTCGTAGGACCCATCCGGACGCTTCGCGAGCACACCCTTCAATTCGAGCATGAGGAGGGCCGCGTTGACCGTGAATGTGGCCATACCGGAACGATCGACGATATGGTCCGCATGGAGGCAGTCACCATCAAGGAAGTGGCGGGCCACCGCGGCCTCTTCCGGCTCCAATCCCCGAGGTAAAGCCGCATCACCTTCCGGATCGACCACCTCCCCTTCCAGCGCAGCCCCGAGTTCCAGCTGAACCTGAGTTCCATGAAGTTCTTCGAGCAAATGATCAATCGAGGCCACGAGCGTCGCCCCATCACGGATCAGGCTGTGACAGCCGAGCGACGCCGCTTGATCAATCCGCCCGGGCACCGCGCAAACCGTTCGCCCCTGCTCGGCGGCAAACTTCGCCGTGATCATGCTCCCGCCCTTTTCGCCCGATTCCACGACGACGATCGCATCGCTCATGCCCGAGACAATCCGGTTCCGCTGAGGAAAACTCTGCCGGTCGGCCACGCGTCCGAAGTAAAACTCAGAAACCACTGCGGCCTCCTCCCGCATTCTCGAGAATAATTGCGCGTTCTCACGCGGGTAGACAAGATCCAGCCCGTTGCCGAGGATGGCCACCGTCCGTCCACCGGCATCGAGCGCGGCCACATGGGCCTCGGCATCGATGCCTGCGGCCAGACCGCTCACCACAGTTATATCCAGACGGGCCAGTTCCGCGGCAAACTCCCGGGCGATCTTGCGTCCATAGGCACCCGCCCGCCGAGTCCCCACAATCGCAACACAACGTGCCGAACATTGGACCGGTCCCTGCCAGTACAACCCCACCGGAGCATCATGGATCTGACTCAGAAGTGCCGGATAAAGCGCATCGCCCTCAATCACATACTGCGCCCTGTGCCGTTCGAGCAGAGCCAGTTCCCGCGGAAGATCAAAGCGCTCCGCCCAATGCTGGACAGCGAGTGCCTTCGACCGCGAACACAGCGGAATCAATGCCTCCAGCGAGGCCTCAAGAACCGCCTCGGCCGATCCAAAATGGCTGACCAGACGGCGGATCGAGACAGGCCCAAAATCGGTGAGCCCACTCAACACCATCCGCGCCTGCCATTCCTCAAGGTTCATCGCGGACGCCCCTGATTGCTCCTGAGCACAACATGAAAATAATCCATCAAATCCGTCGTTCGCACACCCTCTTGCCCCCGATCCTGCGCCAGCGCATCCGCCGCAGCCGCATGCCACGTCGACCCGATGCGCAGCGCCTCCATTGGATCCGTCGGATCCCGAGAAAGCAGACCACCCACCATGCCCGCGAGAATATCGCCCGTCCCCCCACGGGCGAGAACCGGGCCACCGCCCGTGCTGAACTCAAGGCATTGGCCATCCGTCAACGCAGTGACAGGCCCTTTGAGCAACCCGCAGACATGGTGTTCGGCGCAATAGCTCTTGAAGGCCGCCCCCGGTTGCGGAAGAGGCTGGTCCACCCGTAAGCCCACCAGCCGACGAAACTCTCCCGGATGCGGCGTGATAATGACGGGGTCGGCCGTGCGGGGACGCGCCCTTGCCGCGGCAAGTATATCTGGCGTCAGGGCACTGGCATCCAGCACGATGGACCGATGGATATCCCGCACCACGCGGCAGATCAGGTGCATGTTGTGCCGTTCGAGGTAGAGCCCCGGACCAATCAAAATTGCGGACGCCCGTTCTGCGCAAAGGCTCACCACCCGCATGAAATCTGATTCAAACAACCCATCCGGACGAACCGAAAAAGGCTGCCACATGGCTTCCGGCAACGCGGAAACAAGTTGCGAACCTACGCTTCCTGGCGTCATTACCGTCACCAGCCCCGTGCCGCTCCGGATTGCCGCTTGCGCCGCCATCAAAGCGGCTCCCGGCATTCCCACCGAACCCGCGATCACCAACAGATGACCGAGGTCCCGTTTGTGAACCTCAACCGGACGCAGGCGCTGGAGACGCCTGAAATAGCCGCGGTCGAGAAGGCGTTTTTCCGATAATGAGAGATCGGATTCCACGTCATCAAAGAACCCAAGGTCAAGAAACCGCACTCGACCGACGGATCGCCTGTGGGTCTCATCAAAGCAAGGGGCTTTCGCGATACCTGGAGCATACGTGATATCCGCTCGAAAAATGTCTTCGCCCGCCGCATCCCCCAACCCGCTTGGCAGGTCCACGGCAGCACGCAGCGAGGCGCGGAGATCCGCCTTGCACCAGCGAAGAATCGCGTCGTGGGGAGACCGCAAAGGCGGTTGAAATCCCATTCCCAAAAGTCCGTCGATACAGACATCAAAGTCGACCCCACCCAGCATCCGTTCGATCTCCGGACCCCACCCCTCATGCAGGGTGCAGCCACCCATCGACTGCAAAGCATCCAGCCCCTTCTGAACCGCCGGACGCAGGCTGTTGCCCGCCTCGGCCAGCACCACATGAATCATGCCTGCCGGGCGAAGCCTCTTAAGAACAACAGCCGCCACAAGCGCATCCGCTCCGTTATGGCCCTTGCCCACCAAAACAAGCACCCGCAAGTCCACGGGCAGTTCACCCAGTTCCCGAAAATCAGAGGCAATCGCCTCACCAATGGCTGTTCCCGCCCGTTGAACCGCCTCCGCTTCACGCTGTTCATCACCCCCAAAAAGGGAAGCCTCAACGCGATGTGCCTCCGCGCAGGTCAATACAGGAAAATCATTACGCATTACATCCTTAATTATAACAGGAAACTATCGATACAGCACCGCGACAGCGTGCCCATAAATCTTTGTGTGAGCCAGGGTAATCAAAACGCCGCTGCCGCCAACGGATTCCAGCAGTCGCTGGCCCGAGTCATCCAACCGAATGGTCGGCTCGCCTCGCTCGCCCCGGATGACCTCAATGCCGCGCCAGCCAAGCTCGCTTCCAATCCCGGTCGTAAAGCATTTCGACACCGCTTCTTTTGCGGCAAAGCGGGCCGCCAGATGGGGCACGGGATTGCGCATCTGCATGCAGTATGCACGCTCCGCCGGTGTATAGACCCGTTCCAGAAAGCGTTCTCCCTGACGCTCCAGAATCTTCGCGATGCGATCACACTCAATCAAATCCGTCCCGATTCCGAAAACCGCCCCGCCCCGAGGCAGGTGAATGCCCGACATTGCCTCCGGCATCAGAACAATCCGGGGTTCATCAGGGACTTCATTTCACGCACGGCCTCATGGACCCCCGTGAAGAGCGAACGGCTCACGATTGCGTGGCCAATATTCATTTCGCGCACGTGGGGGATGTTCCGGGCGTCACGGATATTGGCATAATTGATCCCGTGGCCAATGTTCACCTTGAGGCCCAGCGCGTGCGCCAGCTCCGCCCCTTCGATCAATTTCTTCAGTTCAACGTCACGCGTCCCGGCATCATACCAGGCATTGGCAAAGGATCCTGTATGCAGCTCAACCATCGGAGCCTCCACAACCGCAGCAGCCTCGATCTGCGCCCGTTCAGGATCAATGAAAAGACTGGTGACAATGCCCGCTCCACGCATCGCTTGCACGAGTGCCTTCAGCTTCGACTGTAGCGTCGTGACATCCAGCCCGCCCTCTGTCGTCACCTCCTCGCGCTTTTCCGGCACCACACATACCGCCGCCGGACGCACCTCCAAGGCAAACACCACCATCTCGTCCGTACAGGCCATCTCCAGGTTCAGGGGAATCTGCAGGACCTCGCGCAAGCGGGTCACATCGGACCGCCGGATATGGCGCTCATCTTCCCGTGGATGAACCGTGATTCCGTCGGCTCCCGCCAGTTGAGCGTGCAACGCAAAAGCCACCGGATCCGGCTCCACCATCTCGCCCTGCACCCGGTTCACATCACGATAGCGCGCTTCACGCACCGTAGCGCAATGGTCGATATTCAACCCAAGGAGGACGTGTGAATAGGGTGGACAATGGTCAGGCATGGACAAGGAGCCAACAAGGCTTCCGCCCTTAAATCAACACCCGAAAGCAGGACGAATCGCGGGGCGTCACCGCGCGACGCCCGCTACCCCTTGGGTCCGGCTCAGTCCGCCTCCTCCAGAGGCAGCCGCGCGGGCCGTCGCAGGAGATAAACATCGGCGAAGGCCACCGCCCGCGCACCAACCTCACGCACGTGCAGGTGCCAGGTCTTGGCAAAACCTGCATCCACTGCCGGGAAGCCAAAGGCGTCAATCCCCTGCGCCCGCGCCAAGAACACCGCCCGGTGGAGATGGAAGCGCTGCGAGACCACAATGAGCTGACCGCGGTCAAAGACATGACGAGCCCGAATCATGGAATCCAGCGTCCGCACCCCCCAGGGATCCGCCAGGACCGCTTCTTCGGCCACACCCAGCTCAAGCAACTTCCGCTCCATGAAATCCACTTCGTGGTAGGACGGGTGAACCCCATCCCCCGAGAGAATAATACGGTCGGCGCGGCCTTCACGGTAGAGCCGCGCACCCGCTTCGAGGCGCGGCCCCAGAAAGATGCTCGCAGGGCTTGTACCCAGGACGAGAACATCGCGCCGGGGCGGCAGATCAACCGGATCAATCTTGATCCGGCCCCACGATGAAGCATAGATCCAGACGTTTGCGAAAACGATATAACCGATTCCGAAAGCCGCCACGGCAAAGAGGATCCAAAACATTTTTCGACACCAGGAAATTATCCGACAGCAAGCACTCACTGGATTACAGCTTGCCCCCGCCTCAAGATGGTTAAAGGAAAAAGGATGCCTCAGGAAGAACTCCGCATCCTCATTCTCGGAAACGGTGGCCGCGAACACGCCCTTTACCTCGCCTGCAAGAAGAGCCCGCTCGCCAGCGAAGTCTTCGTTGCCCCCGGCAATGGGGGCATCCCCATGGTGGACTCACGGCCCGTCGATCTCAACTCCGTGGACGACATGGTGGGCTGCGCCCGATCCACCCAAGCTGATTTGGTGATCGTCGGCCCCGAAGCACCCCTCGCCTTGGGCGTGGCCGACGATCTCCGCAAAGCGGGGTTCCTCGTCTATGGACCGGGCAAGGAAGGGGCCCAACTCGAAGCCAGTAAGGTCTTCTGCAAAGCCTTCTTCCAACGCCACAACATCCCGACTGCCGATTATGCCCGCTTTGACAGGATGGATGCGGCACTTGCCCATCTTTCGAATCTTCGTGGGGCCTCTGTCGTCAAAGCCAGCGGTCTCGCTGCCGGCAAGGGTGTCTTCGTGTGCGCGGACGCAACAGAGGCCGAGGCCGCTCTCCGCACGATCATGGAACATCGTGCCTTTGGTGTGAGCGGCAACGAGGTGATTATTGAGGAATGCCTTGAGGGGCCCGAAGTTTCGATCATGGTCATGGTCTCCGGGTCCTCGTTCTGTTGCCTGCCCCCCAGCCAGGACCACAAGCGCATTGGTGAAGGCGACACCGGACCCAACACCGGGGGAATGGGCGCTTATGCCCCCGCTGGCGTCGTCACCCCCGAGCTCCAAAAACAGATTGAGGAAACGATCGTTGCGCCCTCCGTCGCCGGAATGGAAAGCGAGGGCTTTGACTTCCGCGGAACCCTCTTTGTCGGCCTCATGCTCACCGCCCAGGGCCCCAAGGTGCTCGAATTCAATGTTCGCTTCGGCGATCCGGAGTGCCAGGTCTTGCTCCCCCTCTGCGGCACCGATCCGCTCGAGCTCATTCTCCACTGTGCCCGCGGCGAACCGCTCCCGGAGCAATTGCCCTCATCCAGCGAAACCGCGGCCATCGTGGTGCTCGCCGCCAAGGGCTACCCTGACAGCTACGAACAGGGCGATCCCATCGGCCTCCCCGCAGATCTTCCCGATAATGTGCACCTCGTTCACGCCGGCACCCGACGTACACCCGAAGGCATTGTCTCCGCCGGAGGCCGCGTCCTCGGTGTCGTCGCCCGCGCCCCAAGTCTCGCCGAGGCCACACGCGCTGCCTACGCTGCCTGTGACAGGATCGACTGGGAACGGAAGGTCTTTCGCCGTGACATCGGCTGGCGCCAGCTTGCGAGCGAGCACGAGCCCGGCACCTGAACGGATCCGGCCTTTACAGAACACTTTCTATGGGCGAACCTTATCCCTATGCTAAAAGATCGTAAGCGGATCATTGTTGTCTGCACCGGCAATACATGTCGCAGCCCTATGGGTGAACGCTTGCTCGCCCACGCTCTGGCCGCCGAGCCACCTCCCCTGAACGAGCTCGAAATCGTTTCGGCCGGTGTCGCCGCTTTTGGGGGCGACGCGCCCTCGGAATACGCTGTCCGCGCTCTCGAAAAAGTGGGCCTCGATCTCAGCGACCACCGGAGCCGGCGGTTTGATTCACGCCTCGCGGAAGATGCCCTCCTCATCCTCGCCATGCGGAGCGAGCACAAGGATCAGATCGATCACGTCCTGCAGGGCCTCGATGTGCCCGTCATCCTCTTCCGCGAGCCGATGGGAGGCGCTGACGACGAGGTCCCGGATCCGTTCGGTGGAGACCTGAGCGCTTATACCGAGGTGCGCGACAGTATTGCAGAGTCCGTTCCTCATATCATCCGCTACATCCGCTCTCTCCTCGAAACCAACGAGAAGCAGTAGTTGGTTTCGAGGAGCACACAAAACGCCCCGCCCATCGAAAAGCGGGCTTTTCTCTAGCCAGGACCGAGCGCTGCGGGCAGATTATGCCCATGCATGTGTCGCTCGACCTCCGCGCCTTCAGACGGCTCTTTCTTTGCACTTGGGGGCTCTTCGCCCTCGGTGCCTCCATAAGCCAGGCAACACCCCTTGGCCTATTCCTCACCTGGGTCGATGATCCTCTCCGATCGATGGTTATCGATTGGCATACCCCTCAAACGGATTCCGCCGGCACGCTTGAATACCGGGAAAAGGGGACCCGCAATCCATGGCAAGCGGTTCAAGCCGAACGCATTGCTTTTCCCTCCGCTGAACGAACCATTCACCGGGCATCCTTGGAAAATCTCCGCCCCGGCACGACCTATGAATTCCGGATGGACGGCGAACGCCCCACCTACCGCTTCCGCACCATGCCAGCGGACAGCACCGAACCCATCACCGTCGCCATTGGTGGCGACACCCGCCACCGCAAGGAGTGGATGGATGCCATGAATCGCCGGGTCATGGACTATGACCTCGACCTCATTATCTGGGGCGGCGATCTCGCCTACGCTGACGGCAAACCTGAAAACGTCGGCCACTGGTTCGAGTGGTTCGATTCCATCAAAGAAACCCTCATCACCCGGGACCGACGCGTCATCCCCATCATTGTCGGCATCGGCAATCACGAAGTCCAAGGCGGCTTCATCCATGGGGGCGGCCGGCGACCCGGCGATTATGAACAGACAGACGCCTTCCGCGCATCCATCGCACCCTACTTTTATAAGCTCTTCGCCTTCCCCGGACAACCCGGCTACGCCGCCCTCGATTTCGGCAATTATCTAAGCCTGATCATTCTTGATTCCGAACACTCAAACCCAATCGAAGGCACGCAAACAGAATGGCTCAACGAGACGCTGGCTCATCGAGCCAGGCAGTTTCGCCACATCATCCCCATCTACCACATGCCGGCTTACCCGTCGCATCGCGCCTTCGATGCCCGGCCCAATCGCCTCGTCCGCGAACACTGGGTCCCTCTCTTCGAGCAATACGGCGTACGCTTCGCCTTTGAAAATCACGACCACGCTTACAAGCGCACCCGCCCGCTCCGAAACAACACCGCCAGCGACGACGGCATCATCTACTTTGGTGACGGGGCCTGGGGTGTTGGCACCCGCTCTGTCAAACCGGCCCGCGAATACGGCTACATGGCAAAGACCGCGAGCGTGCGCCATGCCATCATCATGACCCTTCAAGGCAGCCACCTCGGATTCCAAGTCATCGCTGAAGACGGAACCACCATCGACCGCTTTCCACAGCCTGCCCCACCGGCACACATCGAGCCATCGTCGCCACACAAAACCAGCTCAACCCCACCTCACCGCACACCTCGCGCCAACCCCCGTCGACCCTAAAGCCCAACCCGCCTCAACCAACCCACCTCCAAAACCCCTCGGGAAACACTGCGCGCAAGCCTTACTGCGTTGGAGGAAATTGCCCGACGACCGGTCCACTTGACGTTCTTGCGCGTGCGCCTGACATACCTCACACGGCGATCCGGATGCATTTGTGGACATGATTTCGAGTATTGAAGTCTCTGAATTGAAGGACAAAGCCATGTCGATCGCTGAACAATTGATCCAGAAGGGGCGCCAGGAAGGCATGTTGACAGGCCGTTACTGCTTGAACGGCTCTTGGTGCGCCGCTTCGGAGCGTTGCCTGAATGGGCGGCGGATCGTCTTGAAAGGGCAAGCTCTGAGGAGCTGACCCACTGGGGTGAGACTGTTTTGGATGCCGTGCCTGGACGCGGTTTTCCGGCGCTAAGGCGCGCTGTAGCGGTGGTGCCGGAGATTCGATAGGCTGCGGGCGACTTGGGCTCAGGCTATGTTTCACCGCCCGCTCGTTCCTCGCTTGAGCGCGCGGAGGAAGGCAGGTGAGGGGGAAAGAAAAGTTTGAAGGGTGAAAGGGCGTGCTGGCTTGGAACAGACAGGAATGTCTGTTTAACTTGGGTGTGGCACAGGCATTCCCTGCGGGTTTGGAGGGTGTTCGTTCAAAACATGGTGCTTGGAGCACTCGCCGAGATCCACGAAACAAGAGTGCCTTTAACTTCCGTGTGATTCCGTGTCATTCCGTGGATAGATGTCTTGGTTCGTGGTTAGCCTGGACTGGGATTGCTTTACCCGCCCGCTCCCATTTCCTGCCTTCTTCTGTGCTCTTTGCCATCTCTATGGTAAGCTCTTCCAGAGCCCAAGCTTCCCGTTCCGTGGCGGCGTCGCTCGAGACCCCCGAGCTATCGACCAACGCCGCACCCACCCGATCCCGCTCCGAATCTTTGGGAAGATCCTCTACGAGGAAGACGAAAAAGCCCGGGGCTGGTGGGCTCCGGGCTGGAAAGGTTTGACCGACTGTCAGGTCGGGGGTTTCTGGGGGCTTAGTTGGCTTGGGCCAGCTCCGTGCCCGCGCAGCAAGCGGGGAGGTGGGAAGTGGCCTGGGCGGTTTCCTTCTTGGACTTATCGCCGCATTGTCCGCCATCGCCGCAGCACGGGGCGGTGTCAGCAGTCATTGAGGCGAGGACGGCTTGGGCACCTTTCGAGGCGGTGTTCGCCTGCTCGGCTTCTCCGGTGAGGCAGCAATCGGCGTCGGTCGTGCAGCAATCGGTGCCTTCCGTGCAGCAGTCGGCGGTCTCGGCCTTGGCGACCTCGGAGGTCAATTCACCGGCACAGCAGGCACTGGCTTTTGCCTTGGTCATGACCGGGCAGGCGGCGGCGGTCGCACCTGCAACTTTTGCCTTTGCGCTAGCGAGTTCCGCAGAGGCGGAGCACGCCTGCACCTGGGCGGCTTCGGGCTTGAGAGAAGCTGCGGCCGCTCCCATCGTGCAGCAGCTGGATCCGCCACTGGCGGAGGTGATGGCTGCATACGCAAAAGTGGCGCTGCCAAGAATCAGAAGGGTCAAGGTTTTCGATTTCATAAGGGGATCCGGTTGACTGTGATAAACGGAGCAGACGGTGATGCCAGGGGAAAGAGCCCCGGGCACGGTCGTATTTTCTCCCAATTAGGTAGGTCGAAGCGGGGCGGTCGTCAACGGCGGATTTGGATTAGGGGCGTCGATTCAAACAGCATCAGGCCGCCACCTCCGAGTGGGGCACCCAAAGACAAATGACCGGTCTGTTCATGGACATGAACAAAATTGATCACAGTGCCCTGCCCTGGGTCTGGAACCTGTCCACACGGCAGAAAAATGTCCTCTGCCAAAAATTAACCGAAAAGAATATCCCCCGCTCCCGATGGGTCAGGGTGCTGCATGACGCATAATATCGGGGCTTCACTCACCTGATTCTGTTGCGCAGTGCCACAGTCCAGCGTGCACGAGCTTGCCCGACGGGCCTCTCCCGGTCTCGCCGGATTGGCATTTTCACGCTCTTGGCATTGCGGCTGCTAAATCCCCTGCACCCACCCTCTGGAACGGGGAAGGGCAAACCAAACTCAACCAAAGATGAAAATGATACAACGGAATCTAATATCGTCCTCGACGACCCGCACCCTCTCCGGGATGGCTGCTGTCACCTGCCTCCTTGCGGGCCCTTCGCTCCACGCCGCCGAGAATCTATCCTTCTCGCTCTCGCTTGATTACAATTCCCACTTCATGTCTTACGGGACCAACGTCTGGGGCGCGAAGGACAGCTTCGACGACATTCTCTTCCAGCCGTCCGTCGGCCTGGAGCTTGCTCTCGCGGAAGGATCGGCCCTCTACACAGGGATCTGGTTCGACATCAATGACCAGGCTGAGAACAGCATTGGCGGAAACTTCCAGGAGATCGACGTCTGGCTCGGCTACTACTTCACGGTGGGGGACTTTGTCTTCGATTTCGCGGTGCAGCACTGGTACTATGCGTCAGACGCTGAAGGCGTCTTCGACTTCACCATCACCTACACGGGAGTTCCCTTTTCTCCGTATCTAAAAACCCACTACAGGTTTGAGGGAAATGGAGGACAAAAGACGGGCGTCATCTTCGAAGCGGGAGCGACCCTCTTTGAGACCACGGTCGGTCGCGTCGAGCTCTCCTTTCCGGTCGCCATCGGCTTCTCACCGGACGACTACCACGTGGAAGGAAAAGACGGCTATGGGTACTCCCTCATCGGGGCCAATTTCGTCCTCCCGCTCAATGTGCCCGAAAGCTACGGGGCCTGGGATATCCACGGGGGCCTGACCTTTTACCACACCGACAAGGGCTTCACCGGGAATGACGACAGCACCCACCTCG
>CAYOIB010000039.1:0-24630 GCA_964403935.1 uncultured Puniceicoccaceae bacterium | reverse complement strand
ATCTCCGCGCTCTAATGAGTGCGGCTTTATTGAAGGGCGCAGAAACCAGCCTCGATCTGGCGGAAGTTACGATCTCCGTGCTTACCAAAATGTGGTTTTATTAAGGGGTGGGCTTTTAGTTGGGCAGGAGTTTGATTTGGTTGAGGGTTTGGATGTGGCTGGTGGTGGAATTGGGGAGCGGGTGGTTGTGGGGGCGTGGATTTTCGGTGATCCAGTGCTGAAGTTCTTGTTGGCGTTGGGGGGTGAGGACGACGAGGTGGCGGGTGTCGTCTTCGCAGCGGATGTAGAGGTGCCCGTGGGGATCGATTTCGAGGGCGATGGGGTTGTGGTCTTGGAGGAGTTGAAGGATCTCTTGAACCTCGGTCCACTGGTGGGGTTCCTGAGGGGGGGTGGCGTTGACCTGGGCGGACTTGTCGATGGCGTGGGCGAGGGATTTGGCGAAGGCGGGATCGGAGGCTCCCGACTTCGGAATGGGTGCGGGGGGTGTGGGGTTGAGAAGGTTGGAGCCGAGGCGGAAGAGGGCGGTGCCGAGGATGACGGAGAGGTCCATGGGTCAGTGTGGGTTGGCTGTGGTCGGAGGGTGTGTGACGAGGAGGGCACCGGTATTGTTTTGGCAGGAGACCATGAATTGGCGAGCGCTGGCCCCATGGTTGGCAATGCCAATGGTGCAGGGGCGTCCGCATTGGGGGCAGGAGGCGAGGTAGGCTGTGCCTGGTTGATTCTGGTAGGCGCGGGTGTAAGCGTTGGCGCAGCTGAAGAAGAGGCCGAGGAAGGGTTTCATTCGGAGGCCATTGGTTGGTCGGGCACCTGTCCGCGAAGTCCTTTGCTGAGGTTTTCGTTGATATTGATAAGGGTATCGAGTTTTTCGGGAGCGGGCTTCGCCATGATATCAAAGGTGGTGCGGCGGACGAAGACGCTCAAACTGAGGAGGTTGGTGCGAAGGGCCTCGGGGAGGGTGCAGGTATCTTGTGACCAGTCGGACTGGAAGACATCCCAGAGGCGCTGGTTGAAGCGGAGGGCTTCATCGAGTTCGCGGTTGAAGCCTTCGGCGGGCCAGGAGCCCTGGCAGGCGCGGAGCTTTGCCGAGGAGGATTCCAGGACTGCAATCTCAATGCCTTTACCAGAGGCGGTGTTAACCTTGTTCTTCTGGTAGATCCGTTGCAGATTTCTTGGCATGTTGCAGGAGTTTATCCTCGTATTCGATCAGGCGTCGGGTTTCTTTGAGGGCCTGGTAATAACGATCTTTTAAGAGCAGGTTTTGGATGCGATCGAGATGGTCGCATGTAGAGGGTGCTGCGCGGAGGACCTCCATGGCGAGCTTAAGAAACGTCTGGTAGCCACTCAGGCGGTTGGCTTCTTCGAAGTACATCCATTGGAGGAGAAAATAGATTTTCCGGCAAACAGTGGTGGCCTCATCTTCGCGGAGGATCTCCTTTTCGCGGAGGAGGGGGGCCTTGTTCAGGATCCGAAATTCCGCGGGGGCGGGTCCGTTCTCAAGGAGCACACCATTGAGCAGGAGGGACTCACCGGGCTTTAGTTTCAATGTGAGGGCCATGGGGGCCTAACGGAGGAGCTGAAGGATGTGGCTGGGATTGGAGGAGAGTGAGGCGATGCCTTGGAGGGCGATCTCGCGCTGGACGCCGAGGCTGGTGGAGAGGATGGCTTCGCGGTTGAGATCGGGTTGATCCATTCGTTCGGCGGCAGCCTTGTTCTGGTTCATGATGGCGTCGTTGAAGTTAATGGAGCGTTCGATGGTGGAGGCGTTGATTCCAAGGGCCTTGCGTTTGTCGAGGAGGGATGCACGTGCGATTTCGAGGGTGTCGAGTTGCGTCCGGATGTCGCTATCGGTGGCGGTTGTGGCATTGGCCATGGCCTGAACTTCAAGGCCTCCTTCTCCAAGGTGGATGGGCTGAGCGCGAATAACAAGTTTGAGGCGGTCGGGTCCGGCATTGACGGAGATATCACCTGCTTGGGGGTAGCGGTCGGGCGAATCGAGGAGCCGCCGTGCACCTTCAGAGGGCGATCGAGCGATGTCGTCGAGGAGTGGAACGAGGCGGTTGTATTCGCGGAGGTGGTTTTCCCGTTCGTCGGAGCCGTCGGGGTAGAAGATGGCATCACGAAGTTTTTGCTCCATCAGCTGGAGGTGGGCATCTGCCATTTCCATGGAGGCGGTGGCGATGCGAACGGCTGAGCCTGCGGCATTCAGGTTGTTGGAGAAGATCTCAAGTTTCTTGAAGGTTTCCTGATGGAGGGCGATTTCCCGGTAGCCTACAGGATCGTGTCGGGGGTGGGTGAGGCGGCGGCTCTGAGCGAGGATCTCAAAGTTTCGGTTCATTCTTGAGATAATGTCCCGATTGGCGTCGAGGAGCTTGGCCATGCCCGATTTGATATTCATCGAAGATTAACCAAGCAAATGGTGTGCCACGGTTATTTGTTTATTCATAGGGGATTGGATTCCAGGTGTTTATGTTCCTGTTGAGGGAGAGGGGGCACGTTTCCTGGGAACGTCTGGAAGAAGTTTCCATCCAAGGCGGGCGTTTTTTTCCTCTAGGGTCTAAACTTCGGGGGCAGACTGCCGTAGGATCGAGTATGGAGCGGTCGCCGCCCCGCTTGGAGTGAGTTTGGGGTTTGTCTTGGGCCCAGAGAAGGCAGCGGGGTCAGTGTCTTTGAGAATATGTCTGCCGAGATCGCAGTTTTGATGGGACGCGAACCTGAGCTGGACTGGCTGAGGAAGAATTTGATGGCGTCGCATGTGGCGGGGCGATCGATACGGCATCTGCATTTGCATGGACCGAAAGGCATCGGGGTTTCGACTCTGTTGCACGCGTTTCTGGAGAACCTTGGAGCGAGGGCAGATCCGACAGTGGTCTGGCAATTTAGCGGGATGTTTCGCTTTACGCCGTTGCCTGATTGTATCCGGGGAATGGTTGCCCAGCCTCGATGGATTGGGCTGGAGCCTTCGCCATGGTATGCCGAAGTGGAGGGAAGCTTGCTCGCTGCGCTGGATGAACGCAGGCGTCAAATCCTGTCTGATGGTGGCCTGATCCTCTACCGGAGTGGAGGCGATTATAAGGCGGCCGGTGACCGACCTCGGATGCGGGATGGGGCCGGGTTTCGCCGGAGGATGGCTGCGGAGGTGTCCAAGCTTTGGCTGGCGGCCTGCGAGGGTGGGTGTGCGCGAGGTATTTTGTTGGTGATTTTGGAGCATTGGAATAGCAATCCGCCCCAGTTTCGGGACTGGATGGTGAATGAATTGGCGGGCGAGTTGCTGTTCAGCTCCCTCCCTTGGCCGTTGGTTCTGCTCACCACGGGGAGAGACGCCTTGGTCCCAGGCCGGGCGGGGGCGCGGCCCGTGATAGCGGATGATTTCTCCCAGATGGAGGTCCGACCCCTTTCGCGGCCGGACTTCTTTAAGATCCTGCAGGAACAGAATTTGAGTCGAGAGGCATGGGACTGGCTCTTCGCGGAGTGCGAGGGGATCCCGGGACGTCTGTCTTTGGCCTGGGAGCGCTGGAACCGGCACCAGAGCGTGCGCTTGGAGGCCCATGATGAGCTGGAAGCTCTGCTTCCGCCCGGTTTCCGGCGCCCTCTTTCGGCGCGGGAGCGCCTATGGATTCAGGTAGCGGCTGCGTTTCCGAACTGCGATGAGGAGGCGCTCGCCCTCATTGTGGGCCGCAGGGAAGCCACGCATGCGGCGGCTTACCTTTCGGCCGCAGCGGCTGTCCGTGTGGTTAAAGGCGCGTTTTTTCTGGATTCAGTGTTGAAGGGCCAGGTGACGGACTGGATGCGGGAGCACCATCCAGCTTTGCTGGGCGAGTGCCTGCGGGGGGTGGCGCTCCTGGAGTCCCTGAATCAACTTGTGCCGCAGCGCGAGGACCGGGGCTATCTAAGCACGTTGGTTGCGCTGAGGCAGTTTGATTCCACTCTATTGGAGGCGGTCTTTCCTGACTGATCATGACCGCGAAGGAGCTCATTAACTTTATTGCCGCGCGCCCGCGCTACTTCGAGGAAGGCGACGGTATGCAGCAGATAACAAAAGAAGTGGCCGAGCCGATTGAAGCTTACAGTCGGTTGACGGATCCCGAAACCTACGAAGAGATCCAACAGCGCGGGTTGGCGGCAAAGGCTCAACGCCGTGAGCAGCTAGAGCAGGAATTGGCGGCGGTGGAGGAGGCCCTCCAGGAAGCCAATGCCAATCTTCGGCAGGCGGAAGCCAGGCGCACGGCTATTTCCAAGCACCTCCATAAGGAGACGAATCGCCGCCCGCACCCCAGGCAGGAGATGCCCGTTCGTGCTTCGGGGCATTCGCATTCCTGGGCGGTATTGCTTGATTTGGCGGGTGCGGCGCTTTTGTATCTAGGGATTCTTACTCATGAAGGCATCTCGTTGAGCATGGTGCTCCTGGGGTCGTTGTTGATCGGCCTCGGGTTTTTGTGGTCAGCTCGGATCGGGTTCACACCCGGTCGACCACAAGCTCGGCCTGTTATCGAATTACCTCCTGTTATTCCCGCAAATCTCCGCAGCCGATTGCGTCTCCTCGATACAGAAGTGGCCCTCCTGTCACTTGAACGGGACCGTCTCGAGCGCGACCGGAATCGTCTGCGCGTCCTTGTTTCCTGAAGCTAAAGCGCATGAATCCAGATACCTTGTCGACACCCATTAAAACGCAGATTGAGCATCAGCAGTTTCTGCAGAGGGTTCAACAGTGTCCGGTTTTGGGCTCATTGAGCAGTATCAATCATTCGCTTTCCGAGTTGACGCAAAAGTCGGACTGCCACGCGGTTCAGATTGCCGAAGTCATTCGCCGCGATCCATCGCTGACAACGCGTCTGTTGCGATTGGTGAATTCCGTCTTTGTGGGCTTGCAGTCCCCGGTCACGAGCCTGGAGGCGGCCGTCTTCTATTTGGGGTTGAGTGGCATCCGTCATCTTGCGGTGTCTTCGAAATTCATTGAAGACCTCAGTGCGCTTTCGAAGGAGGCGGAGGACATCGATTGGGTGCGGATGTGGCGTCACAACATCAGCACGGCTTACTTCACGAGAGAGATCCTCTCCCTGCACGGAACCTCATCGATGGACGACCTGGATTATATCGTGGGTTTGCTGCACAATGTGGGGAAGATCGTGATGGCGCATGCGTTCAAGGAAGCGTTTGAGACGACCCTGAAATGGAAGGCGGCGACAACACAGGACTTTGCGGCACGGGAGCGGGAAACCTTTGGTTGGGATCATGCTGAGGTGGGGGCCGAGTACCTGCGGATGCACCGCCTTGATGAGGCTGTGGTTGCCGCTGTGCGTTGGCACAACCATCCGGCTCAGGCAGGTGATTATGCGCCTTACGCGGCCGCGGTGCAGGTGGCGGATTGTCTGGCGCTTTATGCGGGTGCACCGCCGGTTCTTGAGGACCTTGATCCTGTAGAGGAGGGGGCCTGGATGAAGCTTCCGGGCTGGCGTATTCTCTTCGCAGACTCGTCTTCCAAAAACCGCTTGGTCCAGGCAGCTCTCAATGCGAGCATTCAGCGTCTACCCGCTTTGGTGCAGGCGATGCATTGATCTTGATCCAGTAGGTATCAGTCGAAAACGCTGAACTCGGTGTGTCCGGCTTCACGGTAGGCGGCCAGTTTATTCCGCAGGGTGCGGACGCTTACGTCGAGTATACGGGCGGCCTGGGTTCGATTGCCGGCTGTGCGGAGGAGAACCTTGTGAATGTGCTCTCGCTCGATGTCAGCGAGGGAATAGGCCTCGTTTGTATCGGAAGCGATATTTGCCGGGGGTGGGGCCTCCTCGTCGGAGCGGGGCACATCGTCACGCGATGGGGCTGGCGACGCCATGCCCGGGCACCTGGAATCAGAAGAGAAGGCAAAGGCCAGACAGTCTGTTGTGATGGGTTGGCCGTTTGAGCACATGATGACAGCATGCTCAATGGCATTCTGGAGTTCACGCACGTTGCCAGGCCAGTCGTGTCGGAGGAGGAGGTCCATGGCGTCTGGGGCAACGCCATTGGGACGAATCCCGTGCTTGCGCCCAAACTGGGTGAGGAAATGATTTACGAGCAAGGGGATGTCGCTTCTTCGAGCTCGTAACGGGGGGGCCTGCAGCGGAAAAACATTGAGGCGGTAATACAGGTCCTGGCGAAACTCTCCCTTCTCAACAGATTTAAGGAGATTGCGGTTCGTCGTGGCGATCACGCGGGTATCGACCTTGATCGTGGACTGTCCGCCCACCCGTTCAAATTCCTTTTCCTGAAGAACCCGCAGGAGCTTGCCCTGAAGGGGGAGGGAGATTTCGCTGATTTCGTCGAGAAGGAGGGTGCCTCCGTCGGCAAGCTCAAATCGTCCCTTACGGCGCTGCACCGCTCCGGTAAAGGCACCTTTCTCGTGTCCGAAGAATTCACTCTCGATAAGGGTCTCGGAAATAGCGGCACAGTTGACCTTGATGAACGGCCTGTCACTACGTCGGCTCAAGTGAAAAATCTCACGGGCTATGAGTTCCTTCCCGGTCCCGGTTTCGCCATGAACAAGGACGGTGGCATCGGTGCGGGCAACGCGCTCAATCAATTGCTTGAGCTCGACCATGGGCTTGGCGTCGCCAAGGAAATCCCGTTTGTTCTCATCCTTGGAGTAATACTGGTTTACTTTTACCAGCTGATCAAATTTCTCCGCTTTCTCGATAATGACGTTGACCTGGTTCGCTCCGAAAGGTTTGAGAACATAATCGAAGGCCCCGAGGCGCATGCATTCGACGGCAGTCTCCACGGAATTATGGCTGGTGATCATGACGATGATCGGGCCTTCACGATTGCCAGAGTAGCGTTGGAGGAAGTCGATCCCGTTTCCGTCGGGTAGGCCAAGATCGCAAAAGACCATATCGTATTGTCCTTTGGACATGGCGGCTTCGCCCTCTCGGAGAGTCGAAACGCTTCGGACGCGGCAGCGGCGCCTGCGCAGGGTATCTTCCAGGGACTTTCGTACGATCAGCTCATCGTCGATTACAAGAATGCTATCAAATGCCATAATTGCAGGGACGATTGGATGGGCGTGTCAGCCGGGGTGCGCATGCTGGAAGCATAGCCTCAAGGAAGACAGGCGGGGGCAGTCGCGTCAACGGGGAGGTTTACTCAACACCCCAAATCCTGGCCCAGAGTGCGAGATTTACCCAGAGCCATGTGGCAAGACCTTCTCCGAGGAGCTGTTGGGGTGGCGGGGCAAGCTTGTCCTTCAAGAAGGTGCTCTCACGCAGGAGCGTATCGGCTTGGGCGTGCCATGACCCCCTCAGGCTTTCCAGAAAAGGCGATGGAAAGCTCATTTTTGGGCGATGATAAATGGATTTGGGGAGATCTTGATGGAAAGCGTCGCGGAGAATGCGCTTGGTTTGAATCCTTCCGCTCTGCATCCAATGGGAGGCAATTTGGTCATCGGCTGGTGTCATGCCTGGGGACAGGGCGATCTTCCAGTGATCGGGCAGGGCGAATGCCCATTCGACGAGGCGGTGGTCTGTAAAGGGAACGCGCGCTTCGACGGAAGCGGCCATGGTGGAGGTGTCTACGCGGGAGAGCAGGCCCTCCAGGTTTATGCGAACGTGGAGATGGAGGTAGGCCTCGGTGGTGGAACAGGCCGCCAGGGGGCGAAACCAATCCTCATATTGCCCGCGGAGCTTTTCTTCACCCGCCCACATCTGGTGCCATTCGGGCCGGAGCCACTGGTTGCGTTGGCCGCTGTGCGTCCAGCTGTTGAGGGCGAGAAAGTGATCTGCTCGTGACTCGAAGTGGGCCCGGCCGTAGAAACCATTGAGGGCAGCTTTGAAGGCAGGGGTGGTGGCGTGGCGTGAGCGATCATAGTCGAGTGCCCCGAGGGTGGGAAGGGGGTAGCCACCGAAAATCTCATCGGCACCCTCACCCGTGAGGGCGACATGGCCGCGGTGGGCAAAGGCCTCCGCAAGCTTCCAGATGGCAATCTCATTGGGTGTCGAGAGGGGGATCCCTTTATGTTGGATGAGTTGTTCGAGGTCGTTCCATTGGTCGGCTTCCCCCAGGTTGATATGGGTGCAATGAAGACCCCGTGCCTGTGCGACCTCCTGTGCCTGGGACCATTCGTTGTAGTTGGATTGCTGATACCCAATGTTAAAGGTGAAGATTTGGGGAACGGCGGCATCCGGGATGGATGCGGCGATGATGGAGGAGTCCAGCCCACCACTGAGGAAGGCCCCAACCGGAACGTCGCTCACCATTTGTTCTCTGACAATCGACTGAACGCGGGTGCGGCAGTGGGCGAGGGCTGTTTCCCAAGTTCCGGGATTCTTTTCTGCCTCTGCCAGGATCGGGGGCGACCAATACCGGTGGATCACGGGTTCCTGACCCTTTCTCCGATGCAACTGAAGCCACTCCCCAGCCTGTAGCGAATGAATGCCCTCGAACAAGGTGTCGCGCCCAAAACTGGTACGGGCGGTGGCGAGGTAGTGGGTCATGGCCGTGCCGTTGACTCGTCTCGGTCCGTCCACGATCTGGAGAAGCGCCGGGACTGTGGAAGCGAAATAGAGGACCTGATCGCGCCAGGCGTAGTAGAGGGGCTTGATTCCAAGGCGATCGCGCACGAGGAGAATCCGATCCTGGAAAGGATCGTACCAAGCAAAGGCAAACATTCCCCGAAGGAGAGGGAGCGCATCCCATCCCAACTTGACGAGAAGAGCGCTGAGGACGGCCGTGTCACCGGTGGAACCAAGGCTAAGGCCGTCGCCGCTGAGTTGGCTCTCGCGCAGTTCACGGAAGTTGTAAAGTTCTCCGTTGTAGACGAGCGCATGCGCGGTTTTTGACTCCACCCAGGGCTGTCGCCCGTGAGTGGGGTCGAGAATGGAGAGGCGCCGATGGCCAAACCACAAGCCAGGGGCCTCATAGTGCCCTTCGTCGTCGGGTCCTCTTCGATCAAGGAGGCGCAAGGCCCGGTTTGCCCGCTCCAGAGGGAGGGGGCGGGCGCGATCAAGACTGAAGATGCCAACGATTCCGCACATCAGTTGCTTCTGGGGCTGTAACAGGTGAATGTTTCGGTGGCGGCATGGGTCTTCAGGGTAAAGACCCCGGTGCCAACCGAGAAATGGATTGTGCGGTTGATCGATCCACCGACGAAGCGATGCCGGACTTCAAGGTTGTAGCGTTTGAGGAGGTGATCCACCGCTTTGAGATTTCGCTCTCCGATGCGGAAGAAATCCTCGTGCCCGCCGCGTCCGGCTCCGCCTGCGATAATAAACCGGAGTGTGGAGACCCGGGCACCGAGCCCCATCATGGTCCGCATCAAGAGAGCAAAGCCGGTGTCGGCGTACATCGCAGGGCGCTGCTTGGCATTTTCCTTATTGAGGGTGGAATCGGGCAGCACGTTGTGGAGCAGACCCCCAATGGAGCGGACAGGGTCGTAGGCGAGCAACCCGATGCAGGAGCCAAGAGCAAACGTGGAGAGAACCAAGTGCGGGTTGTTGGACGC
Source organism: uncultured Puniceicoccaceae bacterium (assembly GCA_964403935.1). GTDB lineage: Bacteria > Verrucomicrobiota > Verrucomicrobiia > Opitutales > Oceanipulchritudinaceae > SLLG01. The sequence continues at coordinate 15,161 of CAYOIB010000039.1, read as the reverse complement.
GGCAAAATCGCCCACGCCGATGACCATGCGCTGTTCCAACGTCCTGTCGTATCGGGGTATTGAATCCATTCGATGAGCTGCCCTTCCCCAGGGCTCACCGATAGATGAAGATCCGGGGGTGAAGAGGGTTTCGTTGATTGTAGGTTTTGATGTGCTCGATTGCAGCTGCATCAAGCACACGATCTTTTGCCACGAGGAGAAGTCCCGTGGGGCCGTAAAGGCTGTTGGCCAAGCGCATGCCGGGTTTGAGCTCATCAAAGACGACTTCGCTCAGCCGGTGCGGGGCTTTTGAAATTTCACCATACCGAAAGACAAGGCGGACGGCGTCGGGGTGAAAGAGCGTGCCCGCGCCTCTTTCGATTGTGCGGAGAACGACATCGTGGGGCTCTTGACTTTCGGTAAGGTAGACAATGATACCGAGCACTCTGGCGGGGAGGGGGATGGCGTCATGGCGGAGTTGGTCAGGAAAGCCGCTGCCATCGTGACGCTCGTGATGGGCTCGAATGCAACGTCCCACAGCATCACTGCTATCGACAAGGGTCGCCAGTTGTTGGCTGGTGATAGGGTGGTTGGTTATCAGAGCAAGATCGTCTCCTTCGAGACGCTCGGGATGCTTTCTGCTGGAATCGAGTATGGCAGGAGGGATACCAATGAGACCGAGATCGCATAGCCATGCGCTGATCATCAGGCAGTGTTTATCCTGTGCGGAAAGTGGGGCTGCCCGGGCGATGCGGCGGGAGATTTCGACCCGTGACTTTGTATGGATGGCGAGAACAGGATCATTTCGCTCCTGAAGCTGGTAGCAGAGGTCGAGGGTTTGCTCGACCTGACCTGCCATTTCCCGGCGCATGGTTTCGAGGGCTTCGAGTTGCGCGTGTTGAGCTGTGATCTGTGTCCGGAGCTCCTGGTTGAGGTCCTGAAGTTCGGCGTTCGCGTGCTCGAGGCGCGTGGCAAGCTCTGCTTTATCCGCCCGCAGGCGTTCGTTGGACCGTTCGAGATCGTAATGTTCAATGGCCGATCGAATTATTCCAAGCAGCTCCTCTTGCGTCCAAGGCTTGGAAAGGTAGCGGAAGAGGAGACCTCGGTTAATTGCCTGAGCGAGTGTCGAGGTGTTGCCGTAGGCCGTGATCAGAATTCTCACAGCATTGGGGTAGTGGGTGCGGACATACTCCAGGACTTCGAGGCCATCCATTCCAGGAAGGCGGAGGTCACTGATGACAATGGAAAAACCGTTGGTTTTGAGGGCTTCGAGCCCTTCCTTTGGGTGGCCGTAGGCTTCGGCGGAAAAGCCTGCTTCATCCAATGTTTGCTGGAGGAGCATGCGCACCATTGTGTCGTCCTCAATGACCAGGATCTTAGGTGATGTCACGGCTGGTAATGTCCATTTCTGATGTGCTCACTGATCTGGGATTCATTCAAAAGAGGAAAATACGCCACAAGCGTCAAGCCGTTTGGATTGGCGGGTTTTGCTTCAACCCACCCCTCTTGTTCCGCGCAATAGGCACGTGCATTGTAGAGGCCGAGTCCCGAGCCATGGGTCGGCCGCTTGGTGGTGAAAAAGGGATGGAAAATGGCATCGAGATTTTCCTCGTTCACGCCGCGTCCATTATCGGAGAAGCTCAGTTCGACCCATTCATCGCTATCACCGTAAGGTATATAGACGGAGCGATTATTCAATTGATCCCTATAAATGCGTGATGCTTGAATCCGAATATCACCTACATCGATGAGGGCGTCGCGCGTGTTCGCGGCGAAGTTCAGGATCATTTGCTGAAAGCCAAAGGCGTCGAGGTAGACCGGCAATTCGCGTTCATCGGTCGTCAATGTCACGACGGCACTCCGGCCCAGGATAAGTTGCACGAGATCCACCGAGTCGATCAGGAGCGACTCCAGGTTGTGCAATCCCCGGCGGCGGGTCTTTTGGCTGGCTGAGCTAACATCGAGAATGCGTCGGATAAAGCGGTTTGCCTGACGGCTATAGTCAGCGATTTGGTGCAGGTTTTCCTGCAGGCGGGTATTATCGAGCGAGTGTTGGGCATACGATTCGGAGGCGGCCGAAAGTCCGGTGATGACATTCCCGAAATCATGGGCCAATCCGCTGATGAGCAGAGAGAGGTTTTCCTGCCAGGTGGCACCAGAGGTCAGGTTTTCAGCCGCGGCTTGTTGGGTGACGTCGATGAGGACGCCCTCGAAATTCGTCAGCCTGCCTTCATTGTCGTAAACCGGTTTCCGCACATCGGTCAGGAAATGGAGCTTGTGGGTGCGAGGATTCTGGAAGCGATATTGCCAGGTGACAGCGTCCTGGGGTTCGGTCTCAACCCGTTTGAGCTTCGATTTCAATTCCTGTAGATCGCAAGGATGGATACATGCGAAGAAAGGCTGGGGGCTGGCTTCCAGCTCATGAAGATCCAACCCGAGGTGGGAGCGGATGCTACTGGAGGCAAAGAGGAAAGTCCCATCGGCCCGCTGGCTGTAGGAGACCCCGGAGAAATGCTTCAGGAGGTTGGCCCAGCAGATTCCCGCCATGCGGTTGCTGTGAGCGGGCACGCCAATGGGGGAAAGCGTAATGAAATAAGTATCCTTATGGACAAGGCTGCGCCATTCGAGGGCCGGGAGTTGGTCGGGTTCGTCAAACCAGGGGAGCAGGATTGATTCGGATAGCGCATCATAGTCGCCGGCGAGCCAAGTGTCCCAGTGAGGACGGCTCTGGATAAGAAATTGGCGGAGGTCGATGCCTTCAAGCCGCTGATGGATGGGTTGCCATTGGCGCAGGCGAGTGGCGTCGTATGTTAGGATCGTGCCATCGGGATCTGTTACGAAGGTGAGGTCATTTTCAGGAAGGTTTGGTTCAGAAGCTTGTCGAGAAAGGACTAATTCGGTGGGCGCAGGCAGGAGGTTTCGTTCGTTTTTAGATACTTTAAGCATTGGAGTCCAGAAGGTTAAGGAGCATTCGGGCAAAATCTGAGAGCGGTACCATGGCTTCGCATGCACCGAGGGCATGCGCGACGCGAGGCATGCCATAGACGACACAAGAGGCTTCGTCCTGACCGATGGTGCGGGCACCGGCTTGGCGTAATTTGAGAAGCGCTTCAGCTCCATCGTCGCCCATGCCGGTCATGATTCCAGCGATGACATGCGGGGCTTCGCTGACGGCGCTGGCGAACAAACGATCGGCTGCGGGGCGTTGAAAGCGAATTTTGGCCCCGGTATCCAGCTCGACCCGGAGCTCAGAAGCGGAGGATCGATGCAAGCTCATGTGGAAGCCTCCGGGAGCGATGAGGACCCGACCTGGAATGACCAGGTCATGGTGTTTCGCCTCTTTCACTTCCATGGCGCACAGGTCGTTGAGCCGCTCGGCAAAGGCTCCGGAAAAAGCAGCTGGAATATGTTGAACGACGAGAATCGGCGGGACATCTGCCGGCAAGCTGGAGAGGACCGTGCGGAGGGCTTCGGTGCCGCCGGTGGAGGCTCCCAGGAGAATGATGCGGTCGGGATCAATATCTTCCCAGCGGGGCACATGGGGCGGGCGTGGAAGGATGGTTTCAGGGTCGATTGCCGTAACCTGGGCGGCTGCGGCGGCGAGGATCTTTTCGGGAAGGTCCTCGAAGAGGTCATTCAGTTCGGCTGCTCCAGCGGGCTTTGCGACGACATCCACCGCACCCCGCCGGAGGGCTTCGATCGCCTGCCGGGAGCCCTCCTTCGTGATGGAGCTCAGGATGATGACTGGCATGGGGTGGCGCGCCATGAGAATGCGAAGAAAAGTGAGTCCATCCATTCTCGGCATCTCGACGTCCAACGTGAGAACATCGGGTTTCAGGGCGCGGATTTTATCATGGGCATCAAAGGCGTCAGCGGCTGCCCCGACGACGCTGATTCGCGGGTGTTGGTTGAGGCGTCGCTTCAGGAGCGAGCGGATGACTGCCGAATCATCAACGATCAGTACGCGGGTGCGCGGCTGAGGTTCGATAGCTTCCTGTTTCATAGCTCCCGGCGGTAGATGGAAGGGAGAACAGGAAGCAGCCCGTGCCGAATTCCGCTGAGGCTTTCAGAGTGGCCGACCATGAGGTAGGCTCCGGGTTTGAGAGCTGTGTGAAGCCGGCGGATGAGTTCTTCCTGTGTCGGGCGATCAAAGTAGATCATGACATTTCGGCAGAGAATCAGATCGAATTTCTTTTCCGAGGGAACCTTTGGCCCGAGGAGGTTGATCTGGTGGAAGAGCACCTTTTCCCGAATTCTCGTGCATACCTTCCAATGTTCTTCTGCCAGCGAAGATTCCCGGATGAAGTAGCGGCGCTTCCACGTTGGTGGAACCTGTTCCAGGGCCTGGGCGGGATAGACCGCTTCCTGCGCTTGCGCGAGGATTGCGTGCGAGATGTCGGTGGCGAGCACAGACCAGTGATTCTGCGCCTGTGTTGTCCAGAGCGCATCATCAAGGGTCATGGAAAGGGTGTAAGGCTCCTCGCCTGAGGAACATGCGGCGCTCCAGGCGCGAAAGGGGGAGGACGGGCTCTTTTCGCGTTTCAGCCAATCACGGAGGATCGGGGCACGAAGATATTCGAAGTGGCTGCTCTCCCGGAGAAAGTGTGTGTGGTTGGTCGAAATGGCGTCGATCAGGTAGGGGAGCTCGCTTCGGCCATTGGGGCTGCGGAGATAATCACAGTAGGCGGAAGGAGAGGACAGCCCGGTCGCACGCAATCGCCGTGAGATACGGGATAGAACGAGTTCAAATTTGCTCTGGGAGAGAGCGATTCTGCTGTGCTGATAAACTAGAGCCCGCAGATAGGAAAAGTCTCTGGGCGAGAGCATCCTGTGATTTGAATTTTCGCTCCTCGCTGAGGTGTGCTTTGGGGAAGAGGCTCCTGGCATGCGGCGCATCTTCAGGAATGGACGCGTTGGTGCTGGTGGTAGGTGCGGGCCATCCGCATTGGGTTCCCGGGAGGCGCTGGCCGTTGGGGGAGGGTGGATTGGAGGAGCATACGTTCATTTTCGCGATCAAGGACAAGGAGCTTCATCAACCGCGCCTGAAGTCGGCTGATGTGGCTCTTTTCTTCGGGTGTTGCCTCTTCCGACCGTGCGCGTGTTGCTTCCAGGAGTGAGTCCAACTCGGCAATGAGGACGCGCTTTTGGTCCAGCAAGGTTGAAGAGGTGTGCCCATGTCCCTGCTTAAGAAGGCCATTCTCTTCCGCCAGGAGAGATTCGGCGGCCTGGATAAGGGTCGAAAAATCCTCAATTATTTCACGAATCTTAGGTGTGCTACTCATGGCTTGCTCTAGAGTGGAAAGGCCGCGGCCTCCTGAAGGCTGCGGGTTTGAAGTTCGATTTGGGAAAGACGGTTGAGGTGTTCCAGCCTCCATAAGGCTCCCTCAAGAACGAGTTGAAGTTGGGGAGAAAGGGTGTTTTCCGCACCGGTTGCTTCTTCCACTTTTTCGACTTGGCGGTTCAGCCATTGATAGGCCTCACGCGCCCGGTCGGTCGCTCCGAGTTGTTCGGCACAGATTCCGATCTGGTAGACCACCGGCCAGAGCCACTCCGGGTCGTCGCTGAGTTCAGCAATGGTCTGATAGATACTGAGGGCGGTGGCAGCGTCGCCCGCCGTATAATAGTGGTTTGCGAAGAAATTCCCCGCTTTTCGTTGCCACTGAATCCACCGCTCCGGGTTGGCGGCACCTTTTGGCTGAGCTTCGCGGAGGAGATCCATGACGGTTTCGAGAGCTTCCTCGGTGTGGCCGCGCTGTTCAAGAGATTGCGCCTGCATGAAGCGGATCTCTGAGGTCCGGAGGCTCTCGGGGAACCTGGCCACAAAGTGATCAGCCATGGCAGGAATCCGATCGAGGACCCCCTCCATGAATACGCAGCGAATTTGATAGTAGAGAACCGTTTCTTTATCGGCTTTTTCCAGGTCCAGTCGTTGGACCCGATCAAATAATTCCCCGGCGAGGGTATAGCGCCCCTGCCGAAAATACGTGCGGGCAATTTCAAACTGAGCACGTTGGGATAAGGTGCGGTACCCGCCGGTGGTTTTGTCGCGGATGGTCGAGGGATCCAGAACCTGGTAAAATCGGGCGATAGCGGTATCCACTGCCCCAAGGTCGCGGTGGAGTCTCCCCAGGCGGAAGAACCAGTCTGGCCGCCCGGAATCATCACGAAAGAGATCGACCAACTCTTCAAGGACCGCCACGGACTGAGTTATGAGGCCCTGCGCTTCATAATGATCGGCGAGTACAAGGAGGACAGCGCGTTGCTCTTCGGAGCGAAAACCGGCCTGTTCCAGGAGTGCCGTCAGACGATCTTCCTGCTGGCGCGGAGAGACGTAGCCTGTAGCCTGAATGATCTGCTCCAGTTCATCGTTGATGGGGGGGAGGTCCTGGTTCGATGCATGCAGAGCGAGGGGACATACCGCGAACAAAAGGGGAATCCAGAAGAACCCGGCTGCGGCTTGGAAACGGTTTTCTGTGTGAGCGTTGAAGAGCCTCATCGTCTCTGTTGGGTTTGGTATTCAGCCCGGCTCCGGAGTCTGGTCGTGGCCGGAGGAACATAAGTGGCTCCGTCGCTTTCCACCTGGGGCGCGATGAGGAGCTTTTGTTCTCTTCCTTCGAGAAACAGGAGAATCTCCGGCAGGGTTGTGCGGCGCGGCCTTTCGGCGTCCAGAAAAATGCCACTCCCGGAGGCTCGATTGGGGTTCTCGTCTCCGAGAATCCCTTCGCGGCTCAAGCGCATGGAAGCCATTGAACTTGAATTTGTTGAGGGGTGCGGAGCAGGGCCCCCGTCCAAGGCGGCCCCGGCTTCTTCCTCCTCAGTTAGCACTTCCTCGGGTGCCACTTCATTTGTGGAAAGCAAGCGGTCCTTCTTCAGTTCCAGGAATTCCTGCAGGCTTGGAGGCTTTCGTTGTGGCTCATCGACCACGGGAATCGACTGGGGGAGCTGGAGTGGTGGAGGGCGGGAGGTTGTGTAGATGGGTTCGGCTGGCTGAGGCGAAGAGGGGTTTGGCGCTCTCATCGCCGCGGCTGCTGATTGTCGGGGGCGAATGTGGGGGTTTGCTGACGCCTCATGAATGGGTATTGTTACAAGCAAGCTGCCGAGGAAAAATATCCAACGAGAAGCCTTGATGGGCGCATCTTTCAGAGAACTATTTCGAAGGAACCTCATTCACTTTGATGCTAAGCAGGAATTTTACCAAGTTGGCGGAGATGAGGATTCTTGTCTTGTAAGTGGTTCCATCGGAGTTTCTTGTGTAATTCGTTTGAGGAAATAGCTACAAAGATCATTAGGGTCGATACCCCCGGATCTGGCAAGAATTTCCTTTCGTTTGGGGAATTTACTTCCCCAGTCTCAGCAGATATTCGTCACGACCTGGGGCCAATGGATGATTCCCGCTAAAGAACCGGGAGATCCAGTCGTAGGGGTGAGTATTCCCTGATGGAGCGGCTCACCACCAGTCAACTTGCACAGTATTCTGATCCTTTGGCATTCAGTGTGCGACGGTCGACTCCGTTTGGTGCACCCGACCGTGCGGAGCGGGGGCAGACGGTTACCACGAAGGACTTGGAAGCTTCCTATCGGCTGACGCAAGGTGCTTTGGGACGCCTCGAAAGCATCGAGAGCAATCTGCTCTCGGTTCTGAAATTTGCCCGCGAAGGTCTCCGGGGAAGCACGAGCGCTCGCCGGAAAGCTGAATTGATCGGGCTGATGCGGAGCCTCACCGCGGGGATTGATGAGATCATCGATCTCTCGAAATTCAACGACCAGAAGCTCTTCTCCGGGGGCAAGCTTCGGCTCGCAACAGAGTTTGGACAACCGATATTGCTGGATCTACCGGATCTTCAAACCTTCAAGGCAGAGGCGGGGGGCATTGCCCGACGGGCTGAGAATGCGGAAGTTGCGATATTTTACGATGACGGAGACAGGGCGAGGAATGAGGCCTCCGGGCTGTTCGGCCTGACGGTGGAGAAGGGCTCATTTATTCCTCCGAAGGCAGGCTATCCCGAGCTGGAGGATGGTATCTATCGCGGTGAGATCGTCTATGAAGGGAATCGATCCACCGTTATCCTGCGCAATGAAAGTGGCTTGGAAGTTGGACGGGCGAATAATATCGATCTTTCCGGCACAGGTAAGGAGTGGGTTGATTTCGATGTCGGGGTGCGGTTGGAGGTCGATAAGCTCAATTTGCTGACAGGCCTCGATAAATACGATTTTGAAACAAAAGGGCCTGCTTCGCACCGGTTCTCATTCGGGTATGAGCGCCTGCATGTTCAGGAGCTTGGTGTTGCCAGCGGCGCTGCCCGTTCTGTTGACAACGTCCGCCTCTTCAGCTCGCTGCCCGCACAGCGGGGCCATGCAGAGCTGTCAATCAAGGAGCTTTCCCTGAACGCTAGCTTTGCCGATCACGCCCCGGTCCCGGCCGGCACATATCTCCTTGAAGTGAACTACAACGGAGCGGAGTCATCCGTCCTGTTGAAGAACCTTGCAGGTCATACCGTTTCAATGGCCACCAAGGTCGACTTACGGGAGAATGGACGGACGACCGTTAGCTTGCCTGCCGGATTGCGGGTGGTGGTGGACAACCAGGATTTCACGGGGCAGGGAAGGGCGAGTGCGCTGGTCGAGGTTCAGCGGGCGCGTGAGCTGGTGGATGATTTTGATTTCAAAGATTTCGTGAAAAAGGTGGAGGCGACCCTCGGTCGTATCGGAGAGCACCGGCGCATACTTGAGGGGGCCTCGATCGCGATCGAGGACCATCACCTTCTCAGGAATATGGTGGCAAGCGGGGTGACGATGCCGGTGGGGGCCTTTCTCTCGGTTGGAGCGGCCAATGTTCTTTCAGGAAACGGTAATCTCTTTTCGGGGGTATCGAGCCTTGATTCTCAGTTAAAGGCGATCAGCAGTTCGATTTTTCAGAACACCAGCGGGGCTTTGTCCACGCAGACGGGTGGAGCCGCCGGTCCTGTCTCGATGTTTGCGATGCTTGGGCAACAAAGTCCGGGCGGTGGAATTTTCTTTGGCTGATCATGAATGCATCCCGCCTGAACGCCTCTTCGGTATCAGCTACTTCCGATTCCCGCATCCGGGCCCGGATGGTGATTCATGCGTATGATGCACTCATAAGCGCTCTTGAAGCCGAAGAGATCGAGCGGTCCCAGGAGATTCTGACAGGTCTGATTCAGGTGCTCGCGCTGGATACAGCGCCTGGCCTCGCCGTCAGCTTGGCGGGGCTATACGGAAACCTTCGGGAGCTGGTGAAGGAGCCCTCCCAAATATTCGTGGTCCTGCATGCGGTGCGGCACCTTCGCGATGTTTGGGCGCACGCTGTGCAGATTGATGAAAATTCTTTTAAGACGGCCTAAAGTATTTCCTTCATCTGCCGTTTATTCTCCACGTGGCCAGAATGGCTGCAAAACGAACCCTACAATAATAAAATACTAGAAAGGTATTACAAATGTCAGACATCGCCCTCAGTTCAGGAATTCGCAGTAATCTTTTGTCGCTTCAGCGCAATTCCTCCCAGTTCCAGATTGTTAACGAGCGTCTCGCCACGGGTCGCCGGGTGAGTTCCGCAGTTGATAACCCGACGAACTATTTCGCAGACGTCAACTTGAAGGACCGGGCTTCCGGGCTGTCCAGCCGCCTCGATGCCATGGGCCAGTCCATTCAACGGATTCAGGCTGCTGACGCCGGCATCACCCGTGTCCGCACCTTCCTCTCGCAGATGAGTGGTGTGGTGAATGACGCTCTCGGTCAAACCGAAGCGGATCAGCGCGCGGCCCTCGGAAAGCAGTTCAATTCGCTCATCGTCCAGATGTCGGAAGTTATCAAGGATTCGTCCTACGCCGGAATCAATCTTTTGCGCAATAACGAGCGGGATTCGGTTCAGTTCAGTGAGTCCTTCGATGATTCCAAGCTCGACGTGCTCGGATTCAATATTCAGCGCTTCGCAGACGACACGGATGCGTCCAACTTCCGTCTCGATGGAAGCGGTTTCCTCCAGAGTGCCTCTTCGGCCAATGGTGGCATCGCCAGCGCTACTGCAAGCGACCTCGACGATGTCTCGGACGGGACGAACTATGCTATCTACATGACGACGCAGTACTCCGGGACCACGGAGGTCGCTGCTGGGATTAAATCGTTTGGGGCCACTGGTGCCAGCGGTGCGGCTGTTGAATATGGTGCCGGAGGTGCAACGGGTGATCACAACATCGACTGGACCGCAGACGACTACAAGACCGAGCTCAAGAAGGTCGTGAAGCAGATCGAGGACTTCGATGGCCAATTGAAAGCACAGGCCAGCGGCCTCGCTAATAACCTCGCGGTTATCACAAATCGTGAAGAGTTCACCACCGACATGATCAATACCCTTGTTGAAGGTGGTGATAAACTGGTTCTTGCTGACCTGAATGAAGAGGCCGCGAGCCTCCTCGCTCTCCAGACGGCTAACTCCCTCGGAACCCAGGCCCTCGCTTTGGCTAACCAGCAGTCGCAGTCGGTGCTGCAACTCCTCGGATAAACGCCAAGATAGTTTTCCACTAGGCAAAGGACGCCCCGAAAAGGGCGTCCTTTTTTCCGTCTCCAGGAAAGTGAACCTCGGGTTGCCGAGGAAGATCTTTTGTAAGTTGTTTAAGAGTAGAAAGATGTTGTTGAGATTTGGGGGTTGGCACTTGTTCTGCTTTGTTCAGAAAAGAGCTTCATGAATTAACGGCTCTTCTCTCGATTATCCGTATGTCCAATATCTCCCTCAGCTCAGGAATCCGGAACAATCTGCTGGCTCTCCAGAAGAACACTTCGATGTTTGATCTCGTCAATGCGCGGCTTGCGAGCGGACGGCGGGTGAATTCGGCGGTGGACAACCCCACGAACTACTTCGCTGATGTGAATCTGAAGGATCGTGCGAGCGGGCTGCGGGCTCGTTTGGACGCCATGGGTCAGTCAATTCAGCGTATCCAGGCGGCGGATACAGGCATCTCCCGTATGCGTAATCTGGTCGCTCAGATGAAAGGTGTGGTGAATGGGGCGGTGGGGGAGGTTGATTCGCTACAGCGGGCGGAGCTCGGAAAGCAGTTCAATTCCCTCATCGTGCAGATGGCTGAGATGGTGAAGGATGCCGGTTATGCGGGGATCAATCTCTTGTCAGGAAACGAGCGCGACAGTGTGCAGTTCAGTGAGTCGTTCGATGATTCCAAGCTCGATGTATTGGGCTTTAATGTGCAGCGTTTTGGGCCGGAAAATGCAGCAAATTACCGAGTTGACGGGTTTGGGTTTTTGCGTGCGGCCAATCCTGATCAAGGCTCTACCGTGAGTGCCAGTAACAACACACGTATCAGCCTGGGCGATGGGACAAACTACGCGCTTTTTCTGACAACGCCCTATTCGGGCACAAATAGTGTGGCGGCTGGGATCAAGGCGTTTGGTTTTACGAGCAGTAATAGCGCGGCCCTTTCTTATGGTGCGGCCGGCGATGTGACAGGGGGGCACAACATCGACTGGACGGCTTCCGACTACAAGCTGAGTCTGGCAGGATTGGTCCGGAGTATTGAAGAGTTTGACAGTGTCCTCAAGGCGCAAGCCAGTGCGCTCGCCAATAATCTCGCAGTAATTACAAATCGAGAAGAGTTCACCACGGGCCTTATCAACGTCCTGCAAACGGGGGGAGATCGTCTTGTGTTGGCCGATCTTAATGAAGAGGCCGCAAATCTCCTGGCCCTGCAGACCGCAAATCAACTAGGGACACAGGCCCTTGCCCTGGCCAACCAGCAATCGCAATCGGTTCTCCAGCTCCTCGGTTGAATATGAAGAACGGATGACCTCTATTGCTTCCAGTAAGCGTCTTTCGACGGAGGAGCTTTACGCCCTCGATGCCGCTGGTGAATCGCGCCAGGCGTGGGAGCGGGTCAGGGGGGATTCATGCGGCAACGATCTCATTAGGCTGGAATTGCGTGAAAGCCTTGCTCTGCGAATGGGTAATGAGAGACGGGTGTTGACCCCCAAAGAGCGGGAAGCACTGGGAGCACCTTCTCAATTCCTCACGGCTCTTGATCGCTGGGTGGCGGGCCAGCACAGCTCAGCCATTCTTTTGCTGCAGCGGCTCATGGCGAGGCATCCCGGGCATATCCTTGGGCGTCTGCATCTAGCCATGTTCTATATGGAAGCAGGCGAATCGGATAAGGCCGAATCACTCCTGCATCCTGTCATGAAGGGAGAAACGAATTATGGCCCGGCTTGCTTTTATGCGGGAAGAATCCGGATGGGGAAGCAGGATTGGGAGATGGCGCTCAACTTCTTTGGCCGGACCCCTCGAAGTGTGGCTCGGACGGGTGAGCTGAATTGGATGATGGGAACTTGCTATCGTTGTATGCATGATCGGTCCGCCGCGTTCTCTCACTATGCGAGTGCGGCATCGGAGCATTGCGAAGTCGGGTTCTTCTGGTATGACTGGGCAGAGCTGGTGGCCTCGGAGAAGGATCATACCGAGGAGGCGCTTGAGCTGCTTGAAAAGGGTGATGGGGTTACCGGTATCCGCGCGGATTATGCCCTCGGGGCGGCAAAGAGTTGTCGCCGCTTTGCCTCCCCGCAATATAAGGCTACGGAGGGTTGGCTTCGCAAAGCGCTTGGGCGCGGGGCGGACGAGGTGAGCGTGACATGCGAACTGATCTATAACAGTTGTCGGCTCTTCGGAAACGGAAAGGATCCAGAGGCGTTGGCGGAAGGGCTGAGGCTGGCCAGGTGTCTTCATAAACGCCATCCCGATTCAGCCGCTGTTAAATTGGCCTACGGGAATCTCCTTTTCTTCTACAACCGGATATCCCATGGCCTCGAGTTGCTGGAGTCCGCCTTTCAGCCGGGATCCCGTGACTGGCTGCCAAAGAGTGTCTATCTCTTTCATAGTAATTATGACGAGGCGCGCTCATCTGAGGATCTGGCGGCCTATCACCGGGCGATAGGGGGTGAAATTGAAGCTGCTGTTACGGCGCTGGCACCGGATGGTCTGGTACTGGAAAAAGGCGAAGCTCTGCGCATTGGCTTTGTATCACCAGATCTTCGAAATCATCCGGTGGGGTACTTTCTCGACGGCGTGTGTGATCATTTTGAAGCCACCCGTATCCGATGCTTCTTCTATGCCTCGAAAGTGAATGATTCGGAACTCGCGATGAAGTTCAAAGCACATCCGGGTTGGCGGAACATCCGGGGTGTGGAGGATGCCGTAGTGGCCAGGCAGATACGAGAGGATCGAATTCATGTCCTGGTCGACCTGGCGGGATATACAGCTGAGCATCGGTTGCCACTATTTGCCATGAAGCCTGCACCGGTGCAGGCAAGTTGGCTGGGATATCCGGGAACGACAGGGCTTACCCGAATCGATTACCGGATTGTTGATGATCTGGTTGAGCCGGAGGGTGAAGCCGATGAACGCTCCACCGAGCGGATCGTTCGATTGGCGGACGGCTTTCATGCCTTTCGCCCTCCGTTTCCTTATCCCGATATCAGGCCTCTTCCGGCACTTCGGGAGGGAGTTATCACCTTTGGGTGTTACAATAATCTCCAGAAGGTGAATGCACGGGTCTTGGCGGTGTGGGCCGCGATCCTGCAAGTGGTCCCAAACTCGAGACTTCTTTTAAAGCACGACAATCTGAGTATTCCGGCTAACCAAGGTTGGATCCGGGAATCGTTCAGGAAGCTGGGCGTCGATACCCAGCGCATTCATTTCAAGGGTCGCACCGATACGCTGCCAAAGCATGTTGGTTGCTATAACTGGCTCGATATCACCCTCGATCCCTTTCCTTACAGTGGAACGACGACGACTTGCGACGCCCTTTACATGGGCGTTCCCGTTATCTGCCTTGAAGGCGATCGCCATGCCTCGCGGGTATCCGCTTCGTTCATGCGCCGTCTGGGTCTCGATGACTGGGTGGCGCGGGACGAAGCCGAGTATGTTCAGATTGCGGCGGCCAAGGCCGCGGACCTTACCAATTTAAGCACCCTGCGCACCTCGCTTCGGCAGCGTTTTCTTGATTCTCCATTAGGACAACCGCAGGCCTTGGCGCAGGCACTTGAGGAAACTTTTTACGCTATGTGGAATGCGCACGCTGCCGGTGGTGGCACGTTGTCAGCCGCTCATACCCCAACCAACCGATCCATATCATGAAGACAGTTCAAGAATTAATAGAGGCCGCTAACAACGGTGATTCCGAAGCACAGTACAACGTAGGTTTGTTGCACGCTCTGGGACGTGGCACGCCGCGCGATCCAAAAACAGCAGCGCATTGGTTCAGCCTCGCAGCAGAAAATGGTCATGCTGATGCCCAGTGTAACCTGGGCTTCTATCTCGCTACAGGGGAAGGTGTTGCTCAAGATGTGGCCGCTGCAGCCGCACGCTTCATGCAAGCTGCCGCGCAGGATCATGCCCAGGCGCATGCCAATCTGGGTAGATTCTATGCCGCTGGAATCGGGGTCGAAGCTGACATGATGAAAGCGGCGGAAGCCTACGCCCGCGCGGCGGATGGCGGTGTGGCTGAGGCGGCCTATAACCTTGGGCTTATCTATTACAATGGCGCTATTCATGGTTCACCCAATCATGAGGAAGCTGCAAAATGTTTCCTGCAGGCCGCGGAAGCGAATGTCGCGGAAGCACAATATGCCCTCGGTCTTTGCTACAGCAATGGTGAAGGTGTTGAGCTTGACGACGACAAGGCAGTCGCCTGGTACCAGAAAGCCGCAGCCCAGGATCATCCGGCTTCAATCTACAACCTCGGCATTTACACCCAGTCCGGTCTCGGGGGCTTGGATGAGAACGAAGCGGCCGCCCGGGAACTCTTCAAACGTGCGGCGGCCCTCGGTCATGAGAAGGCATCCGAGGCGGAGGCTTCATCTTAAGCCTTATAATGAGGCCGATTCCTTCGTATGAGAATTCTCATTACAGGCGGCGCGGGGTTCATCGGTAGCAACTTCGTGCGATATGTCCTCAGAAATACGCGACATGAGGTCCTGAATCTGGATAGGCTGACCTATGCCGGAAACCTGGCGTCATTAAGCGATCTGGAGGGGCATCCCCGCTATGCCTTTATGGAAGGCGACATCGCTGACCAGGATGTTCTCAAGAGGATCTTCGCGGAGTTTAGGCCCGAGGCTGTGGTTCATTTGGCGGCCGAATCCCACGTGGATCGTTCCATTGATGG
>CAYOIB010000038.1:0-24804 GCA_964403935.1 uncultured Puniceicoccaceae bacterium | reverse complement strand
AAAGCCCCCCACTCTTCCTTTGCAATCCATCTTGGACTGCCTCTCCAAAACGGGCCTTTCCCATATAGAGCCTGTCCCAAAAGCGGCATTTCAGGCGGGGATTAGCGAGACGTGAAGCACCTCCGGCTTTGGTGCAAAGGCGGGAAGATGAGCGGCGTTGCCGCAGGTGTTCTTCGCTTCGCTGCCCCGCGAGCATTCGGGCGATCAGACACAGGCTGGCGAGCTGTTCGAACTCCGCCGGCGCGACCTCCCGGTAAACATTGCTTTGCAGAATTTCTCTCCCAAAGCTTCACCGCATGCTTGCCCGCCGCCCTTGGACCCGTGACGAGCTTCTCCTCGCCCTGCATCTCTACTGGCGCACGCCCTTTGGTCAGCAACACAAGACCCATCCACCCATTGTTGCCTTGGCGAAATACATCAGGCGAACGCCCAGCTCCGTCGCCATGAAGCTCAATAACTTCACGTCCCTCGATCCTGCTGAGCGGGCCCGTGGAGTGGCCGGACTGGCTGGTGCCAGCCACCAGGATCGTGCGGTTTGGGATGAGTTTCAGATCCGCCCTCTTGAGCTCGTCAACGAAATGGAGATGGCCGCTGAATTTCCCGACCATCCCATTGTTTTCGAAGAATCTCCATCCGGGCCCACTGAAGCGCTTTCCTCAGTCACCGTGCGCCGTCATCAGAGTTTTTTCCGCCGCGCTGTCCTTGCCAGTTATGGACGACGCTGTTGTCTCACCGATAACCCGTTTCCCGAACTCCTCCGCGCCAGTCACATCATCCCATGGTCAGAGTCAGAAGCCAACCGAGTAAATCCTCGCAATGGACTCTGTCTTAATGCCCTCCACGACGCGGCCTTTGATCGCGGCCTCATCACCTTCGACAAAGCCAGTCGATTGGTTCTGAGTGCTCGCCTCCGCCAGGCCACCTCCATCGCCACCCTCCGCGACAATTTCACCCGGTTTGAAGGCCGGCCCCTTCGCGTCCCCGAAAAGAATCTGCCGGACCCCGTCTTCCTCGCCTATCATCGGGAGCAGGTATTTATCGCCTAGGGGCGGAGGAACGGCATACGAGTCAAAACGCCTTCGCGACAAGTTTCTTCTGCTTACGATCAGCTATCACAGGCTGAGTTCATTTACCCTCTCTAAGGGTCGAGTTGCCTTCAAGACGAAACAAGTTCGGTCGGCTCGGGCACCGGGATACTTCCCAAACATCAGCTGGACCCCGAAGCTTTTTGCATGAACATACGACTTGTGGAGTGTCCGCTCTTCTATCCGATCCAATCGATTCGCCTGCATGCGCGCCGCTTCAGTCGCGGCTATGCGTTTCGACCGCACGTCCAGCCGTTTCATCAATTCTACTGCGTACTCGCCGGACGGATTTCCCAGCGCGTCGAGACCACCACGCATCACCTGGGCACCGGACAAGCCGTGTGGATCGCCCCCGGTCTCGAACGCGAACCCCGCGCAACCGACAGGTCGGGCGAATACCTGGTGATCGAGTTCACCGCCCCCTGGCCCGAACTCGGCCGGGAAACCGGTGCCCCCTGCGAACTCGACGCCACGATGCTCGCCGACGCCCGGGCGCTGGCCGCGTTGCAACCCGTCCTCGAAGACAACCAGCGCGTGGCCATTCTGTTTCATCACCTCTGCCTGCGACTCTTGCCGGCGGCCTGGTTCTCCCCCGGACCCCGTCCGCCCCTCGCCAAGGCGCGCGACACCCGCACCCAGGAGGCCGCGCGCGTGGACCGCATCGAGCAAGTGCTGGCCGCCAACACCGGCAACCCGCTGCGCCTGGAGGACATCGCCACCCTCGCCGGCATGTCGCGTTCGGCCCTCGGACGCCTGTTCATGACGCATCGCCAACAATCGCCCTGCGCCCGCTTTCGCGAACTGCGCCTCGAGCGCGCCCGCCGCCTGCTGGCCCAGGGAAATCGCTCCGTCACCGAGATCGCCCAGGAAACCGGATTCTCCTCGTCGCAACACTTCGCCGGCGTGTTTCGCCGTCACTATGGCCGGCCGCCGTCGTCCTTCGTCGGATGCAACAAGTGAATGCCCGCCTGGGTATTTTTTGCACACGCAATCAGGTTGAATTCGGACGCCCCAAAAGAGCATTTCCGGTATCATCTGCGGCCGCATGAGCCAATATTCCCCCATCCGCGTCGGCATCGCCGGCTTCGGGCGCAGCGGCTGCGATATCCACGCCAATACGCTCGCCCTCCTTCCCAAACTTTACACGGTGAAAACCGTGTTCGACCCGCTTCCCGAGCGGCAAACCGACTTCCCCAACCCGGACATCTCCGCCCGCGCCTCGTTCGAGGAACTGATCGCCGATCCCGACGTCGAACTGATCGTCGTCGCCTCGCCCAACAAGTGGCATGCCCCCCAGGTCCGCGCCGCGCTCGCCGCCGGCAAGCACGTGCTGTGTGAAAAACCCTTCGGCTTCACCACCGCCGACGCGGACTCGATGATCGCCGCCGCCAAGGCCGCCGGACGCGTGTTGCAACCCTTCCAGCAACGACGTTACGAAGCCGACTTCCGCAAGGTTATGGAAATCTGCGCAAGCGGTCTGCTCGGGAAAATCACGCACATCCGTATCGCCTGGCACGGCTTTGGCCGCCGCTGGGACTGGCAGACGCTGCGCTCCTTTGGCGGCGGCCAGCTCTACAACAACGGCCCTCATCTGATCGACCACGCGCTCGAACTCTTCGGCACCGGCGAGCCCGACATCTGGTGCGACCTCAAAAACTCACTCTCCAGCGGCGACGCCGAGGACGAGTTCAAGATCATCCTGCGCGGTGAAAACGCCCCCACCATCCAGCTCGAACTGCTGGCCACCGCCGCCTACCCCGACGAACGCTGGCGCGTCTGCGGCACCGCCGGAGGCCTGCGCGGCAACGCCGACCGCCTCGACTGGAAATGGGTGGACTGGTCCGCCCTGCCCGCCCGCCCGGTGGACGACCGCCCCACCCCGGACCGCCGCTACAACTCCGAACAACTTACCTGGCGGGAGGACAGCTGGACCCCCGCCGCCCAGGCCGACACCGGTGCCGGTGCCGCTCCCGCGCCGCAACCGGTGCTCGATCTCTACACCGACCTCTGGAAAACGATCCGCGAAGGTGTCCCCCAGGTCATCACCCCCGAGGCTGTGCGCCGCCGCGTCGCCGTGATGGAAGCCTGCTACCGTCAGGCCAGTGCGCCGTTCCCTGAGGGAAGCCTCCAATAACGCAAGCACCGCAACCAAAAAGACGTATCCAATACATCATGACACAACCCTTCGACCTCGATTCCCGCCTCGGCGTGAAAAGCTTCTCCTTTCGCCACATCAAGGCCAACGCCGACGTGGCCGCCGCCGTGAAACAGTGCGGGGTCAACGCCATCGACCTTTCCGCCTGCCATGTCGATTACGACGACCCTGCGCAGCAGGAGCAGGCCATCGACGCCTACCGCGAGGCCGGCGTGACCCTCTCCGGCATCGGCGTGGTCACGCTGAAAAACGACGAAGCCTTCAACCGGCGCTTCTTCGAGTTCGCCCGCAAGGCCGGCTGCACGCTCGTCAGCTGCGGCTTCGATCCCGACGATCACGAGGACACCCTGCGCATCGCCCAGACCTTGTGCGACCGCCACAGCATGCGCATCGCGATCCACAATCACGGCGGCAAGCACTGGCTGGGCAACTCCACGATCCTCGAGCATCTGTTTCGCCGCACCGGCCCCAACGTCGGACTCTGCCTCGACACCGCGTGGTGCATCCAGGCCGGAGAATCCCCCCTGAAGTGGGTCGAACGCTTCGGCGACCGCCTCTTCGGACTGCACCTCAAGGACTTCAGGTTCGATCCCGACGGCCGTTACCACGACACCGTGGTCGGCGCCGGCGCGCTGGACCTGCCCGGGTTCCTCGCCGGCCTGCGCGGCGTTCCCGCCCTTGAGTCCGCCGTGGTCGAATACGAGGGTGACGACGCCGTTAACACCACCGCCCGGTGCGTGGAGGCCATTCGCGACGCCTGGAACATTCCGGGAAAATAATCCCGCGGCCCACCCGTTCGGCAACGCCGAGTCGGGGCTAAGCGGAAGTTGGAGGACTTCGTGGTTCTGAACCCAAGTCGAATACTTGCGGCCTCTCATCCAAATCAGCCCGTGTCAAAGCGGGTGGCGAAAAACCACGACATCCCGGCGACTGACTCGCGGCATAAAGAGAACGCATTATTAAAGTCATCAAGACTGGTAGCTATTGTTGAACGTCAGGCATACGCTACCCATCCGCGAAATGCCAAGCCGACGTAGAAGACGCGGATATCCGAGAAGCCTGCTTTTCGCATGAGCGCTTCGTCCTGATCAGGCGCGAGGATAGGCAACTGCTTGCCAATCGCCGTCGCTGCCGTCCTTGCCTGCGCAGGATCAACTCCAGATGATATCGCAAAATCGGCGCATCTCGATAGCCACAAATCTCGTTCAGCAGGATTCCCAGTAATGCTGTAGTGCATTGCGACAAAAGCCCCGCGAGGCTTCAATCGTGAATGAACTTCGCAGAGTATTTTGTAGCGTTCAGCTTCGGTGGTAAAATGCAGCGTTAAAAGGCAGGATGCCGCATCGAATGGCCCCTTGGGTGCTGCTTCAACATAACCATGATGTAGTTGAACGCGCGAGGCGAGCTCTCCAAGAGAAGTCCTCGCCAGATTCAGCATTTCGGCGGAGGGATCGACCCCGTCAAATTGCCAACCCGGGAACGACTGAGCAAAGAGCTTGAGTTCCATGCCACCCCCGGCACCAACGACTAATACGCGTCCATCCGGTGGTGTGCGCTCAGCCAACAGCAAGGCAGACATTCGATGTATGTCATTCAAGCCGGGGACACGCCGGATTGCGTTTTCTGCGTAGCTGGCAATTGCCGTGGGATCTGAGAAGGATGACATTCTGTGCGCCATTAAGGTAAGACCCATCGCTGCTGGCGAGCCCCCTCGCAGACCCGGCGTGCGGTTTTCCCGCACCGGACTCCTCTGAATTCCGCTCAGCGGACGCAGTGGATCGGGCAAGGCGTTGGTCAACTGCAGGAGAGGGTCCATGGGTGATGCTTGCGGTAGGGCTTTCTACGATGGACGGGTTCGCTATGCCAACCTCGAGGCGCATGAAGTCCACTTTCTGGCGAAAGCGGTTACGGGACGCAGATATCGGAACGTCGTCCGCCGAAAGGAAGGGACGGCCGCTGCTGGCTTCACAAACTTCCTTCGAGAGCACTTTTGACGGGGGTTTGCTTTTGCGTTACCGGGTTCCTCTTTTGCTGATCTACGCCTGTGGCCTGCGTGTGCGAGAGTGCGTGAACCTGAGTGTCGACCACATCGACGGGCCGGGCAACCGCCTGTTTGTGCGCGACGGCAAGGGCGGGAAGGATTGATCAGTCCTGAGAAAAGTGGCCACGGGATTCTCTTCAAAGGAGAATCCGAACATGAGGAAACGACGTTTCACAGCCGAGTTCAAGAAGGACGCGGCGCGCATGATGATCATCGAAGGCCTGGCCGTCGGCGAGGTGTCGGAGCAGCTTGGAGTGGCCCCCAATCTTCTCTATCGCTGGAAGACTGAGCATTTGGAGGAGCTGGAGTCGTCGACCCCTGAGGGTGGGCGCAGTCTGAAGGAGATGGTCGCAGAGATTGAGCGTCTGCGCAAGGAGCTGGCGAAGTCGCAGCGGATGAACCAGATTCTAAAAAAACGGTGGGCTTCTTCAGCAAGGACGACTGATGCAGTATCAATTTATCAGTCAGAACAGCTCGGAGTTTGGGATCGATGAGATGTGCGAGTGCTTTGGTCTGAAGCGGAGCGGCTACTACGGGTGGAAGGCCCGCAAGCCCAGCGCGCGTGAAGTGGAGGACCAGTGTAAGCATTCAACCAGGACCTCTTCCCGCTGAGGCGGGGGTGTGCTATAGTTGGGTCCGAGTTTTGGCTCAGGCGTTCTTTGACAGGGCCCAGGCGTGGGGTGTGAGTTCAGCGATGCGGCAGTTTTCCACCAGGGTGAACATGACTGCCGCGCGTGGGCCGGCGTTGGCATGGCCGATGAAGAGCCAGTTCCTGGCTCCGGGCTTGAGCGGGCGCAGGGCGTTTTCGGCAAGGTTGTTATCGATGCGCGAGGGGGCGTGCTCAAAGCAGGCGCGCAGTTCTCTCTCCCGTGTGAGGGTGTAGCGCACCGCTTTGGGCAGCGGGGTTTTGCGCATACGCTCGTCGAAGACGCAGGCGCGGGCCCGGGCAAAGAGAGCGTCGAGCAGAGGCAGGCTATGGTGTTGGCGCAGTTTGAGAAGATTGTCTGGCCGCAGTTTGAAGTGGCGGGCCCGCCGCTCGATTCTGAAGATGCGATTGATATCGTTGAGGTAGACGCTCGCCTTCGCCTCGTTCGCTTCTTCGGCGTTGATGAAGTAACGCCGAGCATGCGCCCAGCAGTTCATGTGGATGACATCGGCGCGCGCGGGCACGCCGCCGAAGTTGTTCGCTCCGTCGGTTTGCAGGATGCCTGTGTATTTTTGGAGGGTTTTGGCCGGGGTCTGGCCACTTTTGTTTTCGCTGAACTCGAAACAAACCGGACCGTCCAAAGCTCGGTAAGTCCACATGCAGGCCTCCTTGGTCGAGCCCTTTTTGTGTTCGCTCATCAAGGGGATCGGCGTGGGATCCATCTGAATGTAACCACTGGCGAGCACTTCCAGGAGGACCTGGCGCCAGATGGGCTCCAGCTTGCGGTGGGCCTGCCCGACCAGGGAGCAAAGGGTGTTTGGGGCCAACTCCACGCCATGACGGCGCAACTGCGCACATTGGCGGTGGTAGGGCTGATGATCGGCGAAGCGCGAAGTCAGCACGTTGGCGATCACGCTCACATCGATACGACTCTTCGGAAGCACGCTGCCTGGCCAGGGACTGTAAACCGGTGCCACCTCCGATGCGCCCGTGAAGACCGTGCGGATGAGCCGCCGCACGTAATACTCCGCCGGTTTGCGCGCAAGCACCTCCACGCTCCCGGTGAAGGCCGCGCGCATGGGTTTGCCCGTGACCGGGCAGATCAAGTCCTTCAACTGCGGATCGGGCACCGACTCCTCAATGCGGGGCAAGTCCGGGTTGATCGGCCTGGGGCCCTTCTTCTTGCCGCTGTTTTCCTTCCTTTGCGGCTTCACCCCAGCGGGCGTGCCCTGCTGGGCCAAATGCGCTTCATCCCAGGCCGCCTGCTCCTCGATGCCCTCAAGCCGAGCCTGATTCGGGTCCTCCGCCCGGCGACGGTCCGAGCGGCTGCCATACAGCTCCTTCTCCAACGCCTTGACCCGCAAAGTGAGCACCCGATTCTCAATCCTGAGCTGGTCGACTTCCTGGACGAGTTGTTGGGGCGGCAAAACCATGATTCAAGAAAGACTCCTTTGTATCCATAAAATGGATACAGTCAATCAAAATCCCCTCCGGGGTGACTTTTATTCCAGCCAGCCGCGGCGGCGGTGCGTCTGCTTCAAGTCCAGTCCGCCAAGGAGCAGATTCAACTGCGCTTGCGTAAGCTCCACCGACGCACCCGCCTCAGAGTGCGGCCAATGAAAGCACCCCCGCTCCAAACGTTTTGCACAACACCACAGCCCGCTCCCATCCCATGAAAGCACCTTGATGCGATCACACCGGCGGTTGCAAAAGATGAACAAGTGCCCGCTAAGAGGATCCTTCTCCAGAGTGCCCTTCACCAAACCGTAAAGCCCGTGTCGGGTAGATGCCGGGCCTCGCGGCCCGGCACCCCCCTCAGAACCCGCCGTGCAGATTTCCTGCAACGGGCTCTTCGAGAGTCCGTCACCGGTCCAGTTCAGACATCCGGATGGAGGATATTCGGCGTGGGTAGTTTGAACCATGGCTGGTCCTTCAAATAGGACCAGTGGGTTTTGCTTCGCTGGCTCCGGCGCATGAGGATGCGCCGCCATTGACGCATGACTTCGAAGTGCATCGAGCTGAGCTTTGGACCGCACGAAGAGAGTCCGTAATAACCGTAGAGCCCCCGCAGCTTCGCGGCGAGTTTCTCTCGTTGGTCACGGACCTTCCAATGCATGTGGTCCCATAGCCATTGCTTTGTTTCACGCAGGAAGCGGGATAGACCCTTTTGGGAGGGCAGTCGGATGACCGCGAACTTTCCCTTACGATCAACACCGCAGATGTGTCGGAAGCCAAGGAACGTAAACTCCTCGGGCTTCCGACCCTGTTCAGCCAGTCGTTCCCGGGCGAAACGCCCGAAGACGATTTGCCGGGTCTTTTCCCCGGCCATGCCGAGTCCGAACTTCGCGAGTCTCGGGCCGATGCTTTTCATGAAGACATCGGCCTCCGCTTCGTATTGGAAACACACTACGAAGTCGTCCGCATAGCGAACAAGCCATGCCGTTCCCCGGCAGCGCGGACGGAACTTCCGCTCAAACCAGAGATCCAGCACATAATGAAGATAGACGTTCGCGAGGATCGGGCTGATCGGCCCACCTTGCGGAACCCCTTCTTCATTGCGGCTGAACAGACCCTCGTCGAGAACCCCCGCCCGAAGCCATTTATCGATCAGGCGGAGGATCACCGGGTCCACCACTCGTTCTCGCAGCATTCGCCGCAACCAGTCGTGATTGACCCGGTCGAAGTAGGATCGGATGTCGATTTCGCAGACATGCATCGCCTTTCCCGCGATGATGCGGCTGCGCAGGTGCCGCAGCGCATCATGCGCACTTCGACCCGGACGGAATCCGAAGGATTCGTCCATGAACAGTGGCTCAAACACTGCGTTCAACACGCGCGCCACGCTTGCTTGGACAATGCGGTCCTCGACCGTCGGGATTCCCAATGGTCGCATCTTGCCGTTGCCCTTGGGGATGTTTACACGTCGCACCGGCGGCGCGCGGTAAGTCCCCGCTCGAAGCTTTTCCCACAGGGTTTGCAGGTTCGCTTCGAGATTCCTCTCATACTCTCCCGTCCGCACACCATCCACCCCATAGGTGCCGCGTTTGTTCAGCTTCACCCAGCTTTCCCGAAGGAAGGCAGGGGTCAGCAGATGCGCCAGCGAGGTGAACCGCAGCCGACGGTCGTCCTGTGCTTTCTTGGCTATTCCTGATAGGTTTGTTGTCATCGTGACTCTTCCTCTGTGTGAAGACGATGTGTCTTTACCGGAATGATCTCTCGCCTGCCGCTTCCCCATGCACGAGGCTTTCCCCCGCTCGGAGTACTATCAGCAGGTCCGACTTCCCCGGCAGCATCTGCCCTCTGTCCGGTTGTGCCTGCCAGAGGGCATACTGACGTTCTTTCGCCAGACCACCGGGGATCTCCCGAGTTCCGATCGTATCCATCTCCAACCGTGCCGTGGTCTCAGACCCCGCCGGGCTCTCCGGCAGTCTCGCCCCTGTAGCGACTGCCTACTGTTGCCTTCCAGTCAGTTCAACGCTGTCGGCCCCCGGATGATGCAATCACGAGGCTCAATCCCTTCACTTGCGTTACGGCCCGGTTGTCGCTCTGTCTACACTTGACTCATATCGTTACCTTTATGAGCCCAAGACTCGATTCCGGATGGGAGGGCTCGTTTCCCTTGTCCGGACGGGAATTGCACCCGCTGGATACGCCCAGCTT
This sequence comes from uncultured Puniceicoccaceae bacterium, assembly GCA_964403935.1. GTDB lineage: Bacteria > Verrucomicrobiota > Verrucomicrobiia > Opitutales > Oceanipulchritudinaceae > SLLG01. Next base: position 15,217 of record CAYOIB010000038.1, on the reverse strand, counting down.
GCTCGGCGTACTGAAGCCCTTGCGCATATCAGTCACCCCCGTGGCGAGGAAGATCCTGGTCGCACCGCCCGCACTGATCATGAGCACGCCAGCTTGTGCACCATCCGCTCGATCCACCCACTTCCCGCACACAGTGGCAGCTCCACCTCCACGCCCCGGGCCGTGCGCACCACGACCGAGGCCTGCGCCTGCCTTCCGGACCCTGCCTGCACAAGTACCTCGCGAAGATCCGCAGCTTCATTCCTCTGCTTGCGGTAGAGCCAACCCCGCAGCGTGCCCACATTGAGGCCCCGCTCACGCGCGAACAGCTCCTGCGTTTGACCACTCTCTCTGTACTCGGCGAGCAACTGATCAATCTGCCCGCGGCTATGACGTTCGCGCCTCAGCGCACTCGATCCTTCATTCTCGATTGGTTTCATGCCTCCGAGTCTACCAAGCCTCGGCCGGCTTGTCATCAGGGGAAATTGAATGCTTACCCTCAATCCGTGTCTGGATTGCCTTCTCTCGTCGGCCAATAGAGGCTTTTAGGATCCCGATATTCTGCGGGCTGTTCGCATGCCTCACCCGGCTCCCGATCACGATAGACGGCATGAGTAAGTTACTGCCCCTATCGGAGAAAATTTGCGGTCCATTCGGGGCCGTCATCCACGAAGGCAGCTGTCTCCGCCCCAGCGCATTCGCAGCCTTCGCCCACGGGCTCTTGGTGTAGCCGAAGAATCCCGCGCGGGGCGAAACGGCAAAGGAGGTCAACCAGGTTTCAAGTCAATATGGACAAGCTTGAGCCTCACTCTTCCTCCGCGAATTCCTGCCAGACTTCGTGGAGCATGCAGGGAGAACTGGCGTAGCTCGCGGGGCTATCGGAAATCTTCACCGCCTTCAGAAGCGACGCATCCGTTCCGTCGGCGGCGCTGCAAACCTGCCGGGCAAGGATTGTCCGATGACAATGATCCGCGTTCTCGCAAAAGCACCCGAGAGCAATCGGTCGGATATGAGAAAGATAACCCAACAGCTGAACGACACCGCGAGGCTCCGCTTTATCAATCAGGCGGCGGTACTGCCTGGAAAAGGATCCATAGGAGATCTTTCCTCCCCGGTAGTCTTTTACCAGCGCGGGACCTGGTGCCAGCACCGGGAGCCAGACATCGAAATAGCCCTGCGAGCGGTAGTCCTTCTTTGCCACCCCGCGCGGTAAGTGCCGGGCAACGCCAATATGCAGAACATCCCCCTCAAGGGGAGTCCCGTAACGGTAGGTCTGGACGTGGGGAGTCATTTCCGGAACACGGATCTAAGAGATCCATATCAAGTATTTTGAAAGCTGATGATTCATGGGACAAGAGCCTGTTCCAGGTCAGCCAGAAGATCGACCTGTAATTCGGTCCCGATGGAGAGTCGAACCAATCCATCGGACACCCCTGCCCGCTGCTGCTCCTCGGCCGACATCCCGCGGTGGCTGGTGGCCGCAGGCCGGGTGGCCAGGCTTTCCATCCCGCCCAGGCTGACCCCGTGCACGATGAGCTTGAGCTTGCGAAGGAAGTTGCGTGCGGCGGCCTCGCCCCCCCGAAGATCAAATGAAACCAGCGAGCCCCCACTTCGCATCTGCTTGCGGAAGATCGCACCGGACTGGCTATCGCCCAAGGTGGGATAATAGACTTTCGTCACTTCGGATTGCTGATTCAACCAATAGGCAATGCTCTCACCATTTCGGTTATGCACCTCCATCCGGAGCGCCAAGGTGCGCAACCCCCGCAGGATCAGCCAGGCATCAATCGCATTGATGGTCGCTCCCAGGTTTTTGTGAATGCTGCGCTGGCGAGCACTCAAGGCCTCTCGCGAGACGACACACCCTCCAATCATATCCGAGTGCCCGTTGAGGAACTTGCTCGTGGAGTGAACGACAAAGTCCGCTCCCAAGGCCAAAGGGCTCTGATTAAAGGGTGTTGCGACCGTGTTATCGACAATGAGTCTGGCCCCCGAGACACGCGCGCGCTCGGCCGTGGCAGCTATGTCGGTCAAGCGCCACAGGGGATTCGAGGGCGTTTCGATCAAGACCACACTGGCCCTCGAAATAGCCTTTGCCCACGCATCGGCGTCTGCCGGGTCACACCATTCAACGGGAACGCGAAAGGTGTCCTGAAAAATCCCCAGGAGCTCACAACTCCCACCATACAGATCCGGATGCGTCAGGATCGGCCCGTCTTTCGCCCCGAGTGCCATCGAGACCGCCGTCAATACAGCCGCATTCCCCGAGGCGGTGACAACGGCATCCTGCCCGCCTTCGAGGTCAGCCAGAGCCTTCGCAAGACAATCCACCGTGGGGTTTCCAAAACGCGTGTAGGCATAGCCTTTTCGAGAACCGGCAAACAACGCGTCAGCCTCCTCGGGGGTCCCCAGGCGAAAAAGCGAGCTTTGGGCAATCGGAACCTGAAAGCTGGAAAATGTCTCCTTCTCGAAGGCGCTCCCTATATGGGCGCACATCGTTCGCAGATTCGGAAGGGAAGATTTGGAAGGGATCATGGTACTTCAAGTAGAGGGGCTTTCGCCGATTCGTTTGGCATGGCGTGCACAGCCTGCTGGATGAGATTGATGAGGCGCGGACCCGCGGTTTGCAGCTCCGCGCGGTGAACCGTATAGAGCTTGCCCAGAATCGCCCGGCCCGCAGGGGTATTCGATACATACACCCGGCGCAGATCCTCTTCACAGGGCGACCGCTCCACCAGGGACAGACTGACCATCCGGTCCACCAACCCCACCGCACTGTGATGCGTGATCTGCAACTGCTGAGCGAGCTCGCCGATCGTTAACCGGTTTCTCCCTGGAAAGCCTTCAAGGGCCAGAAGTGCTTGGTATTGCTGCGGCTTCAAACCGTGCGCCCGCGCCGCCCGTTCGCTGAAACGAAAATAGCGCCGCAAGGCATAACGAAACTCAGCGAGCCGTTCGTATTCAGATTTACTCAGGTGCGAGGATGCCATTGCCAGCTCATCGTGGATCCGGGGTGTCCCTTCCGAATCCCACGGTTTACTTATATCGCATTACGATGAAACAGGGGAAAGTCAACTTCCCGGGATCGATCTCAGGGCCTCGCCGAAGGCCTCTCTAATCCTGAGCACTGGACGTGAGCTCAAGGCCCTGCAAGGCCTGGGCAGTGGCGCTGCTTGTCACGGTTGACAAGCCGCTCAGCGGGCCGCTGTAAATGACTTCGCCCCCTTCATTTCCTCCGCCGGGGCCGAGGTCGATGAGCCAGTCAGCCAGGCGAATGACATCGAGGTTATGCTCGATGATGATGAGGGTGTTGCCCTGGTCGCGAAGCCGGAAGAGGAGATCCAGGAGTTTCTGAATATCCTGCCAATGAAGGCCTGTTGTGGGTTCATCGAGGATATACAGAGACTCTCCTGTTTGCCGTTTGCTGAGCTCGAGAGCGAGTTTGATGCGCTGGGCCTCACCACCGCTGAGGGTGGTGGCCGATTGGCCGAGTCGAATGTAATCGAGCCCCACAGCATCCAGCGTATCGAGCTTGTCCATGATGCGGGGAACCGCGTTGAAGACTGCCCGCGCCTCTTCCACCGTAAGGTCCAAAACTTCGGCGATATTCAGCCCCTTGAAACGCACCTCCAGGGTCTCCCGGTTGTAGCGTTTTCCATGACAACCCGGGCACTCGACGTAGACATCGCTCAGAAAACTCATGTCCAGCTTGATCTGGCCATCACCCTGACACCGCTCACAGCGTCCACCACGAATGTTGAAGCTGAAACGCCCTGCGCTGTAACCGCGCACTTTTGCCAGCGGGCACTGCGCGAAGAGTCGCCGCAGGTCATCGAACAACTTGGTGTAGGTTGCCGGATTTGATCTCGGACTCCGGCCAATGGGTTCCTGATCGACGCGCACCAAGCGGGTAAAGTGCTGCAGGCCCTGCATACCGCGGTGCTTCCCGGGGATAACCTTGCTTCGGTTCAATCGAAATGCCGCCGCATTCGCGAGGATGTCGTTTACAAGTGTGCTTTTGCCCGATCCACTGACGCCGGTCACGACAGTGAGAAGGCCGAGAGGAAAGGCGACGTCCACCTCCCGGAGGTTGTTCTCGGAGGCACCGTCCACCGTCAGCCACCGGCCATCGGGCACCCGATCTGAAGTTGATTTCTCAACACGATCCCGGCCACTCAAATACCGACCCGTAAGGGAGCGATCCGAAGCACAAGCCTCGGCCACTGTTCCTGAGAAGAGAAGACGCCCCCCGCGCGCACCCGCCCCAGGACCTATCTCGATGATTCGATCGGCCGCCTCCATGACATCCGGATCGTGCTCGACCACCACCACCGCATTCCCCCGGTCTCGCAAGTCACGAAGGCTATCGACCAGTCGGGCGGTATCCCTCGGGTGCAGACCAATGGTGGGTTCGTCGAGGACATAGGTCACCCCGACCAGGCCCATGCCAAGCTGGGTGGCCAGCCGCACGCGCTGGGATTCCCCTCCGCTCAGCGAAGCGTAGGACCGGTCGAAACTAAGGTAGTGGAGGCCGACTTGATTCAGAAATCTCAATCGTTGTTCCAAGCCTCCAAAAATCTCTCCCAGTTTGGCGACGCGTCTTTCTCCATCCGGAGCCAACCCTTCGAACTTGCTGGCTTGCCAGCCTGGGCCTCCGGGCTTCACCCCCCGGACGAATTCCAGTGCCTCGGCCAGATTCATCCTCATAAAGTCGGTGAAGCCCAACCCGCCCAGGCGCACAGAGCGCGCCGGCGCATTCAGCCGGTCTCCCTGGCAATCGGGGCAGACAGAACCGACCTGGTAGGCCATGAGCCGCGCTCGAAGGCCATCGCTACTTGTCTCTGCCCGGGTCTTCAGGAGATCGGCAAGGACACCTTCAAAAGGAACAATCGTCGGCTTTCGGTTTCCCCCCGTCAGTTTGAAGGAAAACAAACGGTCGCCCGTCCCATGAAGAATGGCATGCCGAACTGCCTTGGGAAGGTCTTCCCAGGGGACATTTGGATCGAAGGGCAACTGCTCGGCCAGCTGCTTGAGAATGGCATTGCGTTGAATGATCATCCGCTTTGAGCCAAGTCTCCACGGCTTGATCGCCCCTTTCTTTACGGGAAGCGACGGATCCGGAACAATCAGTTCATCGGCAAATTGCAGCGTCTTTCCCATCCCGCCGCAGGTGCGGCATGCCCCTTCCGGGTGGTTGTGGGAGAAGTGCCGCGGCGTGAGCGCCTCATAGACGGTTCCACACATTTCACAGCTCAGGTGTCGGCTCAGAACCTGCTCGACAAATGGCCCCTCCCTATCCCTCTGAAACAGAGCCACGGCGCGATCCGCCCCTTCGCGAAAGGCGAGCTCAAGGGAATCGGCCACACGGCTTCGCTGCTCGGGCGAAAGCACGATCCGGTCGACAACCACCTCCAGGGAGAGCTCTCCGGTCAGCCCGGCGAGCGGATCCGGATCGTCCAAAGTCCGGATCTCTCCATTGATCCTCGCCCGTTGAAAGCCGCGTTGCCGCAACATGGGCAATTCCACCCTCACCACTGAAGCGCGCTCGCTCATGATCGGAGCCAGCAGGATGCAGCGCGTGCCAACGGGCTCCGTGAGAATCGAATCGACCACATCATCCAGCGTCTGCCGTCGGATCCGCCCTCCGTCTTTCGGGCAGAAGGCCTCACCTGCCAGCGCCCAAAGCAGCCGGACATAGTCCGCTACTTCCGTCACCGTGGCCACCGTGCTTCGCGGGTTCGCACCCGTGCCCTCGCGCTGCTCGATTGCGATCACCGGCGACAACCCTTCGATGAAGTCCACCTCCGGACGCGGCAATTGCTCAAGGACCTGCCTCGCCCGCACCGATAAGCTGTCGATGTACTTGCGGTAGCCCTCGGCATACAGCGTGTCAAAGGCGAGGGACGATTTCCCGCTCCCACTCACCCCGGTAATGACGGTCAAGTGATCTCGCCGAATGGAGAGATCGATATTCTTCAGGTTGTGCTGGCGGGCACCCTTAATGCGGATGCTCATCCGGTCAGCGTCTGTGGGGGTTTCCTTCCCGATTTCAGTTGTCGCGGGTTTACTCACGGCTCAATCTGCAAAACATACATCAACCGGATTGGCAATTGGGCCCGGCGCATCCATTGTAGGAAATCGCCCAAAGCCTCGAAAACCAACCTATTTCGCGCCCACATGAAAAACGACAACCGTCCCAAGCTCTACATCAAGCCCCGGTGCCCGTGGTGCCTGGATGCGCTTTCTTTTTTCGCTCGAAACGGAATCGATCTCGATATCCGGGATGTTACGGCCAGCCGGCAAAACATGGAACGAATGGTGGAGGTCAGCGGACAAAGCCTGACACCAACTTTCGAATTCGGTGAATTCGTGGTGGCTGATTTCAGTGTTAATGAATTCCTTTCCGAACTTGAACAGGTCCCCGAGATCAAACACCAACTTGGATTCGGCAACGAAGAAGACCTCTGAGCCGCTGCCCGAGCGTCCATGGCTGACCAACCTGCAGCACAAGCTCGTCACTGCGGCGCTTGTCTGCCTGTCGCTCTTCGTCATCGCACTTCTCCTGTTTGGGGTCCTGCTGCTGCTGCGGAGCTTTGTCACCACATTTGCCAACGTTCTCTGGCCCCTGGCCGTCGCAGGCATTCTCGCCCTCCTCCTGCGGCCCATCGCCCGTTTTCTCGAGACGCGAGTCAGGTTCTCCCGGATCGGGAGCATTGCCCTCATTTATGGGCTGATCATCCTGATTTGCGCGGCTATCATTGCTTTCCTCATCCCGGTTCTCGTCGAGCAATCAATCCGCTTTGCCCGCGAGTTACCTGTCCTGGCCGACCGCGCTCAGGCGAGTTTTGAGGAACAGTTCCCGCAAGTCATCGAGTTTCTGGAAGAAAAGCTCGGGGCCGATCGGCTCGATCAATACGCCGCCCAGATCTCAGCGGCCGTCGACAATGCCCTCGCTTATTCGCTGCCGGCCATGGCTCACCTCGGCTCCTGGCTCATGGCTGTCTTTGCCTGGTCCGCGGCCGCAGCCATCGTCCCCGTCTACCTCTTCTTCTTTTTGCTCTCGGATCGCGACCCCACCCGGGACCTTCGCGATCAGCTGTCCTTTGTCCGAAAAGATATCCGGGACGATCTGGTCTTCCTCGTGCGGGAGTTTGTCAACAGCATGGTCGCCTTCTTTCGCGGTCAGATTCTCATCGGATTGATCATGGGGGTTCTCCTCGCGGTTGGGTTCAGCATCGTCGGGGTCAACTTTGCCATCGTCCTCGGCCTCCTCATCGGCGTCCTCAATATCATCCCCTACCTGGGAACGATTCTCGGCCTCTCCGCAGTTCTCCCCATTGCCTATTTTCAGCCGGGGGGCGGCCTCTCCCTCGCAGGCTTTGCTCTCGCGATCTTCGTCCTCGTCCAGTTGACAGAGAGCTACTTCCTCACCCCCCGAATCATGGGTCGCTCCACCGGCCTCCACCCGCTGCTCATCATCATCGCGATCTTTTTCTGGGGTACGGCGCTCGGAGGTGTCCTCGGGATGATTCTAGCCATTCCCCTCACCGCCTTCTTTGTCGTGGCTTGGCGCCTCGTCCGGCAGAAGTACCTCATTCCACTGAACGAGAACGAGTAGCCCCCGCGGCTATTTGGCACGACCGTCGCTATACATCACCTTTGGCCTCCGGGCTGTGGCGAATGTCTTTGCTCCGTAAAAGAAACACAATCTCCTCAGCAATGTTGGTGGCATGATCCGCGATACGCTCGATCGACCGCGCAACAAAAAGGAGTTCAATCGCCGCCGGGGCAAAGGCGGGCTCATCGATCATCTGCCGCGTCAACGCCTTGTAGACCTTCTTGTTCAATTGATCGACCTCTCCGTCCCGGCGGCATATCGCAAGCGCTCCTTCTTCATCCCCCTGCGCGTAACACTCAAGCACGTCATTCAACATGCCGAGTGCGAGCTGGGTCATACGTTCAATTTCATCGAACGAAACATCCGGGAACTCCAGAGCCTCGAGCTTCTTTGCCCGCTTGGCGATATTCGACGCCTCATCCCCGACCCGTTCGAGGTCATGACTGGCTTTCATGCTGACCACCAAAAAGCGCAAATCCGCCGCTACGGGAGCACGCAGCGACATGAAGCGAATAACCTCCGCGTCGATCGCCATCTCAAGATCATCGAGATCGTCATCCTGTGCGCGGACCCGCGAGGCGAGTTCCACGTCACGATCACGTAGGGCTTGCACCGAAAGCCTTACCTGCTCGGCAGCTTTTCTTCCCATCAGCATGAGGTTAGACCGCAGGGTCTGCAGTTCCTGATCATAGAATCGTTTCATAAAGTTGTTCCTCTTCTTCTGGTTGGTGTACCTGTCTCTCCTTCAAAAAAGGGCTCGGGGGCCTCTTCCGCACTGCCGTGCGGCAGCGATTCCGCTGTTGGCAAAGTAAAGCTAATCCGCGTGCCCTCACCGAGGCGGCTCTGAGCCCACACCTGCCCGCCGTGTAGCTGGACGATGTGTTTCACGATACTCAGGCCAAGGCCCGTTCCACCACTCTCCCTCGATCGCCCTTTGTCCACCCGGTAAAAGCGCTCAAACAGGTGGGAAAGATCCTTTTCTCCTATCCCGATACCGTTGTCTTTCACCCACACCGTAACAGACTTTTCACTACAACTGGTTCCGGCTTCAATCGTTGGATTATCCCCTGAATACTTGATCGCATTATCAAAAAGATTCCCCAAGACCTGAGCAATCCGAAGCGTGTCCGCCAATACCGGTGCAGGGTTCGGATCCGGACTGAAGACAAATGTCCATGCATCCTCTTCGCGCTGGCTCGATTCGTAGGTTTCCATGATCTCTTCAATGATCGTCTCAATGAAAACCGCCTCCTTGTGCAGGCGTGGGTCCCCGCCTTCCAGCCGGGACAAGGCCAGCAGATCTTCCACCAAGCGTTCGAGGCGTCCTGTGTGCTTCATCACAATGGCCAGAAATCGTGCCCGTTCCTCCGCGGATAGCGCCTCACCTCCTTCGCTGAGCGTTTCAATGTAGCCCTTTACCAAGCTTAGCGGCGTACGCAGCTCGTGCGAAACATTGGCCACAAACTCCTTCCGGACCGACTCGAGATGGCGAAGCCGGGTTATATCATGGAGCAGAAGGAGCGTGGCCTTGTCCGCCGATTCGGCAAAACCCGAGATTCTCGATCCACTGGCTTCAACCCATACAACCGAGTCCTCCTCCGCAAACTGTATTTCCTGCCGTCCGACAGAACCCTTCTCCCTCACCGTCTTCAAGTGCTCCATCAGTGTTGCGTTCTGCATGACACGCTCCACCCCTGACCCATCCCGCGCCGGGAACAAGCGGTGCAAAGACTCCGAAGCGAGCAGCACACGGTCGTCATCGCTCACGATCAAAACCGCTTCCTGCATATTCGCAATCGTGGCCTGCATCCGCTGTGTTTGCAATTGGCGCTCGGCTTCCAACCGATTTCGCTCCTCAATCAGCTCATTGGCTACATCCATCAGAGCGCGCCAGACCGGATGGCGGTACCAACCTCGATTGTGCTCCCGCAAAAAACTATGCCTGCGTCGTAGTGATTCCGTCACGCCACGAACAATCCTGGACTGTCCATAGACCTTCCCCAGGCTGACGGCCAGCAATACCACCAAACATACAACAAGCCAGATCATGGCTCAGCCGAAATTCGGTAGCCAACACCACGCACGGTTTCAATCCAACCGCCCACCTCTCCCAGCTTTTCGCGCAGACGGCGCACATGCGTGTCAACAGTGCGGGTTTCTGTGCTCTCATCATAGTTCCAGACACTGACAAGAAGCTGTTCCCGACTCTGGACTCGACCCCGTCGCTGCAGAAGCACGCTCAGGAGTCGGAACTCCGTGGCCGTCAGCTCCACTGGAGCACCATGGATACGCACTTCGTGGAGCCCTTCATCAAGCACGATCGGCCCCGCTTGATAACGCTTCTCCTCGGTCGGCCGATCCACCCGCCGGCGCAGAAGTCCCTTCACCCGGAGCGAGAGCTCACGCGGGCTGAAGGGTTTGCAGACGTAGTCATCCGCACCCGTCTCAAATCCCTGTATCCGATCCTCCTCCTCTGCCCGGGCCGTCAGGAGAATAATGGGTACATCCTTCAAAATCGAATCCACCTTGATCATTCGGCAGATCTGTAATCCGTCGAGCCCGGGCATCATCACATCGAGGATAAACAGGTCCGGCATGAAGCTTCGTGCTACATCCAGAACGCGGAGAGGATCCGACAACGTTCGCACCTCAGCTCCCTGTGTCTTGAGGTTGAAGGCCACCAAATCGGAAACGTCCTGTTCATCGTCGACAACCAGGATCTTCGATCCTCGCAAACCATCAGGGTCTCGATGCAGATTCATGACCAAAGGGTATACCGAAACATTGTTGCGATGTCGTGACAATCCCGTAACAAGAGTGGAAATAGAATCAGCCGGGCGCGGGCGGCGGAGCCGCAACACCTCTGCCGAAGCGTCTCGGAAGGGCAAAGGCATCGAACCCAATCTCACAGAGATAACGGGCGAACACTTCCGTCTCTCCGTGCATCACCCCAATTCGTTGCGCCCCCGTAGCCCTGATCGCCGCGAGGAGCCCTGTCCAATCCGCGTGATCAGAAAGAACGAAGCGGCCCCCCACCCCACGACCTTGGCGCGCCGCCCGCGTCTGAAGCCAGCCACTCGCCGCCCCCCAGGAGAGGCGTCCCAAGTTCGACAATACCGGTGAGACGCGCGCCCCCGATGAGGTGATGATGAGGCCCCGCCCGGCCACTTCCTTCGCACTCCGGTCAGTCAGCGAAACGACCGGCGGGAGGTGAATGCCTGCCGCCCGGTAGAGGGAGACAAAACGCGCGACGTTTCCATCGACTGCAATCGGTCCAGCCCCCGGATCAAGGCCTGCCAATATTCTCTGTGATTTCCCCAATGGATACGCAGGCAGGACAGACGTTACCCCCTCTTGCCGGTTGCGCTCCCACCAGCGATGGATCGCCTCAAACACCGCCCCGGCTGGAGGCCAACGGTAAACAGGAAGAGCAAAGGTCGACTCCGTGATGAAGACATCACATGCGATAGATTCAAAGGGAGCACAGGAAGGATCGCAGCCATGGTTGTTGTAGTCGCCACTCACAACCCAGATTTCTCCATCGACTTCCACGCGGACCTGCGCCGAGCCGAGGATATGTCCCGCCGGGTGAAGCGAAACCAAGGCACCACCCATTCGCCTCTTCTCGCCGTACGCCACCGTTTCAATCGGAACCTGCGCCCCGACCCGGGCTTCCAGAATCGGACCGCCCGGATTGGCACAGAGATACGCTTTTGACCCGGGCCTCGCATGGTCGCTGTGGGCATGAGTGATGATCGCCCGATTAACCTTCCTCACAGGATCGATAAAGAAGTCGCCCGCTGGGCAATACAGGCCCGCCTCCGTCACTTCGATCACTGGCTTGCACTTGCTCATCAAGTCCTGCTTTGGCACCAGACCTTCCAGGAGGTGCGAGTTGCGTCAAGCATAGGCATGTCAATCATTGTGAGGATGATGACATGGCTGTTTCTACTGTCGCTTCCAATCGCATCAGCCGCAATTGGATGGGCCACTAATTGCGTCGCGATCCGAATGCTCTTTCGCCCGAGAAAGCCGCACCGTTTCCTCGGCATGCGTTGGCATGGGCTGATCCCGCGACGGCAGGAAGATATCGCCCGGAGCGTAGCGGAGATTGTCGAGTCACAACTCCTCAGCCAACATGTTCTCGAGGCAGAAGCCCAACGGATCGATCTTCAGCCCTACATCGAGGAGTATGTCACGCGCCTCGTCTATGGCCGCATCGGCCCTCGACTCGCCCGCCTTCCCCTGCTCGGAAGGTTCGCCATCGACCGGATCCTGCCTCAAATTGAACAACTTGCACGGGATGAAATGCGACTCGAGGCAGCGGTGATCCTGAAGCGCTTTGCCGCCGATGCCGAAAAACACTTGCCCGTCCGGAGGATCGTGGAAGACAAGATCCGCACCTTCGATATCGCCGAGCTAGAAACGATCATCCACACGCTTGCAAAGAGAGAGTTCCGTCAGATCGAGTGGCTCGGTGGTATCCTTGGATTTGGGATCGGGCTGATTCAGGTCGGTTTCTACCTCCTGATCGAATTCCTCAACTTATAGGAAAAAGACACCTCAAGCATCACTCAACGGAAGCTCGATTGGCTTCCAGGCTCCCGCAAAAAAAAATAGGGTCCCATAGAGTTCCAGCAACTCCTCACACAGTTCATTGACATCCGGAGCAACCGGAATGAACCCATGGTCAAAAAACCATCCTGCGACATAGAAGGCAATGGCACAAACCGTCAAATAACTGTTCCGGGTGAAAACAAAATGGTGCCGAGACGCCCACAAACGATAACGCAGTCTCCACAAGACATAAAGAAGCAGGAGCCATACCCCAACCAGCAACCCACGTACACCAAGCTCAAGAAACTCCCACCCCGATCCAGCCCCCAGGCGGTCGATGTCCACTTCGCGGATGAGCACGGACAAGCAAAGTGTACCCAAAACCTTGTGATACAGCTGCCCGCTTGGATCCCCGAGGCGAAAGACCTGCCACAAATGGAAGGCAGCGGCCAAAGCCAAGAAGACGACCTGTCCGTTTTCCAAAAGGTGATTCTCCTGCGTTATCATCGGATCTTCCCTCCACATCAGGTAGCCGGCTGGCGCTACGAAAGCCCATGCTATATGCGGGCCCAAGAAGAACGCAACCAAGGCCCTTCCTCTCTTCTGCCAAAAATTGTGATTCATCGATACACCTTGAATCAAGCCACTTAGGTGCCGATTTCGAGCGAACCCGAAGAGGGGACGCACCCTTCCCGACATGACTACCTCCAAACATTCAGATCATCAATACCTATTTTCGGCACCGCTAGGGAGCTTGGATTATGAATCTCGGAGTTCACCGGAATTCTCAACGGAACGGACGCTTCCGCCTCCTCCGGAAAATCAAATGCCTCCACCGTGATCATCGCCGACAGATCCAATAAATCCTCCCATTCCTGACGGCGCTGGGCCTCGGCCTCGGCGGCCTCCCGCTCGATTCTAGCGATCAATACATCGACCCGAAGCTCTGGAACGACATCTATCGTGTCGACTCGCTGCAGATGCGGCTCGTCTCCCGCCCTGCGATCGACCGAGTCGAGAATGCCCATGGCGTAGACGATGCCCATCACGCCGACCGCAGCGAAAACAGCCCCCGTCATGGAGCGAACCGATGCCTGGCGGTCGCGCTTGCCCAAGGAAGGCGCGTCCTTCTTCAAACTGGCAATCCGGGCTTGGCGCTCACGCGGTGGGAGGCGTTCACCCGCCGATGTTGGGCTGTTTGATTTCTGTTTGTTCATCATGCGAATGGGAGAACCATTTGAGTTGGATCCACGTCAACTGGCTCCGAGAACCGGACCCCCACGCCTATGAGACGCACTGAATGGGGACTTCGCTCAAAAGCCTCCCGTAAGAGATTGGCGACGACCACCCGCTCGAGTCGCTCGCTCAGGCACTCACAGGTCGTTGATCGGAAGTCAGCAAATTTCACCTTCACAAATACCTTTCGGAAACACCTGGGTTTGGCTACCAAATCCTGCTGGAGCTCCCCCATAATCCCATCCAGCTGTGTCAGGCACGCCTCAAGGGTCTCCAGATTGCGCTCAAAGGTGCGCTCCGTGCTCATGGATTTTCGCGGGCGATTCACCTCCACCGGCCGTTCATCGATCCCGCGGCACAGATCATAGAGCGCACTTCCCCATTTCACCCCAAAAACCTCATACACCCGACAGCGGTCCCATGCCTGCAGTTCCCCACAAGTCGTCACGCCCGCTGCCGCCAGGCGCTCCGCAGACTTCGGACCAACGCCCCAGAGCTTGCGAACCGGCAAATCACGCATGAACGCCGCAACACCATCGGGCGTTACCGCAAATTGCCCATTGGGCTTGCGCCAATCACTTGCGATCTTAGCCAGCATCTTGTTCGGCGCGATACCTGCACTCCCGGTAAGACGCGTTGCCTCCATGATCCGTCGACGAATCTCCTTTGCCACATCCCAAGCATACCCTGGCACGTCCGTCACATCCAGAAACGCTTCATCCAGCGAGAGGGGCTCGATCCGGTCCGTGAAGTCCCGAAAGATCGATCGGATCTTCCGCGCTTCCGCACGATACACCTCCGACCGAATCGGCTTCAAAATCAGGTTCGGGCACAAGGCCTTCGCCTTGAAAACGGGCATCGCCGAGTGACAACCAAAGGTCCGCGCAATATAGTTACACGTCGTCAGAACGCCTCGCCCGCCGTCCCCGCCCACCCCAACCGGCTGATCCGCCACCGACGGATCATCCCGACACTCAATGGCCGCATAGAAGCAGTCCATGTCGATATGAATAATACGCCGCTCCTTCATATTCATCCGATGCCACAAAACCCTGGAGCCGCGCTCACGCCCCAACAAGCCTCCCACAGGAAAAGCCCACCAACCACCCTTCACTGAAAATGGTGCGGGCAGAGGGAATCGAACCCTCGATTCAAGCTTGGGAAGCTCACGTATTACCTCTATACTATGCCCGCAGGAGGTTGAATCCCGAACTTATGCCTAACGAAGAAGACAATCCCCCCTCGCTTGGCAATTGAAAACTATCAAATCCGACAATTCCTCCGTCTCGCACACCATTTCGCAAGTACTATTTTCTCTGAGAAATATTATTTGCTTCCCTCATACCTGCCTAGACCTTTCTCATATCCCGTTGGAGGCTTCTTCAGGCCGATCCACTCGAGGTCTCGGTCAAAGCCAACAAATTCTGCCCATCCACCAACAACTCCAATTCCGAGCGTGTAACTAATTTGAGATAAGCCTCTTACATGGATTACCTTCAATCCACCCAGGACTCCCAAACACAATCCCCGCGCAAAACACCTGCCCTGCAGCGACCGCAACTCGTGCGGCTTCAGTTCACGGCATACTTCACGTTCACATCGCACAGGAAGACACAACTTCCAGCAACAGCTCCGCTGTTACCCACTGGCCATCCCTTCTGCGGTAGCAATGTGCAGCTCCCTCATTCAGTCCGGATTTTCGACCGGGGGTTGCGCCGAGTGCGGATGCACACTGGCCAGGCCTCCTCCAGCCAACACATCCACCACCTTCGCACCCCGCGGACGCCTCCGCTGCGAGAAAAGCTGCCGAAATTACCTTCAATCCAC
>CAYOIB010000037.1:0-25285 GCA_964403935.1 uncultured Puniceicoccaceae bacterium | reverse complement strand
GGAGGCCTCCCGTCGTGCCGTTTGGTGCTACCGTCGTCGCGAGGCGGCGGGATGCTGCAGGAGGAGTCAGCCGAGGAATCGATCAGGGATGAAGGGTCGAACCTCAGGAAGACGATGAGATCCGACTCCATGAAAGCGGATCAGGAAGCAGGTGGGTGGGGTTGTGAAGCGCCTTGAGTGCATCCAATCCACCAAAGGCCGGGGGCTCAGGAATGTCGTGGCTCTTTCTCCAGTGGTTATGCCGTTGGGCGAGCGGAGGATTCGCCATGCTGATGATAAGGGTTGGGTGGATCCCTTATCAAGGGGTGTAAATATCACAAGACTGAGTAGCTGTTATACCCATAGAATGGTACGCATGTTAGGTGAGATTCGATCTGTAAATAAGCATTTAATGCATTTTTAAGCTTGAATGATATCCTTCAGTAGCGTTCTTTCGCTGGAACGTTCCGCAAAGACCGTTTATCCATGGTGGACCCTATAGCATCCGAATTTCCCATCCTTGTTGTGGAGGATGACACAGTGAGCCAAATGTCACTGTGTTACCTGCTGAGGAAGTTGGGCTATCGGGACTACGAGGTCGTTGAAAGTGTGGAGGAGGCTTTGGCGGCGGTGCAAATGCAGGCTTACGGGGCGATATTTCTCAGCGTAGATATTGGACGCAGCCGTGGGCTGACGGACCGGGGTCTGGCCGCGAGCGTGTGTTCAGCCAGTGCCGCTCCTGTGATCCTCGTCGACAACGACGGGTCTCTCAATGGTTCAGCCGGAAGGATCGGTCGCCACGTCAGTGTCCTGTCCCGGCCATACCGGATGGAGACGATGGAGGAGGCTCTGGATCGGGCTCGAAACCTTCAGGTGGACATCAATCTTCTGCCCGAGGGCGATATCCACCGCCTGCTGGATCAAGTATTTGATTCCATTCAGGTGGGCGTCTGCGTGATCTCCGAGAGCGGTCGATTTATCCGCATCAATCGGACCTATAGCGAGCTCTTCGGCTATTCTGAAGCCGAGCTTCTGGGACAACCTTTCACGCGGGTCCTGCCGCATTACCTTCACGCGCATGCGGAAGAGCTGCATGAACGGTTTTTGCGAGGCGAGGGTTCGGATTCGTCCCTTGAGTGGCAGGTCATGTGCAAGGATGGTGGCATCCGGGAGACCGTGGTGAAATCAACGCGCTTTGAATCCCGCGATGGCCAGTCATACAAGATCACCACGCTGACAGATGTGACGGGGAGCCGTTCACGGGAGCGTGAGCTCGAACAGGCCCTCCGTTTTAAGGAACAGGGTCTGAAGAATGCGCACGATGAGGTTAAGGACAGCCTGGCCTTGGTGTCGCGCCTGCTAAAGACGGTGACTGATGGGGCGGAAGCGACAGGGGCGCGGCAGAAGGTGGTCGTTGAAAGTGCATGTCGGGTTCGGGCAATAGAGCTCTTGTACGATGTTCTCTACCGCCATGAGGAGCAGGTCATCGTGAGCGCCAATAACTACATCCGGCTTCTTGCAGCGAATCTGCAGACGGTGCTGAAAGACGAGCTTGCAAATGCGAAGATCGAGCTCGAGTTGGCGGACGTCGAACTGGATGTGACGCGTGCCCGCAGCCTTGGGTTGTTTTTTAACGAAGCGATGATGAACGTTGCTTACCACGCCTTTCCGAGCGATTTTGTCGGGCAGGTGACTGTGCGGTTGACGGCGGATTCGAAGCGGGTGCACCTGTCGGTCACGGACAATGGGGAAGGCTTGCCGGAAGACTTTGTTCCGGAGCAGGCCGCGACTCCCGGTTTTACCCTGATGAAGGACTGGGCGACGCAGCTGAAGGGAGATTTATATGTCGAAGGGATCTCTGGCACCCGCCTCTCCCTGACCTTTCCCCGCAGCAGCAAGCCAGCCGCAGTCTGATTAATTTGGCTCTCTTTTGCCAAGCAGGTGCCACGCCTCAAGAGGGACCGCTTCGGCCCGCACCGTGGGGCTCAGCGAAAATTTCGGGTCAAGGTGCTCCCACCAGGATTCGAGTATGGGCTCTGTCCGCAGCAGCGCACGAAGTTGTTTCCTCCGGTGGGTGAAGACACGGCGGATGGCGGACCGGACCTCGGGTGAATAGCGAATGGGCTCCGGGCGTCGTGCGAGCACCAGTAGAACCGAATCCACTCCAGGAACCGGGTAGAAGCAACTGCGTGAGATGAAGTGACGTCCCTCAGCGAGAAAGGCGCTTTGGAGAAAAATGGATACGGCACCAAAGGCTCCCGAGCCCGAGGCAGCGGTCAGGCGATCCGCTGCTTCACGCTGCATCATCAGAACCATGCGGCGCGGCAATGGGCCCGCGAGGACGGCTTCCAGCCAAGGCGAGGTGATGGCGTAAGGAAGATTGGAAATAATGCTGAAGGCATTGCCCGTGGACAGTGGCAGGTTTCCGATAGGGGCGTCCACGGCATCGCCTTCCAGAAGGTCAATGGCGTCACCAAAAGTCTGGCGGAGGTGTTCGGCCAACCGTGCATCGAGTTCGACGGCAAAAACTTGTGCCCCGGCTTCCAAGAGTGCTCCGGTGAGGGTCCCTAGTCCCGGTCCTACTTCAACGACCGCTTCTCCGGGATTGAGCTCCGCCAGGCTCACGGACTTCCGGACGATATTACCGTCTATTAGAAAATTTTGCCCGAGTCGCTTGCGCGGGTGGTGGCCCAATTCCTCAAGAAGGGTTCGCGTCGTGCCAGGAGTGAGGGCCGCCAGAGCACTCATGCTATTCGAGTTGGTGAAGTTGCTCGACAAAGGCTTCCGGTTCTTTCATTCGCATCAAGGCCTCACCGATCAAGACAGCATCGGCTCCGCAGTCGCGGGCCCAGACGGCATCCTCAAGTGATCGAATGCCGCTTTCACTGATGGAAAGGCAGGCATCGGGAATCTGTGGAATCAGCCGCTCGGAGATTGAGAGATCCGTCACGAAGCGGGCGAGGTCGCGATTGTTGACGCCAACGATCTTTGCATCCTGTTGGAGGGCACGTTCGAGGTCGGCTTCATCATGCACTTCGAAAATGGCATCCATGGCGGCGAGCTCCGCCGCGTGCCAAAGGGCTCCGATTTCTTCGTCGGTCAGTGCGCGCACGATGATCAGGATGCATCGGGCACCGGCTTCAGCGGCTTCCACCACCTGGAGGGGGTGAACAAAAAAGTCTTTGCGCAGGGTGGGCGGTGCATCCTTTCGCCCGGTCAGGAGATCGTTCACGGACCACAGGTCGCGGATGCTGCCCCCGAAATACTTCTCGTCCGTCAGGATGGAGAGGGCATCGGCCCCGGCATTGTAGTACAGCCTTGCCTGCTCGACGGCATCGACTCCCGGAGCGATGTCCCCAGCCGAAGGCGAACGTCGCTTGACTTCGCTGATCACTGCCAAGCCGTCACGCCGGAGGGCATCGGCGAAGGATTTACCGGCTCGGGTGCGCTCGCCCAAGCGGCTTAATTCCGATTCACGCACGGGACGCATCCGTTTTTCCAGCTGCTGCCGCGTGTGGGCCATGATCTCAGCGAGTTTGTCCATTTTAAGGGAAGAAAGGGTGCCGGGGTGTCATTCGCAATCGCAAAGAACGGGATTGCAGGGGTGGAAGGGCCCCGCAGCCTCATGGAATGAGTGCGATTCAGGAGCTTCTTCAAACGATGGCCCGCCTCCGTGCGCCCGGAGGGTGTCCATGGGATATTGAGCAGACGCATCAGACGCTGTGTCGGAATCTGGTTGAAGAGACTGCCGAACTCCTGGAGGCCATCGACCATGGAGATGATCCTCACATGCTTGAGGAGCTGGGAGATGTTTTGCTACAGGTCGTTTTTCATGCACAGATGGCCTCGGAGCGGGGGGCTTTTGATTTCGAATCCGTCGCTCGGGGGATCAATGAAAAGCTGATTCGCCGACACCCTCACGTCTTTGGGGAGGCATCTGCGGAGGACAGTGCTGCCGTCTTGCGGCAATGGGACGCTATCAAAGCCCGCGAGAAGGAAGGCCAACCCCCGACGGCTTCGGTATTCAAGAACCTCCCGCCTGCGTTGCCCGCCCTGCTTTTCGCCAGTGAGTGCATCAAAATGGTGAAAAAAAGAGGGCTGGAGGTTGAAGCGGTGGCGAAAGAGGCGGATCTTTCGGATCTTGCGTCGGATGCGGCGGAGGAAGCTGCCGGGAAGCAGCTTTTCCAGATGGTGGCCGCCTGCCATCAAAAGGGCGTTGATCCGGAGTCAGCGCTGCGCCGGCAGACCTGGCGCTTCATGAAGAAAGCTGAGGATGTCTACAAGCGAGGTTAAACTGTGCGAGATGAAGACCTCAAAAGGGTCGGTCATGGTCCCTTATGAGGTGCACCGCCGGAAGGGGTTGCGCTACCTGAAGGTGATGGTCGACGACTCTGACAGGGTGAAGCTGAAGGTTCCTTACAGGGTCTCGGAAGAGCGGGCTCTGGTTTTCCTTCGGGAGCAGGGCGAATGGGTTGTGGAAGTTCTCGCTCGGACGCCGCGAAAGGTGGAGCTCCACGAATACCTTTTAAAGCAGAAGACGTTGTCCATCAGTGGGCGTGACGTTCCGTGCTCGATCAAACTCCGTCAGGAAGCGTTGAGCTTTCGCTGTAGCGAGAATGAGATTGATATACTGATGGATCCAAAGATGGAGATGGAGCGGCAGCTGAAGCTTATCCTGCTGGCGCTAGCACGCGAGGTCATCCCTCCCCGGGTGGCAGAGCTGGCAGCGAGGCACGCGCTCTCCGTCAGGCGGGTCACGATCCGGAACCAACGAACCCGTTGGGGTGCGTGCACGGATCGGAAGACCCTGTCCTTGAACTGGAGGTTGGTTTTGCTTCCTGCCGAGCTTCAGGACCATATCATCCTCCATGAGTTGGCGCATTTAACACACCTTGATCACTCGGATTCCTTTTGGAAACTTCTTCGGGTATATGATCCCGCATGCACGCGGAATGACCGGATGCTGACGCAAGTTTCCCGTGCTCTCATGCGGATGGGGCGTTGATGGCCGCCGTTCTATGAACCACTTCTGCGCCCGCCCGATCCGAGGTGTTGAACCAATCCGGGCGGCATAGCCGTTCCGTGCTTGCGCGTTCATGGAATGGGTTCTGTTCTGCCAATTATGCCTCGCCTCTTTTTTATCGGAGACATTGTTGGTGCCCCTGGGCGCCAGGCCGTCAATGCGCATTTGAAGGACTTCCGGACCAAGCACTCGGTCGACTGGGTGGTGGCAAACGCGGAGAATTCGGCGGGCGGCTCCGGTCTCACGGCGAAGATTGCGCATGAGCTAAAGGCAGCAGGGGTCGATGCGATCACGCTGGGCGATCATTGTTGGGATCAACGGGGCTTTGAGCGCGATATTGAAGCGCTCGATTTTGTCTGTCGCCCGGCGAACTTGCCGGGGCAGTGCCCGGGCCGTGACCACTTGATCCTTGAAGTGGATGGATTTCGCCTGGGCATCCTCACGCTTCTGGGAAACCAGTTCATGAAGATCAATGCCGATGACGCCTTTCGGGCAGTGGAGGGCTGGGTGGAGCGGATGCGTCAGGAAGTCGATGCGTTTTTCCTCGAAATGCATGCTGAAACCACCTCTGAGAAGGTGGCAATGGGCTGGTACCTGGACGGGCGTGCCGCGGTGGTCGCTGGCACGCACACCCATATCCCGACCGCTGATGCGCGAATCCTCCCGCGAGGAACCGCTTACATTACAGACGTTGGAATGACGGGTCCTTATACCAGCGTTCTCGGCCGTGAAATTGGTCCGGTGGTGGCTCGCCTGATAGATGGGATGCCGCGCAAATTTCCGGTCGCAGAGAGGGATGTTCGAATTTGCGGCCTGCTCGTAGATCTTGACGCAACCAGTGGCCGTGCCTGTGGGGTTGAGCGAATCGAGATCCTGACGGAGTCGGAAGCGGGGAGCTCCTGAAGCTTCTTGGGACGGTTACCCGCGGTCAATCATTCCACTGGAGAAGGACAAGGTCGGCGATCCTCTGTGCGAGGTCTTCTGTCAGCCTGGGGGTTGCCTGATATTCCGCGTCAGGGAGGCTCGGGTTGAGGTAGGCCACGGTGGTCGATTCAATGATCTCTTCGCGCAGCAGCTTGCCGGAGGCGTCTTCTACCCGGGCGAGGGCCGTCAAGCGGAGGTCATAGGAGGCGGCCCGCGAGGTATCGCTGGGCAGGGAGGCCCGGGGCGTCCCCAGCGATTGCGACAAGGTTATGGATACAATTCGATCCGCCTTCTCGGCTGAAGGCGCAAGACGGTAGCCGCCGCGGGATACGATCGCTTCCCGGATCTGGCGGGTTAGCAAAGCTGAGGGCTGTGCGAGCGCACTCTCATTTTCGACGATGGAGACAAAGTAACTCAGATGCGTGGATTTTGCAGGTGCTCCCGCCTGATAGGATCCGCAGCCTATGAGAGGGAGAAGGACCGCGAAGCCCAAGAAAACCTGAAAACATTTTTGGAGAGAGGCCATGGGTGGGGATCAATCCGGTTGCGCCAAGGGGGCTTCTTGAATCTCGGCCGACGGGGATTCGAGCGCGGGATCATACAGCGGTTCATCTGTGTCGAGGTCGGTGGCCCGGCTGCGCCAGAAGAAGATCCGTTCGCCCCAGGTCGTCCGCGGTGGGCGGTAGTTGGGGTCTTCAGCGGCGCGGCGACGGAACTCATCGATGCGGGCAAGGTAGCGACGCGCAACCTCGGCCGATTCGGATTCCGGCGCGATCGTGATGGCTTCATTAAAGAAAATCTCGGCAGCTTGGTACCAGTTGCGGTGCCGATAGTAGTACTCCCCGATGACGACTTTGCTGCGGGAATGGATCTCCCGCATATCGTGAAGGCCTTCTTCCGCTTCCCCCACATTCTCATCATCGGGATAAAGAATGAGGTAGTCCTGGTAGTAGCTGATGGCTTCTCGAGTCGACCCCTGATCGTAGAGGGGGCCGGAGACAAGCTCACTGAAAGTTTCAGCAAGTTCCAGGTAGGCGCTGTTTGCGAGGACACTGGAGGGATAGTTATTTATCAGGCGGTCGAGTGCATCGATGGCTTCCGGAATGCGCCCTTGATGCTGGCTGATTCGGGCGGAGTTGATCAGCGCGAGCGGAGCATAGTCACTATAAGGCGCATTGAAGATGATAAGCTCAAAGTAGTGCCGCGAGCGATTGAGGGCGCGGTAAGGGACAATTCCGAGCCATCGCGTGTGGCGGCCGTCGGCAAGGTTGAGCGCAATCTGGAATTGATAGTCAATTACCTGATTGAACTGGGCAAACTCGGGGTGCCGAAGGAGCAGGGCCTGGAAGGCTTCGAATGAACGCCGCCATTTGTTGCGTTCAAAGGCAAGACGTCCTTCGTGATAGAGCGATTGGGCGGCATAATCCGACAGGGGATAGCGCTTGGCGACGCGGCGAAACTTTTTCTCGGCTGAGCGGTCGCGGCCCTTCTCCAAGGCATTCATCGCTTCCTGGTAGGTTTGGCGTGAAGCCTCGGTCTGCTCCGCCCGGGGTAGATCGCTTGGGCGAATTGAGAAGGGATTCCACCATTGGGCCGTGAGGGGGGCAGTGGAAAAGGCGGCCATGAGGCCGAAAAAGATAATGCAACGTAACGTCATGGGAGCGTCATTGCCATTTCAGCAGGGTGGCTGCCCACGTCAAGCCGCCGCCGAAAGCGACGAGCAGAATTAGATCTCCCGATTGAATTCGGCCATTACGGTGCGCTTCGTCGAGGGCAATGGGAATGGAGGCGGCCGAGGTGTTCCCATAGCGATCGAGGTTGATCTTGAACTTGTCCATGCCGACGCCAAGGCGCTGGGCAAGTGCTTCGATGATCCGCGTGTTTGCCTGATGGGGGATCACGAGTGAGATGTCATCAGCGGTGTAGCCAGCCTTCTCCAGGATCTCAATCGCGCTCTGGCACATCACGCGAACGGCGATCTTGAAGACCTGGTTTCCCTGCATGTGGATTGTATGGAGGGAGCGCTCAATGGTTTCCACGGTCGATGGGCTGGCACTGCCCCCTCCAGGAACGCACAGGATTCCGGTTTCGGTCCCGTCGGCTCCAAGCAGGCTGTGGAGGATGCCCACTTCGGGTTGATCGACCAGACTGAGGACGGCGGCCCCGGCCCCATCGCCAAACAGGACACAGGTGGTGCGGTCCTGCCAATTCGTAATGCTGGACAATTTCTCCGCGCCGATCACCAAGGCGTTGCGATAGCCGTTTCCGAGCATAAGGCAGCGGGCGATCTCGAGCGTGTAGATAAATCCGGAACACGCGGCCTCGACATCGAAGGCGGGAACCTTTCCGAGTCCGAGTTTTTGCTGCACGAAGCAGGCGGTATTCGGGAAAGGCATGTCGGGGGTGACTGTTCCGACGATGATCAGGTCGATATCGGCTGCCGTGAGCTTGGCATTGGTCAGTGCTTCAGCCGCCGCCTTGGCTGCCATGTCGGAGGTCGACTCATCAGGCCCCGCGATTCGGCGTTCGCGGATACCCGTGCGGGTCCGAATCCATTCGTCTGAGGTCTCCACCATCGCGGAGAGGTCATTATTTGTCAGGATGTTGGGCGGAGCGTAGGAGCCGACGCCGCTGATCACGACCGATTTTCCGTTAGGCGTTCTCATTATTCTGGCAGAAACCGAGTAGAAAGCGGCGAAGGAGCCGACCTGTCAAGGAGCCCCATTGGCGGCGTTTATAGATCACTTGTCCGATGACGCCGGAGTCGTCAGGTGAAGGACACTGCCGGCGCGGGCAATATCCTCGCGAATATGTTGGTTGAGCTGGCGTTTGACGACGCGGGAAGCGATGCGAACGGCGTGCGCGATGGCTTCGCGGTTGCTGGAGCCGTGGGCTTTGAGGACGTTCCCGCGCAAGCCGAGAAGGGGCGCACCCCCGAAACGGTCGGGATCGAGTCGGTGTTTGGCACCGGTGAAAGCGCCTTTCGCCATGAGCGCGCCAGCCATCCGGAGTGGGTTGCGTTTCACCTCTTCGGTGACGACGGCCGCGAGCATCTTCCAAAGCGATTCGCAGCTCTTTAAAATGACATTTCCGGTGAAGCCGTCGGTCACCACAACATCGACTTCATTGCGAAAGAGTTGGAAGCCTTCGACGAGGCCGATGTAGTTGATTTGCTCCCCCAGCCGCTTCAGCAGCGGGTGTGTTTCATTGACCAAATCGTTGCCTTTGCCCTCTTCGGTCCCGATGCTGAGCAGCCCCACGCGCGGGTTCTGAAGTTCAAGGGCGTCCTTGGCATAGTTGTAGCCGAGAACGGCATACTGGACGAGATTCTCGGGCTTGCACTGGGGGTTCGCTCCGGAGTCGAGGACCACAAAGTGGTTGTCCTTGCTGGGCCAGACGCTTGCCAAGGCCGGTTTGGAGATGCCTTCGAGTGGTCGCAGCCGAAGGGTTGCGCAGGCCATCAGGGCCCCGGTATTTCCACAGCTGACAGCGGCTATGGCCGAGCCGAGCTTGACCAGTTCCACCGTGCGGACGAGGGAGGCGTCCTTCTTGCTCCTCAAGCTCTGGATGGGCTTATCCGTCATCGTGATGACCTCGGAGGCGTGAAAGACGCGAAAGCGGTCATCATCGCTGAGTCCGAGGCGATCAAGGATCGCTTGGAGGATAGCATCATCCCCCACGAGAATCACACCTTCCAAGGCATGACCCCGCTCCACCGCAAGGACAGCCCCGGCGACGACTTCCTCTGGACCCATGTCGGACCCCATCGCATCGACTGCGATTCTGCGAGCTTCTTCACCCACGGGCGAATGCGTATGTGGCTCAGAGAGAGCCGGGAGGGGAGCCGGTGAGGGCCTAGATCTCGACGTCAATCACCTGCCGCCCGCGATACATGCCATTGGCAGGATTCACGCGGTGAGGGCGGAAGAGTGTCCCGTCGGTCGGATCCTTTGAAAGCTGGGGTGCCACGAAAGGGTGAGCTCCGCGTCGTTTGCGGGAGCGCTGCTTGGATTGCTTGCGTTTCGGTTGGGCCATGGCTCGGTGCTAGGTTCTTTTGAAAAGTGGGAAACCGGATAGAACAGTTCTTTTGACGGGTTCGGTCAAGTGCGAAAGCGGAGCTATTTCCGACGAACCGATCGAAGGTCGTCGCCCGGCCGTTTCTTCTTCTTTTTCTTGATGAGAGGCCCCGTGGGCGCGGACTTCTTTTCCTGGCGCTCAAGAAGTTCCTCGTCGATGGCGACATCTTCTTCATCGCGTTGCCGGTTGGTCATGATCTGCTGGAAGATCGAGAAGCAGTTTGAAGTTGTCCAATAGAGGACGAGGCCGCTGGAAAAGATATAGGTGAACGGAAAGAAGATAAAAGGCATGAAGCGGAAGATCTTGACCTGGGCGTTGTCGACCGATGGCTGAGGCATCAGTTTCATCTGGAAATACATCGATATCAACCAGACGAAAGGCAGGACGTTCAGGGAATTGCCGATGATCGGGAGAGAGGCATCGCCGAAGGTGATGAGTCGGTCCGGCATCGAGAGGTCCTGGATGAAGAGGAACTCGGCGAAGCGTAGATCCGACGAGCTCCGCAGCATGTTGAAAAACGAGATGAAAATCGGCATCTGGACAAGCACGGGCAGGCAGCCTGCCAAGGGGTTGATCTTGTGCTTCTTCCACAATTTGAGCATTTCCTCATTCAGCTTGCGCTGATCGTCCTTGTATTTCTCGCGCAGGTCCTTGATGGGCTGCTGCAGCTTTTGCATGCGCTTCGAGGTGCGGGCGGCTCTGGCGGTGAGGGGCCACATGCAAAGGCGGATAATGAGGGTAGCCAGAATGATTGTGATACCCCAATTGCCCACCACGGCCTGAATCCCGTTCATGAGCGTCAGGAGAATTTTGGCGAGGAAGCTGATGACTCCGAGATAGAGCCCGAGAAACCATCCGAGCTGCATGACGTCTTCCTGTCCCTTTTCCATCCGGGAGAGGCGGCTGAAGCTCTTGGGGCCGGCGTAAAAATCGGCGGCCAGTTCGCTGACCGCTCCGGGCTCGATTGTGGGGATGAGAAATTCGATCGAAGCAATGATTCCGACCGAAGGTTCATTGGGGGTCCGGGAGAAGGGCTCATACTCCACTTTGCGAGCCAGAATGGCTTCAGCAGGGAGATCCGGGGTCACAAGAGTCGTGAAAAACTGGTTTTTGACGGCGGCCCAGGTGATGGAGCCGCGGTGCTCAACCTGTTCACGCGCTGCTGTTCGGAAGAGAGGAATGCCCCCTGGGCGAAATCGACTCGCGGGGATGGCTCTGAATTTGCCCTCCTCGGAATAGCTGGCATTGAGGTTGAAGCCCCAGGGGTCGGCCTCGGTCGGCATCGCCGCACCCACCACAAGGTGGAGGCGATCGAGTGTGTAGGCTGTCTCGGTGTTATTGATAAAGCGGGTTGAATGCCGAATGGTATAAGGGGCGGGGCCGTCTTCGTCGGCTGTCAGCGCATACCGGCGTTCGATCATCAGCCCGTTGGCGAGCTGTGCCGTAAAAGCAATCTCGAGGCCGGATTGTTCCGCTACCGTATACCGCGGCGCGAAAGGTGTGAAGCCGGCGCGTGTCTCGCGGCCGATGGCGAGGGCAGGCTGAGGGGCATTGCGGTTCAGGACAAATGGAGACGGGTCATTGAGGTCCTCCCGGTATTCAAGAAGCTCAATCGATTCCACGGCACCGCCCCGAGCGTTGAAGTGCACCCGGATGAAGGCGTTTTCGATTGTGATGAGGGGTGCAGGGTCGCGCTCGGATCTGGCCTCGTCCTGATCTGTATCTGTATCGAGCTCCAGCACGCCGTCCTCTGTCTGACGTTGGAAAAACGCCTCCGGAGTATCGATTGCAGGCGGGCGAACGCTGCCGGATTCTCCGGGTCTGATTTCCGCCTGGGAAAGTTCGCTCCCGAGCCGTTCGGCTTCAGTTTGCGCCTGGGCATCCAGTTGGGCCTGACGCATACGAGCCGCCTGCGCTTCTTGTTCGCGAGCCTCGTTCCACATTATCATCCCGAAGGCGCTGACAAGGAGAAGGACGCCGATGAAGATATTCTTTTTGTCCATTTGAGAAAACTGGGCTGATCAGAAAGGCGAAGACCGAAGGGGAATTCAGCCGGGAGGGCAAGGGGGATGATGAGGCGGGTGGGCCGCAACAGAGTTGCGGGCGACAGGTGGGACCGGATCGAAGCCGGAACCTCCCCAGGGGTGGCACCGGGCCAGTCGATGCAGGGTCAACCAACCACCGCGAAGCAGCCCGTGATTCTCCAATGCTTCC
Organism: uncultured Puniceicoccaceae bacterium; assembly: GCA_964403935.1. Lineage (GTDB taxonomy): Bacteria > Verrucomicrobiota > Verrucomicrobiia > Opitutales > Oceanipulchritudinaceae > SLLG01. The sequence goes on along the minus strand of CAYOIB010000037.1, from coordinate 13,068 downwards.
ACCGCAAACTCCGAGCACGAAGGCAGAAATCGACACCCGCAACCGGGCGAAAAGAGGTGAATCAAAGGAGAGACGCCGTACTGATACCCTTTTACCAAGAGGATTGCGAGCAGGCTCGGGAGGCGATAAAGCCAGCGGCCGGGACTATTCCGTTTCGGAGACAGCATGGTGGGGACCCTGTCTCGAAGTCTGACCTTCGAATCGGTTGAGGGCTCGCAGAAACGTCTCCCCAACCTCCTTGGAGGTGGCGTCCACCAAGCGCCGTCGGGCGATGAGGGCAACATCACACACGTGAGGAAGGTGATCCTGGTGGCGGCGGAAGACATCGCGCAGCAGGCGCTTGCAGCGGTTTCGGTGGACGGCATTGCCGACCCGCCGTGAGGCGATGACGACAAGGCGTCGCTTTGGTTGAACCGAGGTCGAAGTCGCCTTGGTCCAAACCTGAATCCTGAAAAGACCGGTCTCACGGGCACGGCCCTGGGTGCGCACCGCGTCAATCTCACGCGTGTGGCGGATCCGTTGGGCCGGTCGCAGCCGCATCGACGGGATCCTTATTTAGCAATCAGCGCGAGGCGCTTGCGCCCATGGGCACGACGGGCGCGAATAACTTTGCGGCCACTCTTTGAGCGCATTTTGGCCCGGAAGCCGAGACGGCGGGCGCGCCGCAGGTTGGAAGGTCGAAAGGTCGGTTGCATGGTTTCGTGGTTGTTACCCGGTTCTTGATCGGTGAAAAACCACCCAAAACAGCCCGTGCCCTGCCTCCTGTCAAGCTTCCCGCAGTTAGATTTACGTCCTTGCTCGATTTCGGCTTGATGTCCGCCACGGGCGTCGCCACGGTCTTCGTTTTTCCGTCAACGATCATGCTATCGATTTTCATCACTTTCCTCACTTTCGTGCTGATTCTTGTCAGCCTCTTCATGGTGCTCGTCATTCTCATGCAACGGGCGAACAGCAATGCGGGGATGGGCTCAGCCTTCGGTGGAGGAGCGGCTGAATCAGCTTTCGGGGCGGAGACTTCGAATATCCTTACCAAAGCGACACGTTACTGTGCCTTCGCCTTCTTTGGGATTTCCCTGCTCGTGTATATCCTTTACCTCCGCCAGACCCATATTGGCGTCGATGATGCAGATTTGCCTGTCCTCGGAGCTCCTGCCGCGATCTCAGGGGAGGCGCGGGAACTGGAGTTGCCTGCCCCCGCAGCGGAAGCACCTGCTCCCGCTACAGAAGTGCCGGCGACCGAAGGCACGGAAGAAACAGCAGAGTAGGGTAGCCGGAATGACGGCTGCTCCTTGACGGGAAGCCCAACGAAGGATCATCTGGGCGGATGCTTATATGTCTCCGCACTTCGACGCAACGACTCTTGATCCTGGCGCTTGTCTTGGGGTGCTTCGCAGGACCTTTTGCCGGTGCTCAACCGCGATTTCGCCCGCCTCCGAATAGGGCCCATCCCGCACAGCTGAATGAGGCGGATGGACGGCAGCTTCTGGAGCGGTTTCGGACGAGTGGAATTGAGGCGCCGTTCTGCTTTGAATTTCGTTTGAGGCACATGCCACGGCGCGCCCCCACCGTCGTCTATGAAGGACGCATGTGGGCCCATTGGTGGGGTCAGTATCACAAGACCCGCATCCGGCTTTCACATGGAGGTGAACCGCTTCTCGACTTGCTCCTTTCGAATGGCGAGAATCCGCAGGCATGGATGCGGGATGCCGCGAGTGAGTCGGATCCGGTCGCCCTTGAGGGGGATCTGCTGCTCCGGCCCTTGGCGCCAGGCCTGACATTCACCCCCTTCGAGCTCCTCATGCCTTTTATTCATTGGGAGGACTGGGCCTATGAGGGTTCGCATCGGTTGAGAGGGCGTCCGGCACACTACTTTCTTATGTACCCGCCGGAGGATGATTCGCGCTACGCCTCAATCAGTGGCGTGAGAATTCTCGTCGATGAAGATTTCAATGTGCTTCTGCAGGCGGAAGTGCTCGGCCCCTCCGGGCAGGTGGTGAAGACAATGCGCGCCGACACCTTCCGCCGCGTAGCTGATCAATGGATCGTTCGTCGTATTGATATAACGAATGAAGATTCGCGGGATCGGACGCGTTTTGAGGTGGTTGCCGCAGCGATGGAGATCGATCTTCCAGAATCAGTATTTGATCCTGAAGGAATGGATTCTGATTTTCGGCTACCATCCCCTTCGGAATTCCAAACCTTCTGAAACGCGATTGGAGAGGGATATCTCAATAGCGAAATATCCGGGCTGAGCTTTGCCCTTTGTCGAAGGGGCTTGAATCCGTTCCGGCGGTGGTTAGAAAAGGATTGTCAACTCAACAGTAATGGTTAGACAGCATTTCATCGTAGTTGACTCATCATTACAGAATATAGATCTGAAATTCATTATGGCTAAGAAAACCGACTCTCCAACTTCGCCTCTAAGCTTTGAAATTGATGAGCAACTTTATGAGAAGGTTCGCTCTCTGCAGATGCAGCTTGGGGGCCCTTCAATGTCGATTCTGGTTGAAGAAGCTTTGCGCAATCATGACTTCTCGAAGATATCAAATCGGCGAGTGGGCCGGTACCAGCTGTCCGTGCGCCTTCCGGATACGGTTCGTGCTGATTTGCTAAAACGTTCTCAGGTTGAAAAGGTCAGTATGGCTTTGTTGATTCGTGAGGCGTTGGAAACAATGATCGCAACCCCTGTCTCAGAAGCCAAACGAACCCAAGCAAAGGAAGCCAACATGCCACCAAGTAAAAAAACCACTGCGAAAAAAGCTGCCACCCGGAAATCCGCTACCCGCAAGGCAGTGAAGAAGGTCGCGACAAAGAAGTCGGCGGTGAAGAAGGCCGCCTCGAAAGCGGTGAAGAAGACGGTGCGGAAAGCAGCGGCAAAGAAGACCGCCGGGAAGAGGGCCACGGTGCCGAAATCCGCTACGAAGAAGTCTATGGCAAGAAAGGCACCTGCAAAAAAGGCGGTCTCCAGGAAAGTAGCGTCTAAGAAGGTGACCAAAAAAACGGCCGCGAAGAAGGCAACAGCCCGGAAAGCCACTGCAAAGAAGCTTGTTACAACGAAGGCCTCGCCGAAAACAGCTGCGAAAAAGGCTGGGAGCAAGAAAGCTGTTGTCCGAAAATCCGCTGCGAAGAAGGCAACAAGGCGGAAGGGATAGAGAAGCCTTGATGGAGCGCCGCCCGGACACGCGGGCGTGAATTCTCCGGTTCTCTGGTTGGGAACGCCTTCTCAGGAGGGTCGACTCCGACATTTCAAAGCACGCCGCTTCTCGGAGCGCGTGCTTTCTCCATATAGAAAATCATTGCAGGGTCTCTCCGAATGGCCCTCATTGATCCATTTCAACACGTTGGAAAGAACACTTATGGCATACACGAATATCACACCACCGGCGGGAGATAAAGTCCGCGTCGAAGAAGGAAAACTGCAGGTACCGGATCAGCCAGTGATCCCGTTTATCGAGGGCGACGGAATCGGTCCTGACATCTGGGCAGCTTCCCAACGGGTTTTTGATGCGGCTGTAGAGAAGGCGTATGGCGGTTCGAAGAAGCTTGTATGGTTTGAAGTGTTTGCGGGTGAAAAGGCCTTTAATCGTTTCAATGAATGGCTTCCAGAAGACACCCTGAAGGCGTTTCGCGAGTACCTTGTCGGCATTAAGGGACCGTTGACGACGCCGGTGGGAGAGGGCATCCGCTCGCTCAATGTGGCCCTTCGTCAGGAGTTGGATCTGTATACCTGCCTGCGTCCTGTGCGGCATTTCCAAGGCGTGATGAGCCCCCTCAAGCGCCCGGAAACAACGGACATGGTCATTTTTCGGGAGAATACAGAAGACATTTATGCAGGAATTGAGTTCCAGCAGGGGACGGGGGACGCACAGAAGCTTCGTGATTGGTTGCAGAGCACGTTTCCGGAAAAGTTTAAGAAGGTTCGCTTTCCTGAAACGGCTGGCTTTGGCCTGAAGCCTGTCTCGCAGGAAGGAACGGCACGGCTGGTACGGGCTGCCATTCAGTACGCACTCGATGAAGGCCGGAAGAGTGTCACGCTGGTGCACAAGGGGAACATCATGAAGTTCACTGAAGGGGCCTTCCGGGACTGGGGATACGAAGTGGCAAAGAAGGAGTTCGGCGGTGTCGAGATCGATGGGGGTCCCTGGCTGAAGCTCCCGAACGGGGTGATTGTGAAGGATGTCATCGCGGACGCCTTTCTGCAGCAGATTCTGACTCGCCCGGCCGATTATGATGTGGTGGCGACCTTGAATTTGAATGGAGACTACATTTCGGATGCACTCGCCGCTCAAGTTGGCGGGATTGGAATCGCTCCCGGTGGCAACATCAACTACACCTCGGGGGCAGCGATTTTTGAAGCGACCCATGGCACGGCCCCGAAGTACGCCGGCCAGGACAAGGTCAACCCAGGCTCCGTCATCCTGTCGGGCGAATTGATGCTTCGCTACCTTGGCTGGAAAGAGGCGGCGGATCTTGTCATCAAGGGAATTGAGGCGGCCATTGCTTCAAAGCAGGTGACCTATGATTTGGCTCGCCTCATGGATGACGTGGAGCCGATCCGCTGTTCTGCCTTCGGCGACGCCATTATCGACGCCATGTAGTTTGGGAAGGTGCATCGGTCGAGAGGACGATTGCCTCTTGTCCGATGAGAAAATCTTGCGCTCGGCGAAATCCTCGTTGAGCTTCCAGTCTTTCGTTGCCCGGGTGGCGGAATTGGCAGACGCGACGGACTCAAAATCCGTTTTCCGCGAGGAAGTGCGGGTTCGACCCCCGCCCCGGGTACCACTTCGACGCTGGGTTGTGTTCTGATTCACGGCTCATCGCCTTCGAAGGCTTTTCGCCGCTGGTCCAATGCTTCCCACCGGGCGAATTTCTCAAGGATGGATTCCTCTATCTGGTGGAGGCGCTGGCGGGCCCGGGGAACGAAGTCCGGGTCGTCCCGATAGGTTTCAGGTTTTCCCAGCTTTTCGGTGAGTGCCCCCTGTTCGCCTTCCAACGCCTCAATCTCGCGGGGAAGCCGTTCAAGTTCCCACCGTTCGCGGTTTAGAAGCTTGGCAGCCTTGGGTTGACGTTGGGCTACGGGAGCCGAAGCGGGCGGCGGCGCAGGCCTTTGTTGTGGCACGAGGCGCTTCCGGTAGAGCTGGTAATCCTCGTAACCGCCCGCAATCGGGAGGACATGTCCGTTGCCCTCCATCACGAGAAGGTCGGTCGCCACATTATCAAGGAAGGCACGGTCATGGCTGACGACGAGGAGCGTGCCGTCGAATTCCACCAGGAGATCCTCCAGGAGATCAAGGGTTTCCATGTCCAGGTCATTGGTGGGTTCATCCATCACCAGGACGTTGCAGGGTTGAGTGAACAAGCGTGCGAGGAGGAGTCGATTGCGTTCACCTCCTGAAAGGTTTCGCACGGGCCCGCGAATCCGGTCCCGTGAAAACAGAAAATCTTCCAGATACCCGACGACGTGCTTGTTCTGGCCGTTGATCTGCACCGTTTCCTGTCCGTCGGCGACGGCATCGCGAACCGTGGCATCGTCATTCAACCGCGAGCGCAACTGGTCAAACCACGCAATCTGCAGTTTTGTTCCATGGGTGATGGTGCCTTCCTGGGGCTGAAGTTCTCCGAGGAGGAGGTGGAGAAGCGTTGATTTTCCAGCCCCGTTGGGTCCGATGATTCCAACTTTTGCCCCGCGTTCGATTTCGAAGTTCAGTCCTTGGATGATGGGCTTGTTATCGTAGGCAAAGGAAACGTCCCGGACATTGATGACGAGGGCTCCGGATCGCCCGGCCGACCCGATTTGCATGCGGGCTGTGCCTTCGCGCTCGCGCCGTTTGCTCCGCTCCTCCCGCTTGGCCATGAGGGCCCGTTTGCGGCCTTCGTTTCGGGTTCGCCGTGCCTTGATTCCGCGGCGCAACCAAGCTTCCTCCTGGGCCAGCTTCTTGTCGAAGATGGCCTCCTGACGCGCTTCGCCTTCGAGCCATGCTTCCTTCCGCTCGAGGTATGTGCGGTAATCGCAATCCCAGCTGGTCAGATTTCCTCGGTCGAGGTCGAGGATTCGCGTTGCGAGGCTTTGGAGGAAGGCGCGATCGTGCGTGATAAAGAGGAGGGCACCGCTGAAACTATTGAGAAGGTAGTTTTCCATCCAGGCGATGGCTTCAATGTCCAGATGGTTTGTCGGCTCGTCAAGGAGTAGAAGATCGGGCTTCTGCACGAGGCAGCGCCCAAGGAGGGCTCGGCGCTTCATCCCGATGGAGAGGTCGGCGTAGGAGGCCGTGGGGCTCAGTTCCATCTCTTCCAGAATCTGGTGGATCCGTGCGTCGACTTCCCAATCGGCGAGGTGGAGACCTTCGGCCCCTGCTTCCAGAAGCTGCTCAATCGAACCCGCGAGATCGGTCGGAACATCCTGCGGCAAGGCCGCTACCTGTACGGCCGCGGGCTGAAATCGTTCCCCGGCATCGGCTTTCAGTTCTCCCATGAGCAGTTTGAGGAGTGTTGTCTTACCCGATCCGTTTCTGCCGATGAGACAGACGCGTTCACGAGGAAAGATCTCCAGACTGATGTTGTCCAGCAGCGGCGGCCCGCCGGGAGAATAGGTGGTATTGCGAAGAGATAGAAGTGGACGAGCCATAGTTGTATCAGATGAAGCGACAGGATGTGATGCTTGACAGTGAGTCATCCTGAGGGCGCTGGGCCATCTCACGGAAGTGCTTTTCCGAATGTTGGGAAGTCTCGCCGGCAGCAACGGATCCAAAAGGCGCTGAGGCTGCGACTCAGCAGAGTGGGAGGCAATCGGAATCCATCTCCCCAAAGGGCGTATCAAAGCCGGTGCGCCCCCGCCTCCAAGGCGAACTCAGCCACCCCGGGATGTGCCGCGTTGGCAGCGGCGAGGGCGGCGGCACGGGTGGCGGATTCACGCAAATCCTTCCCCCCCGTTTGTGCGTGGATGAACGCTGCCAGAAAGACATCGCCCGAACCGGTGGGGGAGACAGCCTTCACTGCAGGCGGCTCGATCTCAAGGTAACCCTCCGCTTTTGAGAAAACCGAGACGGGCTTGGCACCATCCGTGATAATCCAGAGGCGAGCTTGGGAAGCCTCCGCGAGCTGGGGAAGAATGGCGTGCACCGGCGCTTCAGGCGGCAATGACGGTGGGCGCAGGGGAGCGAGTTCATCCCGGTTGATCTTGATCGCCGCCCATGGTAGACGCGAAAGGCTTCTTAACGGAGCGCCGTAGGTGTCGAGGTAGCACGTGCGGCCGTTTCCTCCACGGAACCAGGTTTCTTCGAGCAGACGGGCATGATCCTCCGTCCAGCCGGGTATGCTGCCGCAGAGCGCGAGGGTGTTGGCTTTCGCCTGGACTGCCTGTACCGTCGCTCTTTCCCAGTTCCGCAGAGAGACCGGACGGTCTTCACCGAGGAAGCTTGTTTCGGGACCCCTCTCGGTCCGGACCACCCAGCCCGAACGTGTGGGTGTTCCCACATGAATACGCTTTGACTGGAAAGGCTGTCCGACAAGCCACTCTTCACACAAGTCGCCCAGGATGCCTCCAGCGAGATAGAGCGCGATTGATTTCAGGCCCAGGCGCTGCGCCATCCGTGCGACATTGATCCCCTTGCCCCCAACCTGAAATTGTTCTGAGGAGGCTCGATGGGTTTGCCCGGGTGTATCGGTTTTATATGTGCCGGTGAATTCCGCCAGGGGATTTGCCGTCAGCGTCAAAAGGGAAGCCATGTCTGATGAGGCGCGATCAGGTGCCGCGCATTGATGGGGGCTTGCGCAGAAGAACAATCCGGTTCGAGTTCGTCCCCCCGCTGTTGTTCTTCACACCCCAGCAATTGGCGGTTTTGGTGAAGACCTGTTGGTTCACGAGAACCGCCACGGGGGCAAGGCCCGCCTTCTCCGCTACCGGAATGACTGCGTCCTCGAGATTCAGGCTGCCCTTCAGGACCTCTCCCACCTCAAATGCGATCCAGCCGCCGGGTTTGAGAATGCGCTTTAGCTCTCGAAAGGTTCCGCCCATCCGCGTTTGCCACTGCTCGAGCCGATTGCTTTGCCAGACTGGGATGGCCGCCGCGTCAATGCCATTGAACCAGCAACGCAGCCAGTTATCCGCCTTGTAGTCCACCACCTTGAGGAAGGGTGGGGAGGTGACCACGAGCTGGACGGAGCAACGGGGTATTTCAGGGGTGTTGTCTGAAGATGCGATCAGAAGCCTGGCTTTCTGTGCCGCACCGTGGAGGCGCTCCCGTTCTTCTGGTGTCAGGCGTCCCAGCAGCTGGCGGGACTTCTTCAGGATGATCGCTTTCACATCCCGCAAGGGAGGAATCTGGTTCCGCTGGGCGTTGATTTTGAGTTGGCGTTCTATAGTAACGGCCTGGTTGGGTGGAAGGCTGTAAACTGAAAAGAATCCGGGCGAGTGTCCCGTAAGTCGGTTTGTCGCCACCATCCGTATCCAGGAGTCGACGGGATCAAGCTTCGTTTGCGACAGCAGGTGCCGCCTCAGCGCCCCAAGCTCTTCAAGGGTCTGCGGGTGGTAGAAGGCGTGTAAGTCTTCCCTCAGATCTTCCGAATGCGCCCTCTTCCAATCGATTATCTCCAGTCGTTCCGCCACCTCAGAGAGCTCTGGCGGGGCGAGGCGCGGCTCGGAGAAAATCTGTCCAAGGGGGCTGATATCGCACCCCATCGGGATGCGCCCGAGGAACGCTGCTTCCAGAAGGGTTGTTCCCCGGCCCATAAATGGATCATAGATGGTGTCGCCCGGCTCGGAAAGCCGCTCAATAAAAAACTTCGGCAACTGCGGCTTGAAGCAGGCCCGGTAGGAGACTTCATGGAGGCTGTGCCCCGCCCGCTGCTTGGCCGTCCAGAATTCATTGGTGAACGTTCGGACGGGCGCGCGTCCCGGCCCTTCAAGAAGGGCCTCTTTCGTGGCTGTCCCCAATTCCTGGAATCGCCGTATCTCAGTGGCAAAGCGCAATTCGGGAGAATCCCCGGGCTTGCCATCGATCACGGGAAAGAGCTCACCGTTTGTCTCTAACATGTGCCAGCCTTGTGCAGAAACCCCGTCAACAGGTCAAGCACCCTGCGCAGACAGGCCATTGCCGCTCCTGCCCAAGCCGATTACGGGCTCAATCCGGGCAACATATTTCTTTGACATCTTCGACCACCGATGCCAAACCCCTCCCAATGAAGATATTCAAGGCATGGGCTTGCCAAACCCGTCTCTTGGTTCTTCCCATCCCCTGTGTTCAACTTTAGCCCCACCTTTAAACCATAGACTATGACCAGATCCAGGCGTTCAAAATGGTTCAGTCACTTGTTGACCTGTGCCCTTCTATCCACCCCCATCCTCCCAACAGCTCCGGCTTTTGCCCAGGATGACGAAGACTTCTATGTCTTGCCGGACTTCGTTGTCGACGTTCAGGAACGCGGCTACCGCCGGACCACGGCGGTCACAGCCAACCGCCTCAATATCCCGATCGAGCAGACCCCCATCGCCATTCAAGTGGTCGCTGAGGAATTCATGCGCGATACTGGTATCGAAAACCTCACCGATGCCTTCGCCTTTACCTCGTCGGTGAATACCCTTCCGGACGAAGCTGTGCGCGGTCAAGGGTTGATCGTTCGCGGATTTCAGAGTGATTTCTACCTTCGCGATGGCTTCAAGAAATATTATGGCTCCAACATGGACGGGGTTGATCGCGTTGAAGTGGTCAAGGGACCGGTATCCATCTTCTACGGCATGAATCAGCCGGGCGGGATTATCAACTACATTGTCAAACGCCCTCTCATGACCCCGTATAATGAGATCCGTTTAACTTACGGGAGCGACGATTATAAGAAGGCGCTGATCGATACGACCGGTCCGATTATTAAGGATAAAGTTGCTTACCGGGTTATCGCCTCAAAGACGGATGCCGACAGCTGGAAGGATTACGTCTCGGATGACCGTAAATACCTTCTGGCCTCGGTCACCTGGCAGCCAAGACCAGGAATGTCTGTTTATGTCTCCTATGAGTATGATGATTGGTTCCGGACCGGGGGCAATAATACCGCGTTGGTTGGCAACGAAAATTTCTACCGGGATTACTATCTGAACAAAGGTAAATCTTATGGGTATCAGCGTGAATACGCATATGATGACGCCGACCGCAATCGATTGGGTCTCCCTGGATCCCCGCTGTACAACGTTTATAACGAGTCCATCCGTTACATCGATCCAGCAAGCCGCTATGCCGTTGATGATGGTCATGTTTATCGCTATCCGCAGAATCCTCGCTGGGAGGATCACCCGAACAGGGACAATATAGATCAATCACGTTTTCCCCTCTATCAGCAAGATGTCGCCTCTGCTTATCAGTTTCCAATGTTAAGGAGTGGATCCGGCAACGGCGATATTGGCGCAATAAATAGCATTAAATCCATTGAAAGTGCGCGTTCAAACCGTCGAGGATGGACCGCACAGAAGTGGATTGAATCCGGTTTAGGGGATGAAATTGAGCACCCTTACAAGGAATATTTCTATCCGCTCGGTGAGCAATACAATCCCAACGGTCCGGGAGCTTTTGAGCACGCTGAGTCCCATATTGCCAATGCTGAGTTTACTTGGCGGATCGTCGAGAACGTGAACTTCCGCTATGGCTTCAATTATCTGGAGAACGAATATTATCGGGTGCGCCAGTTCAATTCAGATCCACAAATGGATGGATCAAGTCTCCGCATTGGGCAGTCGTTGCAGGGTGCGACAGTCTCTAGCTTGACCGCAGCGCTGGGGGGCGGAGCCGTTCTTTCAGGAGCAGCTTCAAATGTCTTCTTTAATAAGTATTTTACGCATTCAGCCGATCTCGCTTATACACTGCAGTTGGATCGATCGCAGCATATCTTCATGGGCACTGTCGAATATCGGAGTGATAAATTTTATGATCCTGCTCAAAACCCCGGAACGCATCCCCAGCTTAATCCTGATCGAGTCGGAGATCTGTTTCTTGGCGAAGCAGGAACTCGGGGAACGCAAGCGGTATGGACGCTACCCGGATACACAATGATCGGAGACACTGCTCCATTCCGACCTGAAGGTGGCCTCATCGATCTGTTCGTTGATTCACCTCCTAATATGCGAGATTGGGCGGTCTTCCCTGATACTTGGGAGCACTATAGGTCCCAGACGCAGCGGGGATACGGTTTTACGTATCGGGGGTCTTATTTGCGCTCTGACTTGAATGTAATGGCTTCGATCCGTCGTGAAGAACAGCGTACGGGGAATGCAACATTGAAGGATTATGCCCCAATGGTTGGGGTGACATACCGTCTGCCAGGTGATCTTCGTGACTTCACCCTCTACGCAAGTTATGCAGAGAGCTTCTCTCCGATTAGCTCCAGTATCGCGCAGACGGCTTCTTATGTGCTGCCGGGAGATCGTGATGATCCCAGCCCAACCGTTGCTGGTCGCCACGATGTAGTACCGCTGAAACAGATTACAAACGAAAGTGGACGTGGTTGGGAAGTGGGTGTGAAGACCGACTTTCGAGATAGTCTTATTAATGGATCGTTCTCGATATTTAATGTTGAGAAATCGGATATGATTGTGCGTCAAACGAGTCTTGAGAACGATGTAACTCAGCAATGGCTGAATAGAGGCATCGACTACACACCTACGATTTACACCAATGCAGGGGTTCACGCCGTCGAAGGTGTTGAGCTTGATGTGATGATCACGCCCAAGCCAAACTGGACGATCAATCTGAGTGTGTCCAATTTGTGGACACGTAAGGTCAAGACGCCCGATGATGGAACTTTCTATGGTCGTCGAGATCGAGCGCCCTTTACGGAGAGCATAGATGCCCCTTATCCGCATAAGTCTCTTTACATTCAGGATCCTGAAATCCGAGAATATGCCTACGATCCGGAGAGTGACAGCTTTATTGATGTCACGCCTGTGATGGAAGACCAGTACATCACCTACTGGAGAGAGTATGCAGTTCAGGGGGAGGCAGAGGATACAGATTACAGGGTTGCCGATGCGACTCATGGTGGTTGGAGACCTCGCTCCGGATGGGAGATCGAAAATTGGGAAACCCTTGGACTTGAGAAACCCGAGTATCACCGCCGTGAGCACACCGCTCTTATCCATGTCCCCGCATGGCAGGTGGGGATTTGGAACCGTTACGATGTCACGGAAGGTCCACTCGAAGGGTTTTCCTTCGGTCTTGGTGCCAATTATCAGTCTTCAAGCTTTGTTCACGCGAATCGGGTAAACTTTGGTTACAAGGCACCTTCGTATATTCTGTATCGCGGTTTGATCCGCTACACCTTCTCGCCAAAGTGGATTGGCGAAAATGATACGATGGAGATTTCCCTCAACATCAATAACCTCCTCGACAAGCGAGTGAACACCGGTGGTGCCTTCGGGATCAATGATCCCCGGACCTGGCGCCTGACCGTCGCTTACAGGTTCTAGTCGTAAGCGACAATTAGATTGACTGATTTATGAGCGCCGGACCTTCAGGGGTCCGGCGCTTTTTTAATAGCGGTGGTGGGGCACAATGTGAAGTATCCCGTTAAAGTGAGAATCCGGGTCCATTTTCTCAGGGCTGATCAAATATGAGCGTCCGGCGATCGTTCCTGTTGGCGGGGTATTGATGCAACAGACGGGGTCGGATCGTATGTTATTGGGACGAGGAGTCCTTCCTGCGGTCAGGCAGGAGGGGACTGAGGGTGTCCTGATTGTTCATGGTGGGCAGGCGGGTGAGGATGATGGCGCGAAGCTAAGCGACGCGGGCGACACCGAAGTACTGGCAACTGATCCGCATGGAATAAATGGCCGCGGCAGGATCTTCAGCTTCGGGGAACCGGGATAAGGAGCCAGTTCTTCTTACCCAAGGTGTGGGGGATTGATCCGAGCGTTGCTTCTCGAGACGTGGGGCCAGCCTTTAATTCGGAAGATCCCACTCGTCCATATTTTGGCAAACACGGTTACTGGTGGCCGCCTTCCCTGTAGCGGGTCTTGCCAAAGATTCAATGGGGTGGGCGGTGGGGCTTGGAATTGGAACGACCGAACATCTATCGGCCGATTGATCG
>CAYOIB010000036.1:0-27043 GCA_964403935.1 uncultured Puniceicoccaceae bacterium | reverse complement strand
GACGTGGAGCTGATTGAGGCAAAGGACAATTCCGGGGCGCTCGCCGGAATGATGCAGGCCGAAGCCGAAGCGCTCGGTTGCCGCTTTCAAGCTGGGGCGGCCGATGCCCTGCTGGCGCGCATTCAAGGAAACCCGCGCCTGGCCCTCGAAGAAGTGCGCAAATTGGCGACCTATCTGGGGGCCGAGGGGGGTGCGCTTACGGAGCAACACGTCATTGAGCTCGTCCCGACCTTTGGCGAAGGCGATTTTTTTGAAACCGTCGAAGCCTTCTATGCCCTCGATCTACCGTGGACTCTGGATGCCATCCACCGCCACTTCTTCCTCGGTTACCACTCCCGACCCATGATCACGTCTCTGCAGAACAGGAATCGCCTCATGATACAAATGAAGGCCCTGATGGATGCCCGGGCGCTCGGACCCCGTATCTCGCAGAGCAGTCTCGAACAAGCGCAGCGCCGCCACGGCCAAGCCTTCAAGGGAGAGAGCGAGAAAGGAAGCTTTAACCTCTTCACCCAGAATCCCTGGTACCTCAGCCGCCTGGCCGCCCCGCTGTCGCGGCTTTCGCTAAGGCAGTTGATCGAATTTCAGCATCACTTCCTCACAGCCTTTAAGGCAGTGCTCGATCGCCCCAATGAGCAGGAAGCCGTCATGCGTGAAACGGCTCTACGTTGCCTTGGTTAACAGCCTTTTCCCTAGCATTCGGGGGCACTTCCCCTATAGCTTCGCCTTCAATGAGTGATTCTTTCCCTAATGTTCTCGCCGATCGCTATGCCTCGGCGGCCCAAAAGCGCATCTGGTCCCCCCGAGGCAAGATTCTGCTCGAACGCGAGCTCTGGATAGCGGTCCTTCAGGCCCAGCGCGACGCCGGACTGCCCGTGCCAGCCGAAGCCATTGCCGCCTACGAGGGTGCCAAGGAGACGATCGATTTGGAAGACATTGCCGCCCGGGAGCGCGAGACCCGGCATGACGTCAAAGCCCGTCTGGAATCATTCAATGCCTTGGCTGGTCAGGAACATATACATAAAGGGATGACCTCCCGCGACCTCACCGAGAACGTCGAGCAACTTCAGGTCTACCGCGCCCTCACTCTGATCATCGAAAAGAGCGTCGCCGCCCTCCACCTTCTGGCCAAGCGGGCGGCCGAGTATGCGGATCTTCCGCTGACAGCCAGGACGCACAATGTTCCGGCTCAGGCGACCACTGCAGGGAAGAGACTGGCCATGTTTGGTGAAGAGTGGCTCCTCACCCTGGAACAAGCGGAAGCCCTCCTCCAACGCTATCCCGTCCGCGGGCTCAAGGGTGCTGTGGGGACACAGCTCGATTTGCTGACGCTGACAGAAGGCAACACCGAACAGGTGGCAGCCATTGAATCACGGGTGTTGGCACATCTTGGCCTGCCCGCGGGTCTGGAGACCGTCGGGCAAGTCTATCCGCGCAGCCTCGACCTTATGGTGGTCAGCACCTTGGTCGCCCTCGGGAGCGCACCGGCCGATTTTGCCAAAACCCTTCGGCTTATGGCTGGCCAAGGCCTGGCCACCGAGGGCTTTGCCAAGGGTCAGGTCGGTTCCAGCGCCATGCCCCACAAGATGAACGCCCGCAGCTCCGAACGCATCGGCGGATTTCATACCATCCTGAAAGGTTACCTGACGATGGCTTCCGGCTTGGCCGGCGATCAATGGAATGAAGGCGATGTGGCCTGCTCCGTCGTTCGGCGCGTCATGCTTCCCGATGCCTTTCTCGCTCTTGACGGCCTTCTGGAAACCCTCCTGAGCGTCCTCGAAGGGATGGAGTTCTTTCCCGCCCGAATCGAAGCCGAGACACGCGTGACCCTCCCCTTCCTCGCCACCACAACCATTCTCATGGAGGCCGTTAAACGCGGCGTCGGCCGGGAAACGGCACACGAAGCGATCAAGGAACATGCTGTGGCCGCGGCCAAG
This sequence comes from uncultured Puniceicoccaceae bacterium, assembly GCA_964403935.1. GTDB lineage: Bacteria > Verrucomicrobiota > Verrucomicrobiia > Opitutales > Oceanipulchritudinaceae > SLLG01. Next base: position 25,106 of record CAYOIB010000036.1, on the reverse strand, counting down.
GCCCTTCAATCATCAGGCGGAACCGTTAACGACCTGTTTGATCGCATAGCAGAAGATTCCCGCCTTGGAATCCCACGCGATACGCTGGAGGCTCTGGTGGCCGATCCCATTCGGTTGACAGGCGCAGCCCAGGCCCAGACCGGGCACTTTTGCCAGCGCGTGGAGACCTGGGTCGCGCGCTATCCCGGAGCCCAGACGCTCCAGGGTGAGCCGATCCTGTAACAATGCCTCAATCTCAATAACTTATCCAGCGTTCCTGCCCAAGACTGTAGAACCATCTGGGCGGAAAGTTGTCCCGCGCAAAGAACAGCCAGTCGGCCGATTCACTTTGGAAGATCCATGGGTAAGCCTTCCGGCTTGTCCAACTCCACCCGAGGGGGCTATCGAACAACCAGATGCCATCCCCCGCCCGGTCGTCCCCGCCCGCATAGATCCACCCATGCTCCAGGTGCGCGATCCAAGGGTAACACCCCCCGTTGTAGTAGAACCAACCAAACCAGTCCGAATCTCGCCAGTCTGACATCTCATCGCGGGAGGACCCCAGCCAAGAATAACCAAAGCGATCCCAGAAATTGGGGTGCCCCAAGAGTTCCCGCAGGCGCACATCCAATGATTTGGCACCCCAGGACAACGCCTCGTCTGCCGAACCGACGTAAGCCGGCACCCTGAGCTCTGCATCACCACGCCACAGCGTCATCCAAAGGGAGACTGTATCCAAAATCTTCACCCAGTCCCGATTCGGCGGGGCATAAATCACATCCAAGCCGTCGATCACTTCCTCCTCCAGTAATGCCAGAGCCAGCCTTGCCCAACCATAGGCTCGTTCCTCCAGGTCGCCCATCTCCGGATCACGTTCATTGCGGAAGACCTGCATCCGATGCGTCGCCTGCACAACCTGCTGAGCCGTCGGTAAGACACCGTGCCGATGCTGCCAGACCCATTCGAAAAAGTGGCGATCCTTCAACTCATCGCCGAACCGCCCAATGCGCTCTTCCACTTCTGATGTCTCATGGAGAATAGAATAAGCCATCCTCAAAAGATCGGATGAAGTTGCCCCCAGGAAACCTTCCGGCGACCCATCCGGCGCGTCATCCCCAAAGGGCTCCTCGAAACTGAACAGCCCTTCGAAGAACGCCTGCCATATCGGCATCTCACCGAGCAGTAACCATAAAATGGCTACACCGGAGCGCACCCTCTGAAACTCAGGCCCTTCATAAAGAACACGGACAACCCCTTCCCGGGACGTGCCCCCACGCAGGCGCTCCAGATGCTCCCTTTCTTCCATCTCTGTCGGCACGCGACCCAGCATATCCACATAAATTTGCCGAACAAAATCCAGATCGCTTCGAATCGGATCAAAAGCAATAACCACTTCAACGGGCAAAATCGGGTGTTCACGAGACACCGGATCTACAATCAGGCCTGCAAGGCTGACCGAACCCAATTGATCGACAGTCAAGGTGGTTTCAAAAGGCGGGGCCTCCCATTCTTCTACGGTCTCTTCGTTGGCCCACAGTTGAATTCTGGAAACCGAACCGATAGGCCCAGCGACGGTTAAGACAACAGGAATGCGTTCGCCCACGGCATAGACCTCCCCCGAAACCGGCGAAGCAAAGAAAGCCTGCGGTGCAGGACTCCTCAAAACGAAGGTTAGTTCCGCTACCGGATACCCTTCCACTTCCGCTGTAAGCAGAACGTCTTGGTCCGGTCGAAACTCCAGTTCACTCACTGCCCTCGCCCGGAAATCGATCTCAACACGATCTGCTTCCAGCCAAACGTCTTCGGGAACGACGATCGCCGAACTGGAAGTCCGGAGAATCGCCTTCCCCGATCTCCTGAGTGGAGGATGCAAGTGAAGCGTCACCGGAATGGAATCTCCTGGATGGACCCGAGTCGCTGCGGCCCGAAGTTCCAGAGTCCGCTCGATAGCCTCCCGCCGGATGTGCAAAATCGTCGTTGCAGCAGCGGCCCCTTCAGCTTCAGCCCGGATGGCTACATCCGAGGATTCGAAAGTACCCCCATGAGCCCGGGCCTCTATGGCAAAGTCCACTCTCTTCGCACCAGCGGGTAACATGACCCCATCCGGCACCGTCACTTGATCGGGATCCGACGTCGAAAGCCCGACCCACAAGCCCCGATCAATCGGCCGGTCTATCGAAATCGATCCATACCCGACAAAACCCTCCATCAAAACCGAAGGCACAATCTCTATTGAGATCGCCACATCGTTCTTATTACCCAACGGCCAAATGCGGAGGAGGGCACTTCCGCTGTCAAATCGATCAGCTATCGCTGTGATCCTTATCTCAGCTTCCGTATTACTTTGATATGTTCTGATCGTGTTTACAGGCACTTGGACACTTAGACCGCTGCTGAGCAACACTGACTCCGGAAGCTCGATCCGTTCTTCATGATCGGAACCCAACCGCACGCCCCAAGGATAAGCCGGCGGTGCTTCCGAAAAAAGAATCGTCAGAAAAGCTGCTCCTTCCCCATCGCCTTGCTCCACTTCCGATCGATCCAAGGTCAACTCAATCCATCGCTCCGGGGCTGGCCTCACCTCAATCGTTATTGTTCCACCGCTAACCTGGTGCCCACGAACATCGAGGGTAACCGGCTGGGGTGCCTCCAGAAGCACACCGGAAGCGGGCGCAAGAGCGATGAACCCCTGAGTCGTATTGGCCGGGAGAACAAGCTCGCCTGGGTGGGGAACCAGGCCGACATCCCGACTCCGGATCGTCAAATAGACCGGCGCTGCGAGCGGCTTTGAAAGCTGAAGATTCAGCCAGGCCGAGCGCCCATCCACCTCCAGAAACCCCGGCTCAACTTCGGCCACAGCATAGGGAAGGGCCTCCAACCCGGAGGCCTCTAAAATCTCCACATCCCTCAAGGCCCACAATTCTGTATCGGATGCGCCACGACCGCTCGATCGATAGCGGAAGGCCAGGTGGATAACCCCAGGGTGAAAGCGACTCAAGTCCACCGGACCACAGACCATCCAGGTGTTTGAATTTGCCATCGGAAGCGGAGGAAGGAGCTCGATCCAATCCGCCTCAAGAGGATTTCCCGAACCAATGAAATTTTGGGACACGAGCACGCTCAAAGCGGGATCCATCCCTGGATCGTGGAATTGTGACAGGGCCTTGAAACGCAGCACGGGGCTCTGGCTCGGATCCATTTGAATTCCTCGCGAAATCAACCAATCGTCTGCTGGTCCCGCGCTGCCCAGCGCGTTGGCCACCGCCTCCTTTCCGGTTGAAGCCCATTCACGCCCGCCCCCAAGTGAAATCACATCCCATGCATCCAGCGTATCGAGAGCGTCACGAAAGAGCACGCCGGGAACCTCAACCGAGGTGGACGAAGGGCTCTCCCCGGTGAAATAGGCGATATGCCTTCCGCGGTTGGTGTAGGGAACGACGGTTGCGATATAGCGTGTCCTCTCCTGTGCACCCCGGAAAGCGGCATATTGCTCTCCGGCGGCAACAAGGACCGCGGCCATGCCGTCGGTTAAATCGTCGTCGAATGGAAATTCCCATCCATCCTGTGGCAGCGCCGGGGGTGCCTCCGCCCTCACCTGCACAAGATAACCTCGCGGGGCGGGATCATCCATCACGTCAGCCCACGAAATCCGAATCTCCGATTCTCCACCCCACGCACCACGGAGGTCTTCCACGTGACGCGTCGGGGCCGGCTTCAATCGAGCCACATCAAAAGATGAGATCACGATGTCATCCAGATTGAAGCTCCCCTGCGCAGAAGGGTTGTCGGCCAACGCCCGAAAACGGATGCGCACAGGTGAATCAATCTGCAGGTTAAGCCTAACGGCAGTGAGTTGAGGGGTGCCATGCGCCTCAAATCGGCCGCCTTCCGGCACCCAGTTGAGACCCTCATCGGTTGAAGATTCCACGACAAAGGGAACCGGAGTCTCGTGGGTGCCGAATCTCCCGACATGGAAACCGAGCACTCCGATCCCTCCTGGCATGTCATCCACCAAAGTCATTATACCCGGTCCATCTTCGCGGAGGGCAAAACGGGCTGACGCATTGCCATTCTTGTTATCCGAAGCCTGGCGGCCGATGAGCACGTTCTCCATCTTCCAAGTGAGGCCATCGAGATCGACGTTAGCAGCCGCGTAGGCTCCCTTCGTGACATTCTCAAAGCCCGTCAAATAGGTTTCTTCAACCGCCTGCAAGGACGTCTCGCCCAAGCCTATCTGTACCCACAGAGTCGCTACAAGAATAGATCTTTTCGTGAGCATTGCCTACCTCGCCTCGACGGGTTCCCGCGTCACGGCTCCACCGGGAGTGACGAAAACCGGGTTCTGGAAAAGAGACCCGGCATCGCTTGCACCCAGTCTCTGACGGGCCGGAGACCCACCTGGGCTGATGAGGTTGGCAGACACAAAAATCAGAAGATTCCGCTTCTGCGTGCTCTCCCCGACACTACGGAAGAGGCGCCCGAGCAATGGAATATCCCCGAGGATTGGGACTTTGTCATGAATCGAAACAGCCTGTTCCCGCGTCAGCCCGCCCATGACCACGGTGGCACCATCCCAGATCGTGACCTCGGTTCTCACCCGCCGGACACTGAAGATCGGCTGGTAGAAGCCGCTCGGCACAGTGACCGTCGTGTTGGAGGCAATGGCCACCGAGGTGCCCCCATACTCGACAAACCCCTCAAACTCCGTGACACGCGGTTCGAGAAGAAGGCTAATGGCATTGTCGTCCTCCACGGTTGGCGTTACTTCCATTTCAACCCCGACATTCCGCATCGTAAAGTGCTGCGGCGTTCCGGCAGTGATCGCCACTCCGGCTGAACCGGCAGCCGAATCCCCCCGCCCGACCTGAGCATCGACCCGGTCATAGCTGCTCGGGTACCGCAATTCCTGCGCAACCGTTATATGAGCCGTCTTTCCGGAAAGGACCGTCACCTTCGGGGCACTCATGAGGTCATTGCCCGTCTCACGTTCCAATGCCCGGATGATCAGGTCGACCTGCGCGGTTCCGATAACTCCGGACAATCTGGCAAGATTGCCCGCCGCTGAACCAAGATCCACATGATTCGGAAGAACGGGAGCCCCTTGTGGAAAGATAAGTTCCCGGCCGGTCGAACCCACCGCGCCTCCGCCATCAACTGCGTCCGGAAGAATAACCGATACGGCACTATCGATACCCGACACCGTCAGCGGATCACTCAATTGGCGTCCCTGGGTGGTGATCTGATTCCGGTGGCCTCGACGGTGTTTCCCATCCGCGCCGATGACGGGATTTCCTGTGTTCGGGTCAAAGAGCGGGTAACCTCCCGTTGCGACTGACCAGTTGAAGCCGAGCTCCTCCAGCGCCCCCTGCTGAACCTCGAGGAACCGTGTTTCGATCTCGACCTGTTTCACCTCACTGTATCGACGCAGAATGTTGCGCACACGTTCCATGTTCCGGGGCGTCTGCGTGACGATCAACTGCCCATCGGCAAGGGCCAGGTTGCCTCCTTCAACAGAATCAAAAGGCACGCCCGCCCGCTGGAGAAAGTTTCGCAGAGCGACCTCCTCCTCGCTGACTGGAATCGATACCCCGGCCGAGGTGGAAGCCGGTGCAAAAGGATCCGACAGGCCACTCCCGCTTCGCTCTTCCGCTGCGCCAAGCCCCGTCAAGCGGATGATGGTCGAGCGGCTGATCGGAAAGAATTCCGTCTCCAATCGCGTCGTCGGACCCTGCCCCTGGCGCACGACGACGGCATCGCTCTGCACATCGTATTCAAACCCCACCGACTCGACGATAAAGTCGATCACCCGGCTCAAGGACAACCCCCGCAGGTTTATTGACACCTGAGGATCGCGCCTGGACGGGTCGATCAAGACCATGTTTACCCCGACACCGGCCTTATCGTATTCTTCAGACAAGGCCGATAGGGTATCGATAACCCGGCTGAGCGGAACCCCGGAGAAGCTTACGCGAGGGACCATGATCTCCCGAAGTTTCTCCTGCAGGCCCCGGTCTTCAACCATGGCGTGGGCAGTGAAATCACGATCGAAAACCTGTGGCCGCTGCCAACTGCGCGCCACTTCATCGAGCATCCGTTCCCGCGTCTCAAGGCGATCAAGCTCACTGATTTCCCTGGCCTGGCGGGCAATCTCTGTCTGCAGGCGCTTCACCTCGGCATTGCTGGAATCACGCAGCTCAGCTTCGATGCAACTCATTCGAGCCCCTTCCAGATCCCCCGCCCTGAGCTGGGCCCGCGCCTTCGTTAGCAGAACGCTCAAACGGTCCTGCCCTTGCGCACCCTGATCCGTCGCAAGGTCGGCAGCCTGGTCCTCCACCGATCCTCCGGCCCCTTCAACCTCGCTATTTTTCCGGTGCCGCGTTTGCAGCCGCTCACTCTCCGCCTCCACCAATTGATCCAGGTCTTCGAGCGGCTGAGCGGGCGCGGGCGGCGCCGACTCGATCTCATTCCGCACGCTCTCGAGCAATGCCCGAAGATCTCGATCATGGGGGGCCAGCTTCAGAAGATCAGATAGCAGCACTTCTGCGCTGCTGAAGTCGCCCGCCTCACGGGCCCGGTGGGCATCCGCCATCATGGCAAGTCGATCCGCCTCAATCTGAGAGGCAATCAGTCCTGGTCCGGCAAGGACAACGCCTGTGATGAAAATTCTGATACAAAGAGGACAGCTCATTGATGAAGATGGTTGAGTGAATCGACTGCGGTCACCGGCTTCAGCTCGAACAACCGGACTTCAGGTTCGCCAGTGTCCCCTGGATCCCGTTCAATCCGGACCCGACCGGTAACTGTATCCATTTCCCGAATACGATAGGCTGCTCGGGCACAGCTGAAATCCTCTCCCATTGACAATGTTTGAGTGCCGCCGGGATGCTCGCAGACGACGCTCCACTGATCCGAGAAGCGCGTGCCCTGCCCAAGCGTTAGCTGCGTTTCAAGTCGTTCGTCGTAAAGAACAAGACGAATCCGGTTGATAGCGGTGATCTCCCTCCCGGATGCCTCGTCAGCCGTCAGCTGACGTTGGGCATCGAAGCTGACAATTCTCGCATCCAGCCCCTGGAGACTCTGTCCCACGCGGCCCCGAACCCACTGATTCCCCTCCACGTCCCGGACCTCTATGACGTAACGCCCTTCATCCCCGACATGAGCTGCATACTGCAACCGATAGACGGCTCTCTCAAACTGAAGAGGCGTGAGCTCGAATACGTCCGGTGCACCCCTGCGCACAGGGGGCGTGAGCTCGAAGGCCTGGTCCTCTGAATGAAAGAAGATAATCGGGGGCGTAAAGACATCGAAGATCCAGGCGGGACCACTGGACTGACTCGGGGGCTCCAGCCATTTTGTCAGGGAAGGGGCAGGCAACGCCGCACGAACGGAGGCCGGCGGGCTCCATACCTGAACCACGGGTGGATCCGGAACCCTTACTTCGGCTTGTTCCCTCATCGCCCAAAGAACAGCCCATAGACAGAGTATTGTGCTGATTGCCAGCGAGAGAGGTCTCCACCCGTTCATCGATACACCTCCACCGGATCGAGATTTTCTTGGTTCATTGCCGACGATTGAACCTCATACAAGTCGATTAAAAGACAGAATTGGGAGACATTTTGATCAATGATGGGAATGAGCTCTTTTTCTCGATTATCAAGGCTTGCCGAATTCCCGACCGAGACACCATCGAACGGACCGGAGCCCACACCTACGGGCCGACGATTCCTCCGAGATGGAGCCCCAATGGACGCTTCAGTGACCGGCTCGACTTTCAATTCCCGAGGAATTGCAGCGATCTTCAGATCAACCATGCTGTTCAGGACAGATCTCAATACACCTGTCTGCCCCTCAAAGGTGATCTCGACTGAAGTGACGGTGAGCCAGTCCGGGAGTTTTCGGCTGCCAAACGATTCATCCACAAAGACCTCCGCCTCACGTCTCCAATGCTGCCTCTCATCCTCCGCATAGACCGCCCGACGGATGTTCACCACCCGGTCAGGACAAGCCGTCAGCAAGAGTTCCATAAGGTGTTCGAGCAGCCGCAGTTGACTCTGCAAAGTCCCTATCGTTTCGCTGCGTCGGGCGGCCGAAAGCCCTTCAAGAGGGATACGCCCGTCCCGGACAATGTCCCCAAATCCGAACTTCAAATCGCTTGAGAATCGAATCTTCCGATCGGTCGCCAGCATCGAAACACGCTCCGTATAGTCGATGATCTCAAAGAACAGGTCTTCCGGCTCGACCTGGGGCCGATCTCGAACCCGTTCCGACTCGTCACCAAAAAAAGGCGTGAGGGCTCGATTCAATTGATCCCGGAGGTGGTCGACCTGATTCCGAATAGCCACGAGGTTCTCTGTCGTCGGGGCTGGATCGGCTTTCCACGCCGCCACGAAGCTATGTCGCCGGGAGGCAACTTCACCCTCAAGAACCCGCACCCGGAAAGCTTTTGTTGAGCCCAGCAGCAGCAAGACCGCAGCAGCAACAAACGGAATGACAACCAAGGCCAAGCCAGCTGGATCCCGTATAAGCAGCTTCAGAATCACTGGGCGGTGCCTCCCCGAAGGATCAGCGACAACTCAAAACGAAGAATGCCCGGTTGGCTCGTGTCAAAGCGCCGGTGGCTGACCGTTAGTGTGGCGGGCCCACCCTCCAGACGCTCAGCCAGGTTCGCTACCCGGGCGCGCATCCGGGCACTGACGCGCTGTACGGGATTATCCCGATCAATCATCCGCCCCGAAAGGATGAGCTCCAATGCACGCTCCGGGGACGGCTCGGACTCCGGGAAAAAGGGCAACGGGACGGGCTCATCGATCTGACGAAGGGAAAGACCATCAATCCATACATCTTCAACCTCGACGAGCGTGCTCTGAAGAGAGGTCAAAAGCCGGATCCATTCATCCTTCTGCCCCGACAAGCCAGTAACCGACCGAATCGAAGCAGCGAGCTGTTCGGCGTCCTGGACAAGCGCATCCATCTCATTCAGCCCGGCAACAAGGGGAATGTAAGCGTTTTGAAGCGTGTCGAGAAGCTCTTGTTGATGAATTTCATCCAGTGAGGTGCGTCCATAGAAGATACCGGCAGAAAGCAACAACATGGCCGCGGTGGCCGATGCCGCCGGAAGGGCCTTCCTGAGAACGATTTGCCGCTGCATCTTTTCTGGCAGAAGATTGAGCTGGAGCCTGTCATCCCCCGAGCCCGCCAGAACGGATCCCAATAGCTGCATCTGTGCTTTTGCGAAATTGCTTTCATTATTAAGATCGTCTGTCTGTTCATCGACAGGCCTCATTACTGGAAGCCCAAGATGCCGCTCGAGGCGTTCCGCCAGATCCGGTATCTGCCGCCGTGCGACACCCGTAAGGCATACATGGTCGGGTGGCCCGGTGCCCGCTTCAGCGAGGCTCTTCAGGACCTTGTTTACCTCACGGCCCAACCGCGGGACATAGGCATCGAAAGCGTAATCATGAGCGAGCGTTCCCAACGGGACACTTCGAAGGAGCGAGGATCCAACCAGATGGGTTTGGCGAAGTCCGGCATCCACCCAAAGAGCATTGCCCTTTGTCGACTCCTGTCTCGTGAGCTGCCAAAGGCCGCCCGGCAGGGTCGCCAACGCCGCGACAGAGAACCCCATTCTTGCGAGAGTGGAACAAATCCGCTCCGGCCATTCCCGTGGCACCGCCACCAGCGCAATGTACTCCTCCAGTTCGTCACCACCGACTTCCGCCGTCGCGTAAAGGGCCGCATGAAGCGGGTATGGCAACGCCTCAGCGACTTCATGAGTGAGGGTGGCTCGCCTTCTTCTGTCGGCTACACGCGGGAGAACGATAACCTTGGAGAAAAGCGGCATAGCGGGAGCGAGGACTCCCACCCTCTTCCGCCCAGCCTGGACAGGAAGATCCAAGTTCGACAGAGCGCTCACCAGCTCAGCCATGTATATCTCCACTGAGTCGGGGGCGACCGCTAACGGAGCTGAAACCCAACCCTCAATCTGGAAGCCCGCCTTCGCTTCCCTGAGGCGCGCCCATCCCACCAGATCCTCGCCCGCATACAGGACATCCCGATACCTTTGTTTCAAAAGGCCTCCTTTCGCGTATTGCTCCGGCCAGAATCCTCCCGGACAAAGGACGGCAGCGATCGGAGTCGTCCACTTTCACGCTGGTAGAAAGGCGTCAGATAGATAGGCAGGAGGATTCCATCATTTGCTGGTCCTTCTGCGGCGACGCGCGAAAGGAAACTTCGCGCCACGGTCGAATCTGCCAAAGAACGAGAATACTGAGAGGGCTCATTCGGTTGTGGCTGGCCACCGACCGAAAGGCTTACAAGCCAGGCGAAGGGTTCTCGGGAAAGGCGATCCCGCCGGACAATTTCAGGCGGCAGGTAGAAATAAATCCGCGCTCTTTTCCCCGATTCCAGAGCCACAAGCTTTGCCGATGCTTCGTAGAACGAAAAATCGTTCGCACCCTGCTGGGCCTCTCTGAAGCTGACCTTCAAAGAAACCTCCACATGTGAACTGAAGCGTTCAGGGGATTCGCTGGAACCCGTCCCGGATTCCTCGCGAAGCTCGATTTCAAATTCCAGCCAGTCTCCCTCCACTCCCGGAGCTTGGGCCCAGGAAAAGCTTACGCCGACGACCGAGACCGTCCCGTGAAGCAGCGGGACAAACAGGACAGAAGCCATATACAGTAGCAGAGATCGTAAACGCGAAGAGCCTTCGCAAGCCATGGCTGATTCGAGATACAACTAATTTGCGATCTATCAACGTAAAAATGATACCGTATTACAGATGGACTCTTTGCTTAACATCATTCTGGAAAGCAACGTCTTGACCCCGGCTGTTTGACTTGAACGCTTTGATCTGTGCCTTCCTCCGCCACAAGCAATACCCGACCCCACAAGATAAGCGTCCTCGTTTATGTGACCAACTCCGCTGGCGACGTCCTCCTGATGGAGCGTCTCCGTTCGCCAAATATCGGCCTCTGGAGCCCGATCGGCGGTAAGCTCGAAACCGGCTGCGGGGAGTCGCCCCATGAAGCGGCCCGCCGCGAGACAGAGGAAGAGATTGGCCTTCAGCTGGAGGATGACGACCTGCATCTGTTTGCCATGATCGCGGAGAAGAATTACGAGGCGCGCGTCCACTGGCTGATGTTTGCTTTCACCTGCCGCAAGACGATCGACGTCCTTCCGCCCCCCATAGCCGAAGGTGCCTTTCGCTTCGTCCCTCTCTCCGAGATTGATCCATTGCCTATTCCGGAAACCGACCGGAGCATCCTCTGGCCTCTCTACCGCGAGAAGCGCTCGGGCTTCACCGCGTTGCGCGCCGATTGCACGCCTGGAGCCCCGCTTGCCCTCCACATCGAGGAAACTGTCGGCCTTTGATGCGGTGCTTCCTTCCGGCAGACCCCAAGGCCCAGGGACCGCGGAAAGTCTAGAGGGTGGGAATGAGCGCCCGGAGGGCCTTCGCTGTATCGGCGGTCGAGATATCCGCATCCCGCAGCCAACGCACCATCCTCGCACCCCGCCATACCGTGCCCGATCTCCGTCGAGGGGATGCTCCGATCCCGTCAAAAGCGACTTCGAAGACCTGAGAGGGCGGCACGGTGCGAGTGGGTCCCCGACGCACGAGGGTGTTCGCCCCAATCCAGGCATCCAGCTCAGGTTGTTCCGTTTCCGATAGCCCCCCACAGACATGGCCGACAGAAACCAGCTTCCCGCCCTCCCACGCCGCAAGGGTATAACTGGAAAAAGCCTTCGAGACATCGACCTCGCCCACTTCGGCGTAAACCAGGACCAAACGGGCCCACAAGGGCTCCGCCCGCCAGTCAAACCACCGGTTGGACACTTCCACCCCGCCATACACCGAGTTTGATCGCCGGATGAACAACCCTACGGCTGATTGGCTTCGCGCCTCCCGCCAACGCCCATGGATATCGGCTTCAGAAGAAACCCGCAGAGGCCACGCGAGGCTCAGACTCCCTGCCGATTTGTGGTTGGGCACAGCCGTCTTGAGCAGCTTTCGTCTGGCCGAGAGTGGCTCCTCCCGCACATCCTGCCCCTCCCATTCCAGGCAGTCGAAGGCGTAGAAAATGACATCCGTCGGCGGCTTGGACTGCCGGGGCTTGGGCAACCGCCTTTCCCGCATTCGCTTCTGAAGAGCATCCAGACCGAGCCGCCGCCCCGCCAACCCAAGCACCAATTCGCCTTCCAGGACGGTTCCGTCAGGGAGCCGCTCCCCCGCCTGCGAAAGCTCAGGAAAGGCCGCGGTTACCAACTCGCCCGCACACGACCACAACAGAACCTCATTTGTCCGCCGGACCAACTGAAGGCGGAGTCCACCCCGCACCCAATCCACAACCCAATCGGTCGCCGGTGACAGGACCAGGTGCCTTTCGCAAAACCTTTCCACCGGGTGAAAGGGATACGGCAGGACCCGCCTCTCTGCGGCTGTCACGGCTTGGCAGAGCTTATGAAAGTTCTCCGCTGTTGGGCTCCAGCAAGAGGCCAGCCGATAGGCCATGATCGTTACCTCAAGGCCCGTCAGCTCTGCGAGCGCCTGCACCACCAAGCACTCTGAAACCTCGAATGGAAGCCGCCCGCTCAGCAGGTAAAGTATGATCTCGCCCTCTTCCGGGTCCGCTCGCGCCCACAGCTTTCGCAGGAGCTGAAACTGAATCCCCTCGTCCCAGTCGCTCAAGGGCATCAAGTGCGACTCGATAAACTGTCCCAGCGGCTCGTTCAAACCGGACCCGGTAAAAGGAATCAGGAAGGCACTCGCCTCAATCGCATCGCCCGTTCGCTTGTTGCAGGCATGGATCAGCCATGAGGGAAGGCCAGTCAGCGCCGCCGTCCACTCGCTCAAAGCACGAGGCTGAATCCCGATTGAAAGCGGGTTGCCGAGCAAAGCCCAGAGAGCCCAGGCCGCGTCCACAGCCGGTGCCTCACTCAGGTAGCGCTTCAGCCCCGCCACCTTCTGCACTGGATTATGCGCCTGATCCAGTTCCCTGAACAGCTGTCGAAAACGCCGCATCTGTTCAACATAGACCGTGCGTCTCTTCCCTCAACCACCGAGATGTGACGCCCCGAGGGTGGGGGTGGCCCCAGGCCAACCTTCAAAGAACATTCAAGCTTGTTCTCCAAGCTCGGCTTCCGCTTGGTTGGAGCGATGCCTCGCCGAGAGCCTCTGCCGATCGACTCCCTGGAACCCGCCTTGCACGCCGCCGTGCAGCATCATCGACGGTTTCTCCTCGCCGCACCCACCGGCAGCGGAAAATCCACCCGAATTCCGCAGATGCTGCTGAAGATGCCTGAGCAGGTTCATGGCTCAATCGTTGTTCTTCAGCCTCGACGGGTTGCCGCCCGGATGCTGGCACGACGGGTCAGTCAGGAACTGGAATCTCCCCTCGGTGAGGTCGTTGGCTATAACGTGCGCTTCGACAACCGCTCAAGCAAGGAAACCCGCATCCTTTACGTCACCGAAGGGTTACTCTTGCGGCGCCTGATGACCTCGGGGAACCTCGATGGCATTGGTGCCTTGCTCTTCGACGAGTTTCATGAGCGCCACCTCGACGGGGACCTGTCGCTGGCTTTAGCCCTGAAGCTGCAGAAAACGACGCGTCCGGATCTGATTCTGGGAGTCATGTCAGCCACCTTGGACGTTGAGGCGCTGGCCGGGCACCTGAATCCGTGTGCCACGCTGCGGGCCGAGGGGCGCACGTTTCCGGTGGCCATCCGGTTCGTAAAGGCGGGAGAGCTGAAGCGGGAAATTCCAGTGTGGGACCAGGCGGCGCGGGCCTTCCGTCAGCTGGAGCCGGAGCTGGAAGAAGGGCACGTCCTGATCTTCATGCCGGGGGTCTATGAAATCCGCCGGACGCTGGAAGCGCTTCGCGCCCTGCCAGAAGCACGCAAATTCGAGCTGCACGCCCTTTATGGGGAGCTGCCACCAGAGCAGCAGGACGCCGCTATTCGGGGTGGTGAAAGGCGAAAGATCATCGTGACAACCAACGTCGCCGAAACGTCCCTTACCATCGAGGGCGTGCGGGCCGTGATCGACAGCGGTTTGGCGCGGGTTCTGTCTTTTGAACCGGCGCGGGGCATCAATACCTTGCTGGTCGGGAAGATAAGTCAGGCCTCGGCCGATCAGCGGGCGGGGCGAGCGGGCCGCACAGGCCCCGGTATCTGTGTGCGCTTGTGGACAGAGACCGATCATGCGCACCGTCCGGCGCAGATTTCTCCTGAGATCGCGCGGCTGGATCTGGCGGAACCAACCCTTCTGTTGGCTTGCTTACTCAACCGGCAGGAGCTGGAGACCTTCCCTTGGGTGGAGCCCCCCCCACCGGATTCGTGGGAGCGGGCACTGAGGCTGCTCCGGGATCTTGGAGCCATTGAGCCAGCTGCGGAAGCCGTCACTCCCTTGGGGCGCTTGATGGCGCGCTTTCCCCTTCATCCCCGATGGTCGAGACTCCTTTTGGCCGCCGACGAGCGTGGATGCCTTCAGATCGGGGCTTTGATGGCTGCGCTCTGTCAGGAGCGTTCCCTGATTCTCCCGCTTACGGATCGGCGTCGGGAGCTGGAACGAGAAGAATCTATCCTGAGATCATCGGGCGTGACCTCCGATTTGTTTTTGGAATTGAACGCTTGGGAAGCCCTTCGAAGCAATGGCTTCAACCACGATTTTGCCCGCCAGTGGGGTCTCCATGCCCAACGTGCCCGCACCGCCGGAGACGTCGCGAAGCAACTGCTCCGCCTCGCCACCGAAGCCAGGCTCGGCCAGCACTCGGATGAACCGCCAGCGGCAGCCGAAACGGACCAGGCCCTTCGCGAATGCATTCTCCTGGCCTTTTCAGACGGCGTCGCCCGGCGCCGGGACCGAGGATCCCTCCGGTGTGACCTTGTTCACGGGCGTCGAGGTGAACTCGCACGGCACAGCACCGTTCATGACGCTACCTTACTGGTTTCGACAGAAGTGCAAGAGCGCCAGAAAGGATCCGCTGTCAGTTTGTTACTAAGTGGAAACACAAAGATCGAACGTGCCTGGCTGGAGAACCTGTTCCCCGAAGCCTTCTCGGACCGAATGGAAACCTGCCTCGATCCGTCAACACGTCGGGCGGTAGCCGTGAATCGGGTTGTCTTCCGCGACCTCGTTTTGGAAGAACGGGAAGTGGGCGAGCCCGACCCCGAGGTGGCGGCGCAGTTATTTGCCGATTCGATCGAGCGGGGTGAATGCAATCTGAAGAACTGGAATGACGGTGTCGAAAACTGGATTGCACGGGTAAATTTCCTCGCTGCCGTGTGTGCGGACTATGGTTTCACGGAAATCGGAAGGGGGGAACGCCGTTTTCTCCTGGAACAGATCTGTCACGGAGCGCGGTCTTATCGTGAACTCAAGGATCGGGATGTCTGGCCCCATCTCCGGGATTGGCTGCCAGCCGGCTTGAATTCCGAGGTCGACCGCCTGGCCCCCGAACGACTCGAATTAGCGAAGGGAGGCCGCGCCCGGCTGGAGTATTCCGGTGGCAGCGCCCTACTGTCTGCAACCGTTCAGCAACTTTACGACACATCCCATGCGTCTCTGGCTATCGCTGAGGGTCGGGTGCGGCCCAAAATACAGCTCTTGGCCCCCAACCGGAGGCCTGTGCAAATTACTGCCGACCTGGATGCCTTTTGGGAAACCAGCTATGCCGCCGTGAAAAAGGAGCTGCGCGGGCGATACCCCAAGCATGAATGGCGGTAACGGCTCACGGGCCGATAACCCATGGCTCCATAGCTGCAAAGCGCCTGGTTGACCTCGCATTGGAAATTGGGATCAACACGTCTCATGATGAAGCCCCCAATGGGTTTGGGGCCCGGTCTGGATCCTCATCCAGATGATGATTCGCTTGCCCGTTCCCTTTCGGGATCAAACCCGCGGCGTATCAACCAGCCCAAACGCAATCGCGGCCCGCGTGAGACCCGCGACATTGTGGACGCTGAGCTTCTGCATGATATGGCTGCGGTGAACATCTGCCGTACGCGTGCTGATCTTCAGCTTGGCGGCAATTTCCTTGGTCGTGTACCCCTCGGCAATCAACTGGAGGATCTCCCGCTCACGGGACGTCAACGCCTCAAGACTGCCATCATTCTCGGAGGCCATCAATAGCTCGGGCATCCGTTTGATGACGTCCGCACTGTAATAGCAATTGCCCTCAGCGACAGATCGCAGGGCCTTTCTCATCTCATCAAGGCCGGCCGACTTCTCGAGAATTCCATCCGCTTTGGTCATAAGAACGCGCTTGATGGAGCCCAAATTGAGAATGGCGCTCAAAACCAAGGTCTTGATGGCCGGCCGATCCTGTTTGAGCCGCTGGACGATCTCGATTCCATTCAGCCCTGGAAGTTTGACGTCGCAAATAAGAATATCGGGCTTGATCTCCAGGCACCGTTCCAAGCCCTCGGCTCCGTCGCCGCTGGTCCCGACGACCTTCAGGTCCTCTTCGCTCCCAATCAGATCGCAAAGCAGATCGGACAGAAGGGTGTCATCCTCTATGATAAAAACGGTCTGCATGTGAATTGTTTTAAATCGACCCTCACAAGGGCAACCCCCCAAACAGCGGAGCTATCTTCTTTATTAGAAGCAGGAGGTTCTACGCAAGGGGACCTCTCAAAGCAATGAAAAATAACTCTATTTCTCGAGCTGCCCATAGCACAAGTCAATGCACAGGCAGGCCAAGAGCGAATGCAAGGTAACATTTCATTAACCAATAGCAAAATATGCTTTCAGATTTGCACAATTCCGTGAAGGAGCCAAGATCGCCACAAATGCTGTCTGTCGCGTCGCGCTTCGATGAAGCCACGGTTCACGCTGAACTTGCCGGAATCGAGTCCCTCCAGAACGAGATCCTTGCGCTTTCCCACTCGAACCCTGGTCTCGCTCGTGAGAAGCTGGTAGAGGCCTTGCGCCGTTCGGAAGCCATTCTTCGCTGGGTCGAAAAGATGGAACCGGAGGAGGTGGGGGTCATCCTGCAGCGGATCCGACTGGCGCATGGCACCTCGATCCGCCTGCGCGGGGTGGTGTTGCTGGCCGATGACCAGCCAGCCCGAGCCCTGCCCCACCTTCACGAAGCCCTTCTGAGCGGGGAGCGATGGGAGTTGCCTAACTTGATCAGCGACGCCTGCGCGAACCTTGGCGGGGCCTACCTGATCCTCACGGACCACGCGCAAGCCCTGCGACACTTCCAGCGCGCCCTCACCCTCCAGATATCTTGTAAAGACCTTGACGGGCAGGCCCGTACGCTGGGCAACCTCGGGACCCTTTATGGCAACCGGGGCAGTATCGCGGAATCAAACGACTTCCATTTGAGGAGTCTGGAGATTCAGCGGGCATCGGATGACCGGATCGGTGCGTCAAAATCCCATGCCAACCTGGCGGGCAATTTTGATCGCATGGGCGACCTTGTGCAGGCCATCGCTCACATGGCCGAAGCCATTTCCCTTGTGCGCGACCAAAAAATGCCGGCCTTGCTCAGCGACATGCTGGCGTCCTACGGTCACTACTTTGCAAAGTCCGGGCAATGGGCAGAGGCGGCCGATTGCTTCACCGAATATGAGCGCCTTCTTGAGGCAAACCGGGGCGGGTGGACAAGCCTGCCGGGGCACCTGCGCTGGGGGCGTTTTCTGACACAGTGCCCGCAGCCATGGCGGAGCACGGCACGAGGAATTCTGATTCTCGAACATGTCCTCGCAGCCGCCAACGAGCACCAGCGCCCTGATATTGAAGAGCAGGCCCACGTACTCCTGAGCGAGATTCATGAAAAGGAAGGGCGGGCAGACCAAGCACTCTACCACCTGAGAAAGGCACACGCGCTCCTCGCCGCTTACACCCGCCGGGAGGCACAGACCCAGTTCGAGCGGTTGCGGGTGGCCTATGAACTCGAGGCGGCCCGAAAAGAAGCGGACCGAGCGACCCATGAGCGAAACACCTTGGCAGCCCTGAACCGCGCGCTGGAGGATCATCGCGATGATCTGGCGGAAACCAATGCACGCCTCCAGGCGGTCATCCGCGAGAAGAACGATTTCCTGCAACTGGTGGTGCACGATCTGAAAAATCCGCTCAATGCCATTCGGGCCCTGGCCCAGTTCATTCTGACGGAGAGCTGTGATGATCCCGACGCCACACGTGATCTTTCCGCGCAGATCCACGATACCTCGGACAGGATGTTCGAGCTCATCCAGAAGCTTCTGGACCTCAACGCCATCGAGATTGGCTCACAAAGCCTGCAGCCGGACAACCTCGACCTGATCGAGCTGGTTGAGACGACGACGGCCGCTCACGAAATGGCCGCCCGAGCCAAGCAAATCCAGCTGAGCATCCAGAGCGAAGCGGAGGCTCTGCCCGCTCGTCTAAACGCTTTTGGCATCACCCAGGCGCTCGATAACCTGGTCTCAAATGCACTGAAGTTTTCTCCCCCCGGCAAGTCCGTCTCCGTCCGAGTCCTCCACGACGCCACAACCTACCGCATCGAAGTCGCCGATGAAGGACCGGGCATCACCCCGGAGGACAAGAAGAAGCTGTTTACGAAATATGGTCGGCTCTCAAACCGCCCGACCGCCGCCGAAAGTAGCCACGGACTTGGCCTCTTCATCGTGAAGCGCCTGACCGACATGATGGGCGGGCGGATTGAATGCGAGAGCACCGTCGGCCAAGGAACGACTTTTCGGTGTATCCTGCCCGTGGAACCCACTCCCGCCACGGAGGCAGGAAGCGGAATCGCGACCAGTCCCCGTTGAAGAAGCTTCGGCTCAGCCCTACATCCGCTCCAGCGTGCGTAGGCCGAGGAGATGTAGCCCCGTCTCCAGAACCAAAAGGGTGCGGGCACACAGGATGAGACGGCGCGCGCGCACCGCTGAGTCATCGACCATGACCTTGTCCGCATTGTAAAAACCGCTGAAATCCCCCGCGAGATCGTAGAGGTAAGTGCACAGCACGTGCGGCCGCAGATCATCGAGAACGCTTTCGAGAACACTGCCAAAGCCGACCAACCTCCGGGCAAGGGCTCGTTCCGGATCCGTTTCAATGCCCGAGGCCCCTTCCAGACCTTCACCGGGATTCAACTCAGCCCGGCGAAAGATACTGTGGATCCGCGCGACTGCATAGAGGAGGTATGGAGCCGTATTCCCCTCAAAATTGAGAAGCTTATCCCAGCTGAAGACATAGTCGCTTGTGCGGTTGGAGGACAAGTCAGCATACTTGACAGCTCCAATCCCCACGGCTTCGGCGATGGCTTCGCGTTCTTCGGGCGGAAGATCGGGGTTCTTCTCAGTTACAACCGCCAATGCCCGGCTGCGCGCCTCATCGAGAAGTGCCTGGAGTTTTACGGATTCGCCGGACTTGGTCTTCAATGGGCGCTTGTCCTCGCCAAGGATAGCGCCAAACCAAACGTGACGTAATATTGGCAAACGATAGTCTTTTTTCTCAAACCATTTTTCTGTCGTGAGAAACAATTGCTCAAAATGATCCTGCTGGCGGGAATCGGTGAGATATATAATCTCATCGGCATCGAGTTCTTCCAGCCGATACAACACCGTCGCCAGGTCGGTTGATCCGTAGTTGCTCGCCCCATCGCGCTTACGGATTGAGAACGGGAACGGGCGCTCATTATCACGGGAGAACCTCGGAACCTCATCGTGCCAGACGACCAGGGCCCCATCGCTCACCTCCGCCAGCCCAATGGTTTCGAGCTCCTTATAGACCCGCTCAACTTTGTCGCGATAGAAAGATTCCCCGAGGGTTACATCGATGTGGACATCCAATTGATCGAAGATCTTCTCGAAGGCGACATTAGAGAGATCGACAATGCGCTGCCAAAGGCGGGTGTTCTCCGGATCGCCCTGCTGAAGCTTGACGAGCTCATTGCGCGACTCGTCGCGGATCTCCGGCTGCTCCCGTTCGAGGGCACTCCCCTCCTTGTAAAGCGAATCCAGAAGAATGAGAGCTTCCTCCCCGTCGGTCGGCAACTCGATCCCTTTCCGCTTGATGATCATGATGAGCGTTCCGAAGTTCGTTCCCCAATCACCTATATGATTATCACGGATCAGGTTGGCTCCACAAAAATCGAGGAGCCGAGCAATGCTCTCACCGATCACCATCGGGCGGAGGTGCCCGATATGCGCTTGCTTGGCGGTGTTTGCACTGGGGTAGTCGATGATGATCTTCCGTCCCTTGCGCAGGGCGGATGCGCCCGATTGAAAGTCCTTCGCCCCCGCGAATCGCTTTATCCACTCGGAAAGGAACCCATCCGTCAGGCGAAAATTGATAAAACCCGGCCCGGCGAGTTCGACAGTCACCCATTCCGGTGACAGCTCGCCCCGGGCGTGCAAGGCTTCGAGGAGGGCCGCGCCCAAAGCCCGCGGGTTGGCGCGAACCGTCTTGGCATGCGGTAAAACGCCGTTCGCCTGGAAGTCTCCAAAGCGGGGATCAGCGGGACGGACCTGCGGATTGAAATCGGGACCGAGCCCTTCCACGTCGAGCGCGGCGTTCCGCAAGGCCTTGTCAATCAGGGTAGCCGGCTGGAATGCAATATCCATAAGCGGCTCATCGAAACCGACGGATCCCCCTCCCGCAAGCCCGCTCTGCCTGAGGCTGGTCAGCTTTACACGACAAGGCGGAAAATCACTGAAGCGAGAAGAAAGAAGGGCGTCGCGACGGCGTGGATGATGCCGCCGAGGAGGAAGCGAAACGCGGGGATATTGATCAGGACGAGCAAGAGGATAATTCCTGGCATGGCCATGCGGGCATACGTTTCCTCTGGAATCCGGAAGATATAGCGGGCGAAGTGAGAGCCATCAAGGGGCGGAATCGGCAGGAGATTGAAAATGATCAGCGTCGCATTGATGAAGATGGCGATCTCGAACAACCGAAGGGTAGCCGGGACAAACGGTGTCACAACGCCCATCAAGATAGCCGAGATCAAGGCGATGAGGACATTCATCAACGGTCCGGCCGCCACCGAAAGGAGATGGTCTCGCGTTCGCGTTTGAACCGGAAAGTTCTGCAAATTAATCATGACCGGCCGCCCCCACCCAATCATGGCAAAGGGTCGCATGCCCATGAAGATGGGGGCCAGGATATTGAAGAGCGGAATCAGGCCGGTCCCGATCGGATCAAGGTGGTTGAAGGGATTCAGCGTCACCCTCCCCTGCCGCCTCGGGGTGTCATCGCCCAGCAGGTCGGCTGATTTTGCATGGCCGTATTCATGCAGGGCAATGCTTGCCGCCAACACAATCCATTGAAGGAGCCCCGTTGCAAGGAGAGGGCTCATGGTTGGTAACGAAGAGAAATTGAGAGCCCACACGCCTCGATCGAGGGAACCGCAGCTACGAGATCATCCAGATGCTTAAGGATAGGCATTTGCTGAAGGTTGAAGAAAAGATGCGCAACTAATAGGGTCTGCCTGCGTTCCATAGTGTATTCTGAATGGATACAAATTTTGACCTACTCAAGAAGAACTGGGATCGACTGGCGCAGACGATCCTATGTGGGCAGTTCTCACAGATGAATCCAAGAAAGGAAACCAATGGGATCCTGACGAGTTTTTCCGAACTGGAAGAGAGAATGCCCTGGAAGCGGTGAATCTGTTGGAGTCTTTGTGTATCCCGGTGAGATTCGGTCAGGCGCTTGATTTTGGATGTGGCTTGGGAAGGCTCACCCAAGGGCTGGCGGAGCACTTCGGCACAGTGGTGGGCGTTGACATTTCAACCTCGATGATCGCAGGGGCCAAACGCTGGAACCGCCATGGAGAACGCTGCGTATTCATCGAGAACTGCCGGGAGGATCTCTCCTTGTTCGAATCTGAAACCTTCGATCTCTGCTACAGCTACATCGTTCTCCAACACATGCCGCAAGAGTTTGCACAGAGCTATCTCAGGGAATTCGTCCGCGTCTTGCGACCGGGAGGAATCTGTCTCTTCCAACTCCCAGATCTCGAAATGGAAACCAAGCCACTCCATTACCGGGAAGAAACCGGCGGTCAGATGGAAATGTTCGGGACCCGTATCGAGAAGGTTATCGCCCTCTTTCGGGAGTTGAATTGCCGTCTGCTGGATTTAAGGGAAGACGGGTGGGCAGGGCCCGATATACCAAGCTACAGATATTGTTTTCGGAAGGTGACATAGAAGCAATTGGATGGCACGATGCTATCCAGAATACCCTGCATTCTGATCCTATAGTTGCGTCCTACTCGATCCCGGTGCATGTCCCAAAACCACAAGGGCCACCCGGAGATCTAGGGTTCCATGAGAATGTCGTCCGTTGCGAAGTCGTAGAAGAAGCGGCCGTTGATTGTGCGGCTGAAAAAGTACCTCCAGGCGTTATCCTTATAGCTGTAAAGGAAAGGATAGACCGTGCGATTCGTCCACCACCACGCTCTCTGAGCAACGTCGTAGACCCAGAGGTTGTCTGCCTCACCCAGCACATAAAGCCAATGGTGCGAGGCGTGGCGAACCCAAGGGTAACCGGCCACTTCGATCGGGGTTCCGCCGAACCATGGCACCTCGATGGACCCGCCGCCAAGGTCGTTATAGGTGCCAAAAACGGTGTCAATGAGCTCCCACGGTGGCTCGTGTCCACTGATGGTGTACCTGGCCTCGGTAAGTGCACTCCACTGCCCCCGAAATTGATTACGGGCTTTGAGGGTGGTCGTGATCTGCAACGGCGGCAGGCCTTGGCCTGCGGTATAGGCGACTGCCGAAGGCGATACATCGCCGCCCCGCATCCGGGGGTCGATCCCGTCAGTGGTGTAATAGGTTGTGCCCCCGGAGGCGCTCAACTGAAGGACTGTGTTCCGCTCCACGGCACCGGCGGCAATATTGACCTCCGGGGCGTCCACGGTCGGGTAGAGTTGCAGCCCCCGCAGTTGGTCCAGGGAAGAGCCCGTTCGCTGGGGAAAGTATTCGTTACGCAACCGCCGGGTAACGGCACCCCAATGCGTTTCGCGGGTGTGGGTCGTACTCGGGCGCTTCCAATAGGCCCAACGCGCCAGCTCACCGACAATAGCGCGCTCAATCTCATTGCCCAAACTGACAAAGCGAGCGGTGGCCGCCGTCGCGCTGAGAGCACCGCCATTGAAGTAGTGCTTCTTCACGCGATCGGCGAAGTCCATCCTGAATTCAGCGTTCCGCCACAGCGGCCGCCAAAGCAGGGCGGGCCCCTTGTTGAAGCGAGGGTTCGAAAAATTACCCGGGTTGATGGACTGAAAGTGCAGGTTGAAAGCGGATTCCGTATCCCAGGGAACGAAAATCCATTTTCGTTCGGGGGGTCCTCCTTCATTTGAGCGAACCGAGGCCGCATACCAGTTCTTCTGCGGCCAGTCATAGTTCACCGCGTACATATTGAGAATCATATAGTCGATGAAGTTCTCGATATCGAGGTACTCGGCGATGGCATCGTATTGTTCGTTTGTAGCCGTTCCGCTGATACTGGCGGCGAGGGCAAACAGCTCATCCCAGGAGTCGGTATTCCCCGAGATGAGTTCGCCGTTGCGGCCTTCGCCGAGCGTCAGGTCTTCGGGGATCGTCCATCCATCTTCAAAGATGATGCCCTTCATCACATCCCACTGGCTTGTGTTGATGGCCGTGGACTGTTCGTAGAAAGCTTCATCGGGACGCTCGGTCGCCTGAAAGACACCCCAGTAGACGCCGTTAATGTAGAGGTTCACGAAACGGCCGGAAACGCTGATATGGCCCATGGCCTTGAAGGTCTTGTTGGCAAATTCGTCGCGGAGGAGCGTGGAATTTCGGCCATCGGCATCCTTCATCCAGTTGTCTCCGTGGACCGAGCGCAGGGCGATCCGCTCAATACGTGGGGCCTGTGAATCAGGGAAAATCGTATTCGGAATCATCCGCGGCGCACCGAAAGTACGGGCGAACTTGATGAGAAACCCGTGTTTGACGGTGACATCCTCACGGCGGCTGAAGTCACCCATCACGCGAGCGCCGGAAAGGGCCTGAAAGTTCACCGATCCATCGACTTCAATCCATTCAATACTGGCAGGCTGGTACCAGCTTTTTACGCTCGAATTGGCATAGATCCCCTGCTCGGCGCTGAACAAGTGATCGGGTGCCATCACAAGGGATAAGGCAGGAAGGGTCTGGATATCCTCGATGAAAGCGGGATGCGCCGCGACGACCCGCGGATCGACACCATATACGGCATCGCGCTCGTAACCGGGAATGGCTGGGTGGTTGGTGTGCGATGGTTCGTAGGGGATGCCATCGGCGGTCTTCCAGACATCGGGAAAGTTCCTCGACGACTGATCATTGCCCTGTGTGGCGACCAGATGCGGAAAGATGAATGATCGTGTGACGCGTTCGACCGAGGCAGGGGCATCGGCAAGGCGGGCCTGCACAACCGTCGAGCGGTTGATCAGAATGGGGCCGCTATAGGTCTGCACCGGGGCATCCGGATCCGCGGGGTCGCTTCCGTCGAGGGTGTAGAGGACCGTTCCCCCAGCGGAGTCTGATGTCAGCTCCAGAGAGAAAGGCATATCATAAAATCCGCTCTCCGCGCTGAAGTTGACGCCGAAGGCGGTGGCGCAGAGCCAAAGGAGAGCACCGGCTGCGGTCGCGATGGAGCGCGTGCGCGAGCCACGGGAGTACGGGGATTCACTCGTCATATCGTTCTGGGGGAGAAGGGGGTAAAGAGAAGGAAGCGCTCAATCGAAATCAATCGCTTCCGAGAGCCTGAATTCCTCAAACTGGAGCGCAAGCTTTCGATCATCCTCGCTCAATCCGAGGTTCTTGGGGGACTCCGGATTCCCGAAATGAAATTCGAGCTGGAGGGAGGTCAAGCCCTTCACCAATTCTGCGGGAATGACGGCGGCAAGCGAGACGTGGGGCTGACGAACCTCCCAGGTCTTGATCGGGCTGCCATTCACCAGCAGCGTCACCGGCTGAACAGGATGCCCGCTGTGGACGAAGGCTGTCGCCTTGAGATCGAGACGAAGGGCTGTTTCAACCGGCTCCGCGAAATCGAGAGAAACCGTGACGGATTCGCCGAGGGACCAGGTGCCAGGTGCCTCTGCTTGCGATAAGCCGGTAAAGTGGTGCTGCCACCCGTCCTCAGCCGAAGTCATCAATAGAATCGTGCCAAGCTGGTAAGACGCGCT
>CAYOIB010000035.1:0-27571 GCA_964403935.1 uncultured Puniceicoccaceae bacterium | reverse complement strand
GGGCTTCACCGGTTGAGCCGCTGTTTGGCGGACCACGTCGTAATATTGAAAGAAGAAGGTGTTCAGGCAACCAACCATCGCATTCCGTTACGGCTGCGTGATCGCGTTTTGTCGCCCATGCAGGGGTTTTCTACCGGAGTCCAAGGGCCTTCGGAAAGAAGGCTGTCGGGTCTGCCGGGATCAAAACGGGTTTGGGCGGTGTATGACTCCATGGGCCAACATCCATCAAAATCAACGGGATGCAAGCTGGCTCCCAAGTCAAAGGTGCGTTCCAGTGGCGATCAGGATGCCGGTCCGTGGCGGGACTTCGATGGGCTGCGGGGGGAAAGGGCAGGCCGTTGGTCTTTGCTCTGCATTTTGGAAAGACGGGTTCTTGTGAGCTTGACGGGGTCCTTCAGACATCCATTTGATGGAGGTTGTTGTAGGCCCATGGTGTAATGGTAGCACTTCGGATTTTGGTTCCGTCAGTCTAGGTTCGAGCCCTAGTGGGCCTGCCATTTTGAATACGCTTCAGGCTTCGGCGTCTGCCCCCCATAACCGGATCATACGGGCGTAGCCATTGTTGTGGCGCATGAGTTCGTCGTGGGGGCCAATCTCGGTTATGCTTCCCGCTTCGAGGAAGAGCACCCGATCGGCGCGCCGGAGAAGGCTTGGGCGATGGGAACTGAGGAAGACGGTGCGGCCCCGCATGAGGGCAAGGAGCGACTCCTGAATGATCCTTTCGGATTCCGGTTCGACGGAGCTGGTCGGTTCGTCCATCAGCAAGACCTCGGGGTTGGCCAGGAAGGCGCGGGCCACGCCGATCCGCTGTCTCTGCCCGCCGGAAAGCTTCACGCCCCGTTCGCCCACGAGGGTATCGTATCCCTTTGGCGTCTCACTGATGAAGGTGTGGGCGTTTGCCTGCACAGCCGCCTGCGCAACGGCTTGAGGATCGGCCCCGGGCCGTCCGTAGCGAATATTTTCGAGCAGCGAGGTGTTGAAGAGAAAGGTCTCCTGAAGAACGAAGGCGATTCTTCCGCGCCAGCTGCCTTGGAGGATTTCGGTCAGGGGCGTCTCACCGATCCGGATGCAACCGCTGGTCGGATCATTGAAACGCGCCAGAAGGGCCATGAAGGTCGATTTCCCGGCCCCGCTTGGTCCAGCCAGCGCGATGACCTCCCCCGGTGCGACTTCCAGATTGAGGTTCTGGAGGATTGTTTTGCCTCCGTTTTCGTAGCGGAAGGAGACGCGATCCAAGCGGATCGGCAGGCGTGCGGTTCTCAAGGCATGAGCGCCGGGGGCATCCTCAATCGCGACCGGGGCATCCAGGATCTGGTAGATTCGAGTGGATGAGGCGATAGCTCTTTGGAGGAGATCATTCACCTGGGCAAGGGTGCGAACGGGGCTGTTGAGCTGCCACCAGAACCCCCTCAGGGCCACCAGACCGCCAATCGTGAAGTGCCCGAGGTAAACCAGCCAGGCCCCGAGCCCGAGCATGATCACGTTGGTGCTGAAGGCGATGCCGAAGACGATCGGGAATATCCGGGTCCGGAGGTAAACGGCCCGCATTGTCTTCTCGTAGTGCTCGCGGGTGACGACATCAAATGCCGCCTCTTCATCCTCCTGCCGGTTGAAGGCCTTGATAACGGAGAACCCGCCAAGTGACTCCTGGAGCTGCGCCCCCACTTCACCCAAGGCCGACCGGGCCTCGTGGTAATAGGCTTTCAAACGCTCATTGAAGTGACGAACGACAAAGAAACAGATGAAAAGCGGCACGAATACGGTTCCACCAATGACCGGTTCAATCCAAAGGATCGCCCCGAGGACGAGAAGAAAAGAGTACCCCTCCTGCATCAAGCTGCTGAATCCCGAAATCAGGGAGGCCTGGACCGCATCGACATCTGAAATGACCCGGGCCTGGAGGTCGCCCGAGCGCTCGTTGTGGAGGTAGGCCGGATTCTGGCTCAGGATCTTTCGGTAGAGCCGCCCCCGCAGGTCGAAGATAAACTGTTGCCCGGCTCGCTCGAAAAGGCGGTCACGCCACGCCCCGAAGAGGATGGAGAGCCCGTAAAAGGCAATCGCTGCACCCAGAGCGGGAAGGAGCCAGTGGATCTTGGATTTGAGTAAGACCTCGTCGACCACCACCATCCACATGAGGTTGGGAACAATCGCTGCGGGTCCGGCCACGAGAAGGCAGGCCACGCCGAGAAGTAGCAGCTTGCGATAGGGGCGGAGTTCGTGGAGCAGGCGGGGAAAAGGTTTTGTTTTGGGCATGACAGGGACGGGCCGGGGGTCTTGTTGCGAGGGATAGACGGTAGACCGCTCGCATGGCAAGGGCGGAGCCGTGGGTTCAGTCTCACTCGAAGCGGCGGGGAGCGCGGGAATGTGGGGCCTGATTCTCTCTGCTGCTGACAAACCCCTGCTGGACGCCCACCTTAATTCTGAGACGTCATGGGGAGCAAGCGAGGCAGACACCAATCAACAGACAAGGACGGCCAGCGGGCCATGGACCGGATACGGGCCGTGCCGGGTGTCACAGCGGTTATCATCGGGCACTCCATTGGAGGGAAGTCCCTCGGCTCGGGGGCGGGGAGTGGAAGCCTGCGGATTCAAAGATCCGTCCCGGGAGGCTGCAAGGGGCTTGTCCAGACCGCCCGCGGTGTGCAGGAGATCTTCATCCAGATCGATTCCGAGCAATCGAAGACAACCCTTTTCCGTTTGCGGCAGCTCTCGGATTGAGCGTATCGTGCGGCGGCCTCTTTCAGTGGCTGTTGGTCTTATTGGAGTTGTTCCGCTTCGACTTTACTTCTTCAGGGAAAACCCTTTAGGGGAGTGCCATAACTCCACCTTGACGAGGTGCCCTGATCTCTCCTTTCTCCACTCTTCCCGCGAATCGATTGAGGCAATTTTGCCTGGGAAGGCGATGAGAACAGAAAACCTTTCCGGAACCGAGGCGCGGCAAGAGAAGGAGACGAGATGACGTTCAGAAGAGTCGTACCCTATTTGGTCATGATCGGAGCGCTTGTGGCTATCGTGGTGGCACTGGGTGGGGTGAAGGGGCTCCAGTTTGCCGCGATGGGGGAGGCCTATGCGTCGATGCCCGAACACAGGGAATATGTCGGTGCTCACAAGGCGGTGGAGGACGAGTGGGAGCAAACACTCACGGCAATTGGCTCGGTCGTTGCCGTGCAGGGGGTTATGGTGTCCACCGACATGCCGGGAGTGGTGGAAGAGATTCTCTTTGAGCCGGGTACGCGCGTTCAGGCGGGCGATGTGCTCCTTCGTCTGGATACCGCGGTTGAGGAAGCCGAGTTGGCTTCGGCGCTCGCTTCTCAGGAATTGGCCCAGTTGAACGTGCAGCGCACACGGGACCTCAAGGAGCGGCGCGCCGTTTCCCAGGCTGATCTGGATACAGCCGAGGCCGATCTCAAACAGGCTCAGGCTCGGGTGGCGGCGATCGAAGCCACCATCGGTCGAAAACATGTACGGGCACCATTTGGCGGCTTTCTTGGTATCCGTCTGGTCAATCTCGGAGAGTACCTGTCCGCGGGAGCCCCCATTGTTTCGCTTCAAGCACTGGAGGCCCTCTACGTGAATTTCACTTTGCCTCAACAACGCCTCTCGTTGGTCGAACCGGGAATGGTGGTGCGGGTGACGAGTGATACCTGGCCGGGACAAGCTTTTGAGGGGCGGCTCACGGCCATCAATCCAGCCATCCAGCAAACCACCCGAAGCCTCGACTTGCAGGCGACATTTGAAAACAAGGACCTCTTGCTTCGTCCCGGAATGTTTGTGCAGGTTCACCTTGTCCTTCCGGATCGGGAGCCCGTTATCGCTATTCCGGTCACCGCTGTCCTCAAGGCACCTTACGGAGATTCGGTCTTTCTTGTAGAGACGCGTGAGGATGGGGCATTGATCGCACGGCAGCGTTTCGTACGGACGGGGCGGGCAATGGGAGACTTTGTCGCCGTCCTGGAAGGCATCGAACCGGGCGAGACCGTTGTCTCCTCGGGTGCCTTCAAACTTCGTAACGACGTCCGGCTGGAGATCAACAACGAGCAGGCACCTGAACCCCAGTTGAATCCCCGGCCCGCCGAAGGCTGACGCCATCAAGCTGAAGGCATGAAATTCACCGACATTTTCATCAATCGACCGATCCTGGCGATTGTCATCAACTTGATCATCCTGATCGGCGGCTTTCAGGCAATCAACACGCTGAGCGTCCGGCAGTACCCAAGAAGTGATAACGCGTCTGTGACGATTCGGACGGTCTACGTGGGGGCGGATCCGGAGTTGGTCCGTGGCTTCATCACCACGCCGATGGAACGCGCCATTGCCGGGGCCGATGGGATCGACTACATCAGTTCCGAGAGCACCCTCGGCATGTCGACCATTACCGCCCGCCTGCGGTTAAACTACGACCCGAACGCGGCCCTCGCGGAGATAAGCTCAAAGGTCGACCAGGTGCGCAATGAGCTGCCCCCGGAGGCGGAGGTGCCGATCATCGATGTGGAGACAGCTGATTCGCAGTTTGCCTCGGCTTATCTCAGCTTTGATTCCGACATTCTCGAGCAGAACGAGATTACCGATTATCTCCTGCGCGTGGTCCAGCCCCGCCTCTCGGCGTTGGAAGGGGTGCAGCGGGCGGAGATCCTCGGGGCGCGGACCTTTGCCATGCGTATTTGGCTTAAGCCGGAACGCATGGCAGCCCTGAACATCAGTCCGGTTCAGGTGAGGCAGGCCTTGGCCGCCAATAACTATCTCGCTGCGGTAGGCCAGACACGGGGCGCTCTCATGCAGGTGAACCTGACCACCAACACCGACTTGAACTCGGTGGAAGAGTTCAAGGACCTCGCTATCTATCAAAGCGGTGGAACAGTCGTCCGCCTCCGGGATATCGCCGATGTGGTCTTGGGGGCACAAGATTATGATTCCAAGGTGACCTTTACCGGCAAAACAGCGGTCTTCATTGGCGTATGGCCCCTGCCGACAGCGAATTCGATCGATGTCATCGGCCGTGTATCGGATGAGATCCAGGCCTTGCAGGCAGAGCTTCCAACGGGCCTTTCCGCGAGCATCGCCTACGATGCCACTTCCTTTATCAACGACGCTATCAGTGAGGTGCTGAAGACACTCACGGAGACGCTGCTTATCGTAGTTGTCGTGATTTTTCTGTTCCTGGGATCAATCCGTTCGGTTTTGATTCCAGTTGTTGCGATTCCCATATCGTTGATTGGGGCCGTCTTCCTGATGCAGGTCTTTGGGTTTACCCTGAATCTGCTGACCTTGCTCGCCATCGTGCTGGCGGTGGGATTGGTGGTCGATGACGCCATCGTCATGGTGGAGAACGTCTCCCGACATATTCGAGAGGGCAAGCGACCCTACCTCGCTGCAATCATCAGCGCACGTGAACTGGCCAAGCCCATCTTCGCCATGACCATTACGCTGGCGGCGGTCTATGCGCCGATCGGTTTTCAAGGCGGCCTGACCGGTTCGCTCTTTCGGGAATTTGCTTTCACTTTGGCCGGAGCGGTCCTTATTTCGGGCGTGGTGGCAATTACCTTGTCGCCCATGATGGCATCACAGTTATTAAAGGCCGGTGCGGCTGAGAAGGGGCTCGCGGCGCAGATAAACCGCAATCTCGACCAACTGAGGCGGTTCTACGGGAGGGTCTTGGAGCGGGTCCTTGATGCGCGCGGAGCCGTCTATGTTTTCTGGGTCGCGACGACCCTCCTGGCCGGGTTGATGTTCCAGATGTCACCGGTGGAGCTGGCCCCGGCGGAGGATCAGGGTGTTGTCTTTGGGATTTTGTCGACACCTGCAAATGCTTCGGTGGAGCAGATGAGCGTGGCGGCGGACGCTATTTTTGATGTCTACAGTAACGTGCCGGAGATGGCGCAGACTTTTCAGCTGACGCAGGCGACTTTCGGAATCGCGGGCCTTGTCATGGTTCCGTGGAGTGAGCGGACCCGATCGGTCCATGAAGTGATGGGCGAGGTTCAGGAGGGGCTCTCTCATATTCCGGGGGCTCAGGTTTTTGCCGTTGTCCCCCCGGCGCTCCCAGGAGGTGGGCAGTTTCCCGTCGAGTTCGTCATCGCCTCCACCGCATCGATGGAGGAGATTGTTGGTTTTGCGAATACAATCGCAGAGCGGGCGGGCGCATCCGGGATCTTCGCCTTTCCTCCCATGGTCGATGTCAAGATTGACCAGGCTCAGACAGAGATTCTGCTCGATCGAGACAAGATTGCCTCGCTCGGTCTGAACCTTGATCAGGTGGGCCGTGATGTGGCGGCGATGGTCGGGGGCGGCTTCGTCAACCGATTTAATGTGGCGGGTCGGAGCTACCGTGTCATTCCTCAAGTGACCCGCCTTGAGCGACTCAATGCGGAGCAACTCGGGAACATCCATGTCACCGGGCCTGATGGAAGCCTGATTCCGCTTTCCAGCGTAGCCTCGTTCCAGGACACCGTCCAGCCGCGCTCACTCAACCGCTTCCAGCAGCTCAATGCGGTCAAGATCAGTGGTGTGGCCATACGGCCTCTCGATGAGGCGCTGCGTTATCTGGAAGATGAAGCGGCGGCGATTTTGCCACAGGGCTACCAAATCGATTACACCGGTGAGTCGCGTCAGCTGCGTCAGGAGGGTTTCACCTTTCTGCCCGCCTTCGGGTTGGCCCTGGCTCTCATTTTTCTCGTGCTGGCAGCACAGTTTAACAGCTTCCGTGACCCGCTGATCATTCTCGGTGGATCGGTGCCCTTGGCGATCTTTGGGGCCCTGATCTTTACTTTCCTCAAGATCAACAATCCGTCCATGCCGTTCTGGACTGATTCGTTCACCACCACGATGAATATCTATTCCCAGGTGGGCTTGGTGACGCTCGTCGGGATCATCGCGAAGAATGGAATCCTGATCGTGGAGTTTGCCAACCAATTGCAGGAGAAGGGCATCGCAAAAGCACAAGCCATTCGTGAGGCTTCCCAGCTTCGGCTGCGACCAGTTTTGATGACCAGCCTCGCGACGATCTGTGGTCACTTTCCGCTCGTCCTCGTCACGGGTGCGGGTGCCGCCGCTCGTAACAGCATCGGCCTGATCGTTGTCGGGGGTATGATTATCGGGACGTTCTTTACGCTCTTCATCGTGCCGGCGCTTTACTTGCTGATCGCGCGCGACCGACAGAAGGACCCCGAGGTGACGACAGATATTGAGGCGGAACTGGCAGAGGCAACCAGGGCGGTTGAGCGTTGAACGGCGGGCGAAGCTTCATCGTGCCAATTGACTTTGGAACGCTTGGTCGCCATCAGTTCCTGTGATGAGCCGAAGCGGAAGATGGGAAGGTTGGATCTGGCTGGCCGGGGTCCTGCTGGTGTTCTGCACGGGACTGACCGGGGCGGATTCATCGGTCGGCGACGGCTGGACGCCCAAGCGCTTCAAGCCGTTGTTCTCATCTGAGGCGGGGGAGCAACCTTACGTGCTGGGCAAAAGCTTTGGCCTGGAAGACTGGCCCTATCTGGATGGGCAGTGGAAGGGACTCCTCTGTGCCAGGGACGGACAGGTCTACTTCAGCGTGAGTTCCCATGCGCCGGGGTATCATGCCGATGTCTTCCGCTTCAACGTCAGGGAGGAACGGATCGAACACCTCGCCAACCTGGGCGACATCCTGGAGCATACGGAGCCCCCGGAAGCCCCGCAGGACAAGATTCACACGCCTATGTTTGAGGTAGGGGACTGGATATATGCGGCGACCTGTGAGGGGGCCGAGTCCCCGGACCTCGAATACAAGGGGGGAAACTGGATCGGCATTCACAAGCCAACGGGAAAGGTCCATGACCTCGGCCGCACCAAAACAGGCGACGGGATTCTTGCCGCCGGTTATGATCCCGCCAGAGGTGTCCTCTATGGGCATACCAATCGGAAGGGACGGCTCGTGCGTTTCGATCCGAAGACACGCGAGGAAGAGGACTTGGGGTTCCCCTGGGAAGGCACGGGCGCGGAATGGCCGCGGGGCATCTCCCTGTTGGTGGCACCCGATGGTCGGGTCTTTGGTGGTCGGCCTCCGGGCGCAACCTTTTGGGAATGGGACCCGAAGACAGACAATATCCGAATTCTCGGGGCGGAGATGGAACCCCCGGCCGAGCTGGTCGAGGCGACCCCCGGGATCCTCGATCAGTATGCCGGGAGCTCGATCCATGTGGGTCGATGGAGCGACGAGGACACATGCTTCTATTTTGTCCGAAGCTTCGACGAAAGGCTCGGGCGCTTCTACCCCCCGACAGAAACGTCGCCCGCCCGTATCGAATCCGTCGCTACATTGCGCCCGGAGGGATTGGAACGGCGCTACGGGAATCGTCCGGTCTCCTGTACTCTGATTCTTCACGAACGCAGTATTTACTATAGTCCGATGACGGGCTGGGGGGGCGAAGCTTCATTGGTTCACTTTGATTTGGATCGTGAGGAACTGACCGACCTCGGTCCGATTGTTGTGGAAGGAAACAGGCGTGTGGCCGAGGTGCACAGCCTCGACATCCATCCCAACGGAAAGCTCTACATGGTCGCGTTTGTCTATAGCATCGAGGGCGAAGACCCCGTTGTGCCGAATGCTGTGCGGGATGGCTATCCCTTTCACCCTCGCTTGGTCGTGGTGGATCCAACGGAGGCGCTGCGGAGGCTGTCCGGGGAGGCTCCCCAATGAGGGGTCGATCCAGCAGTCTTTGGGTATTTTTGTTGGCAGGTGCGCTCTTGGCCGGGCCATCCGGATGCTCCAAAGCCCAGGCGCGAGAGGCGGGCGGCGGCTCCGCCTTGGGAGACTGGGGCCACTTTCTCTCCATGCGTCCCCGTATCCATCTTCTCAATCCTGAAGGACGCGACTTTTCTGTGACCTTTCATGTGATGCTTTGGCCTAATGCGAAATGGAATCCGGAAACGGTGCCTGTCCGCATCACGGGTCCTGATGCGAATGACGTGATCTGGAAGTCGTTCCGGGTTGAGGGGAATGAGGTATCGATAGCCGTTTCCGCCAGCGGGAAGGGTGTCTATACGATCGACTGGGGTCGTGAGCTTGAGGGAACACGCTGGAGCGGACCCAACTTTTGGATGGAGACCGACCTCGAGCACAGTGTGGTCTGGACAGGCGATCCGACGACGGGCGCGCCTGCGGAATTGAGTGCGGTTGAGCAAAGGCGGGCGTTCTTTCAAGCGAGCGTCCCGCGGCGCTGGTGGTTTTGGGTTCCGGAGGATGTCGGGACTTTCCTTGTCCGGGCACAGCGTTCTGAGCGCCACATGAGCCAGCGGGAGGCTTGGGGGCTTACGATAACCTCACCGAGGGGGCAGCGAACCAACGTTCTTTGGGGACAGCCGCCAAGAACTGCGCGCGGCGATTATCGGCAGGAGATGGAGCAGGTCGTCGAGGTCGTGCCGGGGTCTGGCGGACGTTTCTGGTCGATTGAAATCCGCAACGGGGATGCCCACCACCATTCATCGGTTAACGTTACCTTTGAAGGCATTCCTCCTTACATGGCCCGGAGTCCGGAGGAATGGTTTGACGCCGATACGGGAACAACCGCTCCTGCGTTAGCTTACGACGGTTCGTCTTTCATCCAGGCGGCTTATCTGGATCCAGATCCGGAGCGGTGGCCGAATTTGGAGCATTGGAGCCCGAGTCCGAGCCTGGGCGATCCCGATGGGATTCTGATTCGCGGAAGCGGTCGCTTCGCTTTGTGGAATCCGGAGGGGCGCAAGCTGAAGTTGGCCTTGGGCGATTATCTTCCGCGGTCAGACGAGAACGAGACGAATGCGGGTGTAGCCGAGGTTGGTATTGAACACCTGGGTTTCGGCAGGATGTCGGATCTAACAATGAAGATTCCGCATTATCATTTCGGTGTGGCGCCGCCCGAAATTGCCGAGCCTCTCAGCGCTGAGGGTGTGTATGGGGTGACGGTCAGTGGGGTGGAGCGGTGGTGGGCATTCACTTATCCGGCGACGCCCCTCGTATTGTGGGGGGAAGGTACCGAGATGAAGGGGCGGTTCTCTATCGAGGTTGGGACAGCGCGAAATTGGTATTTCTACGTGCCCCAGGGAACCACGACCTTTAAGCTCGCAGCTTCTGTCGCTCATGAAACGGATGTGGTTTTGATCGAGGTCAACACACCGGATCGAACGGTTGGCATGATCTATGGTTCCACGGCTGAGCGGACTTTTGAGGTGCCTGCCGGGATGGACGGAAAGATCTGGCACCTGCGGATGGATATCGGTTCGGCCAGTCGGATGATCACGTCTCCGCCACCCCGCTACCTGGGCGTTTATCTGACGCTCGAACTGGAAGGTGTTCCGCCGTTTTTGGCTCCGACTTGGGAGCAGTGGTTTGACCCTCGGGACCCGACACCACCGCTTCAACGGGCCGGGATGGGCAGGCGGTAGAGGGTGCCTCCAGAGCGTGGAAGGTTGTGCGGACCCAGTTCGCCACCGTAATCGATGCCTCCAAACGCAGTGATCCCATAGAGGAACTCGCCATCCGTCGCAAGGTTGCGCATGGGTGTAAGGCCATGCTCAAGGGCCTCCTGGGAAAACAGCTGGAGCCGGTTAAGTTTCCCGTTTCCTTCTTTTGAATCGGAGGGAATCCATTCCAGGAGCGTTCCGGGAACAGTCCCACCCCGTGTATCATTCCCATGTGTCGTGAAAAAACCACGACCATCATCCAGAAAGAGGAGGGTCCCGTTTGGTTTTGCACCGGCCTCGGGGATCTTCGAAAAGTCGATCACGATTTCCAGCACCTTGGAAGCGGGATTCAGTCGAAAGACAGTTCCCGGATCGTCCGGGGCATCAAAGGCTCCGAAGGTGGTTCCCCAAAGCCAACCATCCGGCCCCGCTCGCAGAGCGTCATAGGGGTGTGCGCCCAGACTCCCGCCTTTGAACCGGTGAACAATTTCAAAGTCCTTCCCATCTGGCCTCAGTCGAAAGACGCTGCCAAAGTCGCCTTCGTCCGCCCGTTCGTAGCCGGAGGTGGTCCCCCAGAGCCAGCCGTCGTGCCAGATCAATGCACCGGTTGGGTGCTGACTGCTGTGGGGACTGAGGTTGGCGATCACCTCGAAGCTTCCCGCCTCTGTATCGAATTTCCAGATACCGCCGCTCCACTGCGAAGTGCCGCCATGAAAGGCGGTGCCATAGAGCTTGCTTCCTCCGATGGTGATCGGGCCATTGGATCCCCAGAGGTTGTCCGTGGCGTGAGCAAAATGATGGTGGGTACGCAGGCCGGAAGTGTCGTTTTCATCGGTGAGATGAACGGAATACAAGGTCCCATGGCGATGGGCACCACCGAACTTCGTTACCCCAAAGAGGCGATCGCCAAGAATCGTTAGA
This sequence comes from uncultured Puniceicoccaceae bacterium, assembly GCA_964403935.1. Taxonomy (GTDB): domain Bacteria; phylum Verrucomicrobiota; class Verrucomicrobiia; order Opitutales; family Oceanipulchritudinaceae; genus SLLG01. The sequence continues at coordinate 16,240 of CAYOIB010000035.1, read as the reverse complement.
TCTCCGAAGGCCTCGTGGCCGTTCTTTCGGTCGAAATGATCAATCACGCGAAAGTTGTTCCCATCGATATCAATACGATAGACGGATCCGACCTTGTGTCGCCCGCCAATATGAGTCGCCCCATACAAGATGCCTTCATGATACAGCGGGCTTGTGAAGGGTTGATGCCCCTCCGCCTCCTTGAAACGATGAAGGACTTCGAGAGTCTGGCCTGAATCAGAATCGATTTGAAAATTGATCGGGTGGAGCGCCCTCCAGAAGGCAACGGTTCGCGCCAGGGTTTCCCTCCCCTTTTTGGATAGCGCACGATCTCCGGTTTGCGCTTCATGGACAAAGGCATGCCCGGCTCCGCGAAGCCAGTCAACGCGCACCGGCACCTGTAGTTCCGCCGCCTTCCTGGCGAAGGCTCGGATGCTTTCGACGGGAGCGACCGTGTCCTGATCACCGTGGATAATCAATGTTGGGATCGCAAACGCTTCATTCAGACCTTGCACGGGCGAGAGACGCGCACGCTTTGACGCGGGTGCGATTTGATTGTCCAGCCAAGACAGCTTGCCGAGGTCGACGATGGGGTTCCACAGCGCCAGGCCCGCCCAAGTCGGCAGGAGGCCCTTTGAGCCGAATTCGCTTGGGCTCAGGAGAGCCAGGCAGGCGGCGAGGTGCCCTCCCGACGACTCCCCAAGAAGATGAACCCGGGCAGGATCGAGATTGAGTTTGTCCAGGCGCTCCGCAAGCCATGTACCGGCGTGAAAAGCATCCTCTACGGTGTGTTCCACCGTTCGGCCGTCCCGCGCCCGCCGGTGGCCGACAAGAAAAACCTCAAAGCCCTCTTTCGATAGCGCGTGGGCATGCCGATCGAGATCTTCCGGATGTCCGTCGCGCCAGCCCCCTCCATGAAACATCAAGATACTCGGCCGAGCCAAATCCGATTCAAGTCCCGGGGCGGGATAGTGCAGGATGCGGATCGGCTGCTTCCCGCGGGGTGCGTCGATCGTGTAGTGACTGATTTCAGTTTGCCCATGGACGTTATGCAGACTCCCCGCCAAGAGGATAACGGATAGCAGCCTTCTTACCAAGGGAGGGACGAACGCAGGAGGCATCCTCATCACTTGAGGTCGAAATGTCAGTTCGTCAAGTAGCAGGACAACCCCTTCGCGATCATCCACTCAATGGAGGAGCGCCGGTCACCTGCGCCTTGTGCGATAAAAAGCACCTAACGGCTGGGCTGGCTGAGAAAAGAGCTCACTGATTGAACAAATAAGCCGCTCCCCATTACGGAGAGCGGCTCGAAGAGGACGGATCTGCTTTTGCAGCCCTATCGGCGGCGACGATAGATCATCAGGCCCAGAGCAAGGAGTCCCGCGAAAGCCGCATAGGTGCCAGGTTCAGGGATGACGCTTGTGTAACCCGGATCCAGGCGGATCTCGTCAAAGGCTCCATTTGAGTTCCCGCCGCTGTTGGCACCATAGAAATGGATGGAGTGAAAACTGATATCCTCGGCATTCAAATCCGTAAGGCTGACCTGTGCTGTATCCAAAGTGGGCGCAGTGGCGGGAACGTTCGCCCAGTCGTTGAAGATCCACGCGTGGACGGAGGAAGCCTCACCTGAAAAATTCAAGCGAACCAAAGCCATCTGAACGGATCCGATCGGTCCTGCCACTCCGGAATCAAAAAGCGTTCCGCCGTTCATTCCCCCTGTCCAGTTGCCGGATCCTGTTTGCTGAAGTTCAAACCCGTCCGCGCCAGGATTCCATGGCGATGGGTTGCTGTGGAAGAGGACCCTGAGGTCGCCTCCCGTGTCATTGTCCCGTCGAGTGAGGAAGCTCGCCCATACCTCGCCGCCTTGGTCGATCCTTGCATTCGAGGCGGGACTTGAGACGTAACCCGCATTCGCCCACGCCGATCCCGGGCCCGTGTCCAGGCGCCGTCCTGCATTCTGGTAACCTCCAGCAGAGCGAAAGTAGTTGCCATCGGTCGATGTTGGAAGCCCGCCAAAAACAAGCGGATTCGTATTGTCCACGACGTGACCGATCCCGTCGTTTTGAATCGTCCAGCCGTCGCTATGCCATCCTTGGCCGTCCGTGGTAGCATCAAAGCCACCAAGAGTAAGACCTTCCAATCCCGAGTAGGTGATCTGGGCGTTCGCGGCGAGGGGAATTACAGCCGCGGGCACAAGCAAGAGGAGCAGCTTCTTCATAGTCACTTTCTGTTTTGGTTTGATAAGCTGAAGCATGGATTGAGGTGAAATGCTTCGATCAGAAGGTTGTCCAAACGGGTCTTCCAGGCCAATAACCGCATAAGTGAAACCGTTTACCAATGCCCGTGTCTTTGTCGTTACCTGCCCGGATTGGAAGGAACTCCCCTGAAAGATTCGAGGGAAGAATCTCGACGGGCTTCAAGGGGTGGTCCATTTTCTGGCGTTTAAGGTGAGTATGAAAAGCGATGATTTGGAGAGACGCCTGGCTGTTTTGCGGGCTGAGGAAATACCACCGTGTTCTGCCTCGATGGCCTCGATCGTTTTGCAGCGTGTGCGGGCGGAGCGTCAAGGTGGGGCAACGGAAGGGGGGTATGCCGCCCTTTCTCGGCTCTCGCTTCGGCCGCAGGTCCTGGCGGCTGCCTTCGCGCTGACAGTAGCCCTCGGGGCCCTCACCACTACGGTTGCGGCGAGCCAGTTCATGCCTTCGAATAAGGGCGATAAGGATGTGCTCGGGCTATCCATGCTCAAGCAGCCTTACATTCTGGAATGTTGCCTGGAGGCCACGATGACCCACCACGATTACTGATCTTTTTGCCCATGCCCCGCTCCCGTTTTGCGAACCTCTTGAGTCTGCTTGCCTTGGTTTCGGTGGTCGCAGTTCTCTCCTGTATCAGTGTCTTCTATCTGTTTATCCGTCCGCAGCTGGCATCGTTTCCGGCGCATGAGACTTTTGTCCAACAGCTTCGGCTCACTCCCGAACGAGAGCAGGGTGTGGCACAGATCGACGCCGGCTTTGAGGAAGAGCGGTTGCGTTTGATGGAGGATTTTGAAAAAGCAACGGAACACCTTGCCAGGCTTCTTGAGGATGAGAGCGAATTCTCGAACGAGGTCAGTGATGCCATCGACCGGATTCATCATGTGCACGGGGCTCTGCAGGCATTGAGCGTGCGGCGGTATTTTGCCATTTTAGAGGAGCTGCCGCCGGAGAAGCAGCCAGAGCTGCGTCGGCTGGCCTCGCGTGCGTTGAGCCAACCCGAATAGGCGCTTGTGGCGGAGGATCCCGATAGGCCTTTGCTGGTCGCGGTGGCGAGAGGGAATGAAGCGGCGCTGCGTGAGCTGATCGAACGGCACCAAGATAAGCTCTTCCGCTTTGTCTATCGACAAGTGCGCAATGCGGAGGATGCCACTGAAATTGTGGCGGAAACCTTCGTTCGGGTGCATCGGTATGCTGATCGCTATCGTCCACGAGCGAAAGTCGTTACTTGGATCTATTCGATCGCCACCAACCTGTGCCGCGATTTTCACCGGCACTCAAAACGCCGTTCTTTCTTTTCCCGGATCTGGTCTGATTTCGATGCCAATGAAGAACGCCCGGCTGTGGAACGCATTCGGGATAAGACCCCGACGGCGGATCATCAGCTCATGCAGGCAGAGGAAGCCGCCCATCTGCGGGCCTTGATTGATGACCTTCCCTTGAAGCTGAAAACGGCGTTCATATTGCATGTTCTCGAAGAATATCCGCAAAAAGTCTGTGCCGAAATGTTAGGTGTTTCGGAGAAGACGATCGAGACGCGCATCTATCGTGCCCGCAAGCGATTGCAGGCACAGGTGTCGAAAGAGAGCCCAATCGCTTAGAATGGCAGAATATCTTCTGAGGGGTGGCAGACATTACTGCGTTCAAGCGAGGTATGACCAAACAAAGAGTTTTTGCTTCATGCGCCCTTGGCCTGGCCCTCGCCGTTTATGCGGGAATCCTGTCCACTGATCTTTCGGCGGCGAGCCGCACAGGTTTTGTTGAGAAGGAGCGACAGGTTGCACAGAGCCGCACTCCGGTTGCGATCGAGGTGCTTCAGCCCTACCTCGCCATCCAACGTGCTTTGGCGGCAGATTCACTCGAAGGAGTTCCGGAGCAGGCGCGGCAGCTGGCAGGAGCGGACGTCCCGGGTGCGCAGAGGCTGGCCCGTGCGGAAGGCATCAAGGAAGCCAGGCACCACTTTGAAACCGTCAGCAATTATCTGATCGAGCAGGTTCGTTCGAACGGGGTGGAAGCCAAGGCTGTGCATCTCGCTCACTGTCCAATGGCCTTCGGCAACAAAGGTGCTTCTTGGCTACAAGAGGAGGCGCGTCTGGCAAACCCGTACTACGGATCCATGATGCTGCGTTGTGGGCGGATCGAGGAAACGATGGGTGCATCATCGAAGAGACCTACACCAGCGGTAGTCGGCAGATCGAAGACCGACCGCCAGCCCTAGACATTTTCTCAGGGACCAAAGCCGAGGCTCTTTTTTTGATTTCAGATGTTTTCGATCCGCTCTCTCGTTGGTGTCATCATCCTGCTGATGGTTTCGGTGCCCTTGTTGTCACAGGCTGCTGATCGTGGGGCAGACCCGTTGCCGCAACCGGAGGGGGACGCCGCCATGGTCGAGGCTTTGCTTCAGGAGGCCTACCGCAACAGCCCTGTCCTAAAGGCGGCGTATGCTCGGTGGGCCGCGGCCCGCCAACGGATCCCGCAAGCCGGTGCCCTGCCGGATCCGGTCGTCAGCTACGGCTACTTTGTCGAGCGGATGGACACACGGCAGATCTTCCGTATTGAGCAGATGTTTCCCGGATGGGGGATGCGGAGGGCGGACGTCGCTGTGTCAGAAGAGGGGGCGCAGGCGGCAGCCGATCTGATCGAGATCCAGGCGGCGGAGATTCGGCTGAGGCTCCATAAGGCGCTGGCGGATTGGTTTCTTGCCCTGCGTTCAGCCCAGCTGGTTGAGGAGAACCTCCATCTTGTGCAGCAACTTTCTGAAGTCGCCCTTCAGCACCTGCGCACGGGGGAGGGCACCCAGGCAAATGTCCTTGCTCTTCAGATGGAGGCCGAGCGGCTCAAAGTGGACGGGCAAAGCTGGACAGCCCGCCTCAGTTCCATTCAAGCAGTAATCAATTCGGTCCGGGGGCGCGAAGCAACGACCCCGGTCCCGGAGCTCGCGAGCTTGCCTTGGTCGACCTCGCCACACGGCATCCTGATAACCCGCGCGAAACCGGTACAAAACACACTGGAGTTGCGGGAAGGCCAGACGCTGATTCGCCGGGCGAAGCGCTCTCACGACCGGGCAAGAGCATCCTCCCGGCCGGATATTATGCTCGGCATCGAGTACATGGATAATCGCGGTATGGCGAAGGATGAAGTGCAAGCCATGGTGTCGCTCAACCTGCCTCTCTGGCGCGGCCGCTATAATGCCGAACGAAGGGAAGCCGCCCTGGAGCTCCGTGCCGCAGAGGAAGACTACGCCGCTCGCTTCAACCGGATTCAGGCCGAAGCTCGCGCGACCCTTTTTGAAGCCCAGGACGCCGCCAGGCAGATTCGACTTTTGGAAGAGGCCCTCATTCCAAGGGCGGAACAACTGGTGAACACAATAGAGTCTGATTACCGCACTGGGCGCAGTGGGTTTATCGACCTGCTGGAATCGAGGCGTGTTCTTCTGGATCTCGAACTAAGACTGGCACGTGCGCGTAGTGATTTTTTCATTCGCCTCGCTCAATGGGAACGGATCACCACCGCCTCCCATGAGGGAGGCATCAATGATCTCACCTTCTCGATCTCCCATGAATAGGTTCACCGTTCTCAAACTCCTCGCGAGTCTGGTCTCCTTGACGCTGGTATTCCTGCTGGGGCGGGTGCTGGCACCGGTCCCTTCGCTCGTACACGAGCATAGCCATGAGCAAGCGGCAGAGGGGGCTCCAGCCGATATTGTTTGGACGTGTTCCATGCATCCTCAGATCCGTCAACCGGCACCGGGAAGTTGCCCGATCTGCGCCATGGATCTGATTCCCTTGGAAAGTGATCATGACTTGGACGACGAAGGAGAGCTGCCACGCTTGCGTCTAAGCGAGCGGGCCTCCGCGTTGATGAATCTCCAGACTGTGCCCGTCGTGAGGCGGGCGACCTATGCCGAACTGCGTTTGCCAGGGCGGGTCTCCGTTGATGAAACCACTCGGGCGGTGGTCTCTGCGTGGTCCCCCGGACGGATCGATCGACTTTATGTGGACCACGTCGGCACCCGCATTCAGGCTGGGGAGCACTTGGCGGAGCTTTACAGCCCGGATCTTTTTGGCGCACAGGAGGAGTTCCTTCAGGCACTTCAGGCTGAGACCAGTCGTGGAAACGGCGGTCGCGGAAGGATGATTGAAGCCGCTCGGACAAAGCTTCGTTTGCTGGGTTTGAGCGATCGCCAGATCGACCACCTCGAGGTTGAGGGCGAGGCATCCACTCATCTGACTTATCATTCACCCGTTACCGGGACCGTTCTCGAGCGAAGGGTGACGGCTGGAGAGTATGTCGATACCGGATCGCCGATGTTCTCCATTGCTGACCTGATGCATCTTTGGGTGGACCTGGAAGCGTATGAGTCGGAGCTGCAGTGGTTGCGCTATGGTCAGGAGGTCAGCATCGAGACAACGACGTTCCCCGGTGAGCGCTTTCTTGGGCGAATTGCTTTTATTTCGCCAATGGTGGATGCGAACAGCCGCACCAGCCGGGTACGAGTGAATCTTCCAAATGATGAGCGAAAGCTGAAGCCGGGCATGCTCGCGGTGGGGCGGGTGCAGGCTCGAATCGCTGAGGGTGGGGCTGTTTATGATGAAGCGTTGGCAGGAAAATGGATCAGCCCGATGCATCCGGAGATCGTGAAGGACGGTCAGGGCACGTGTGATATTTGCGGGATGGATCTGGTTCCTGCCGAGGAGATTGGCTACTTTGCTGTATCCACTTCGGGACTACAGGATCCGCTGGTTATTCCCGCCTCGGCTCCACTGCTGATGGGAAAGCGCGGCATCGTGTATGTTCGCCTTCCCGATACAGAGCGCCCGACATTTGAAGCCCGGGTGGTTCAGCTGGGCAATCGTCTGGGTGATGTCTATACGGTACTGGGTGGCTTGGCTGAAGGTGAACTGGTGGTGGCGCACGGGCAGTTCAAGATCGATAGCGAGCTCCAAATCCGGGGCCGCCCCAGCATGATGGCGGGAGTCGATAGCATGCCCAATCCTGCGGGTGACTTTGAAGCGGATGGCGAGCAAGGCGCACGGGATCCGCGATGGCTGCCGGAGCCACGCCAGATTTCAGCGGAGATCGATTTGGCCTTCAGTCGGGAGTTGGTGGCTCTGGTCGAAGCATACCTGGAGGTGGTTGACGCATTGGCTGCTGATGAGGTTACTGTGGCGCTTGAAGGGCTGCAGAGACTGGCTCAGTCGCTCGAGGCCATTGGCCCGCATCGCTTGCAGGGAGAGGCTCATGTCCGGTGGATGGAGCAATATGAACAATTGAATGATAGCATCCGGCTTCCCGGCCTTTCTCCAAGCCTGGAAGATATTCGGAGCCTTCTACAGGAGCTGACCCTTGTCATCGAAACGATGTACCTTACGTTTGGTCAAGGCCAGCTGCCTGTTCTCCAGCGTGCGTTTTGTCCGATGGTTGACGGGGGTGTCATCATTGATGGCGAGACCATTGGCTCATGGTTGCAGGCAGGAATGGTTTTGAAGAATCCTTATTGGGGCCAAGCCATGCTGCGGTGCGGTGAGTTTAATGGCACGCTCGGGACCAATATCACGGAGGCAGGAGAATGACGTCATCAGAGGGCACTCCGTCTTTGGTCGATCGGCTGATCCGCTTCTTTTTGGAGCAGAAGTTGGTGGCAGTGCTCTTGGGGCTTGTTCTTTTTGGGTGGGGTATTGCCGTTGCTCCTTTTGATTGGGACACGGGAATATTGCCTCGTTCTCCTGTGCCGGTCGATGCCATTCCGGATCTCGGTGAGAACCAGCAGATCGTCTTTACGGAATGGGCGGGTCGCTCACCCCGCGATGTGGAGGATCAGCTGACATATCCTTTAACTGTTGCTCTTCTTGGCGTTCCCGGTGTGCGGGAGGTACGAAGCGCCTCAATGTTCGGGTTCTCATCGATCTTCGTGATCTTTGAGGAGGATGTTGAGTTTTACTGGTCCAGATCCCGTATTCTCGAACGGTTGAGCAGTCTTCCTTCAGGGACGATTCCTGACGGAGCGCAGCCCGTCTTGGGCCCAGACGCGACGGGGTTGGGGCAGATCTTTTGGTACACCCTTGAGGGACAGGATCCGGCTGGGAAACCCGCGGGTGGGTGGGATTTGCAGGAGCTGCGCAGCATTCAGGACTGGTATGTGCGCTATGGGCTTCAGTCAGCCGCGGGGGTGAGTGAAGTTGCTTCGATCGGAGGGCATGTGGCGGAGTATCAAGTCGATGTGCATCCGGAGAAACTTCGTATTCATGGTGTTACTCTGGGGCAGGTTATGGACGCGGTGCGGAAGAGTCATCTCGATGTTGGGGCGCGGTCCACCGAGATCAACCGAGTGGAGTATCTGATCCGTGGTCTTGGTCTTGTTAAGACAGTGGAGGACCTGGAATTGGCGACCGTTCGCCTGGCACCGGATAATACGCCGATTCGTATTCGGGATGTCGCTACAGTGACGCGCGGTCCTGCCGAGAGGCGAGGGGTCTTGACCTTGGGGGGAGCGGAAGCCGTGGGCGGTGTCGTTGTGGTGCGGCAGGGATTCAATCCGCTTGAAGCCCTGCGCAATGTCCACGACCGCATTGAAGAGCTGAGTCCCGGCTTGGCGAGCAAAGCGCTTGTGCAATGGGAGAAGACAAATATCAGGGAGGTCCATGCCTTTGCCGAGGCGCAGCGGCTTCCGCTCCCAGCGGTCGATGGAACCTTGGAGCAAGCGGCGTGGCGTGGGTGGCTCCGGCAGCATGATTTGGAGCAATGGCCGGAATGGCTGACTCTGAGTACGGTATCGATCGTTCCGTTCTATGATCGGACGACATTGATCAATGAAACGCTTGGCACGCTCAATGATGCGTTGGTGCAGCAGGTCCTTGTGACGATCATTGTGGTTGTTGTCATGGTTCTGCACCTCAGGGCTGCCATTGTCATCAGTTCATTGCTTCCCCTCTCGGTTTTAAGCGCGTTCATCTTGATGCGGATCTTTGGGGTCGATGCCAATGTGGTGGCGTTGGCTGGTATCGCGATCGCTATTGGGACCATTGTCGACATGGGCATCATCATGACGGAGAATGTCCTGCGGCATTTGCAGGTAAGCGAGGAGGGAGGCAAAGGGCGATCAAAGGGCTCGGCCTTTAACCTTGTTTATCGAGCTAGCTGTGAGGTGGGTGGTGCTATTCTTACGGCAATCAGCACGACAATTGTCAGTTTTTTGCCGGTATTTACGATGACGGGAGCGGAGGGGAAAATGTTCCTGCCGTTGGCCTACACCAAGACATTTGTCCTGTTTGCCTCGGTTGTCATCTCTCTGACGATTCTTCCCTGCCTGATTCATGTTCTGATCGTTCGGCGTTGGGACAGTCAGCAAAGCAGACGGCTGCTGTGGTTCGGTTTGGGATGTGTGGGCATTGTCCTCTTCGTGGTGGGCCTGAAAGAGGGTTGGGCTATGGTTTGGTCCATTGCCTTATTGCTGGTGCTGGTCAGCTTGCTGCGGCTGATACAACCTTGGTGGTGGAATAAGCTTCCAGCGGAACTTCGTGATCGCATCAGTGATGTCGGGAGGGCTTCCGTCGTTCGGTATTTGCCCGTAGTTGTCGCAAGCATTGCCGTAACCTGGTTGTTGAGTGGGCTGTGGGAACCGTTGGGTCCCGAGCGCGGCCGGTTTCTTAACTTTCTTTTTGTCCTGTTGTTGATGGGCAGCTTATTAAGCGCTGTCTTCTTGTTGGAACGCGTCTATGAGCCGGTTCTTCAGTGGGCAATCCGCCACAAGGTTCTATTTCTCTTGTTGCCCCTCAGTGTGACGCTTTTTGGGGCCACTGTCTGGCTTGGCTTTGGGAAGGTATTTCGCTTTGTGCCCGCTACCGTCTCCTCGGTTGGAGGTCAGGAAGCGTGGGTGACGCACTCGCGCTTCTGGGTTTGGGCCTCCCACGAGTTCACAGGCCTGGGCCGGGAGTTCATGCCTGCATTGGATGAAGGTGCTTTTCTTTGGATGCCCACGATGATGCCTCATGCGTCTATAGGTGAAGCCTTGGAGGTCCTGCAATATCAGGATCAGGCGATTGCCGGTATTCCAGAAGTGGATACCGTCGTGGGGAAGATTGGACGGGCGGAAACAGCCTTGGATCCCGCTCCTGTTTCCATGATCGAGACCGTTATTCTTTATAAGTCCGAGTATGTTACTGATGCCAAAGGACGCCGCATAAACTTTCTCTATAATAGGGATAAACAGGCGTTTGAACGAAATGCCCTGGGCGAGCTGATACCGGATCCCACTGGCCGACCCTTTCGGCAGTGGCGGGATTCAATCCGGACGCCGCAGGATATCTGGGATGAGATTGCAAAGGCGGCTCATATTCCCGGCACGACATCAGCCCCTAAACTTCAGCCGATTGAAACTCGCCTGGTGATGCTCCAAACGGGAATGCGCGCCCCAATGGGCCTCAAGCTGCGGGGACCAAATCTGGAGACATTGGATCGGATGGCGGTGGAGCTGGAAGGTCTTCTTCGGGAAGTGCCGCAAGTCGCTTCGGATACCGTGAATGCAGACCGCGTTGTCGGTAAGCCTTATCTTGAGGTGGAGCTGGACCGAGTCGCTCTCTCGCGCTTTGGCCTGAATGTCGCCGATGTGCAGGAGGTCCTTTCGACGGCTATCGGTGGTCAGGTCGTGGGCACGACCATTGAGGGACGGGAGCGGTACCCGATCCGGGTGCGCTATCCTCGGGAGGAACGTAACACGATGGAAGCTATCGAAGCGACATTGATCGATATTCCCGGAGGGGGAAGCCTTCCGCTGCGGGAGGTGGCCCAGGTCAACTACGTCCGCGGTCCCCAGATGATTCAGAGCGAAGATACATTTCTTGTGGCCTATATTACGTTTGGGGGCAGGGAGGGCTTTTCCGAAGTCGAGGTGGTTGAGGCTGCCGAAGCTTATCTAAGTGCGAGAATCGATTCGGGTGAGCTGGCAGTGCCTGCTGGGGTGAGCTGGCGCTTTGCGGGCACGTATGAGCATCAGCAACACGCCGAGCAGACACTTGCAGTGATCCTGCCAGTGGCGCTCGCTTTAATATTCATGATATTATATTTTCAATTTAGATCTGTCTCCATCACCTTGATTGTCTGTAGCAGCATTCTTGTCGCTACCGGAGGGGGCTTTACGATGCTCTATTTGTACAGTCAGCCTTGGTTTCTGGATTTTCCTTTGTTTGGGGTGAATATGCGCGACCTCTTTCAGCTCCAGGCAATCAATCTCAGTGTGGCGGTTTGGGTGGGCTTTCTCGCTCTATTTGGAATCGCGGTCGATGACGGGGTCATCATGGCGACTTATCTCAATCAAAGCTTTCGCCGAAACAGGCCAGACACGCTTGCGGAGGTGCGCGATGCCGTCGTTCAAGGGAGTTTGCGTCGGGTTCGCCCCTGTCTTATGACGACCGCAACAACAGTTCTCGCCTTGCTGCCTGTTCTTACAGCCACCGGACGTGGTGCCGATATCATGATTCCCATGGCGCTGCCGAGCATAGGCGGGATGTTTTTCGTCCTTCTTTCCCTCTTCTCCATCCCCGTCCTCTACGCCTGGATCGAGGAACAGAAACTACGCTAAACAGCTCCTGTCCAAATAACGCAGGGACAGGCTCCCTCGCTCCATGGCATTTTAATTGCTTGTTTTTATAGGAGTGGGGGGTATCGTGCGGGAATGAAGCGGGAACGTTCAGAGAAGGATGCTTTGCGTGTGCGGGTGCGGCGCATCGAAGGGCAGGTGAGCGGAATTGGGCGGATGCTCGATGAGGATCGATATTGTCCTGATATTTTGAATACAATTTCAGCCGTCCATGCCGCGCTGCGTGGGCTGGAGGCGAAGCTTCTGGAGGATCACGTGCGTCATTGTGTGGCTAATGCGGTGGCGGCAGGCGAAGGGGCGGGTGAAAAGCTCGAGGAATTGGTAGAGCTCTATAAAAGGAGATTTTTGCTATGAAGGAGGGATCAAAGGGAAACGAGCACGATTGTGGTGAACATCAGGTTCGGAAGCCTTGTTGTGGATCGGGCCATCCGGTGGACCCTGCGATCGCCGAGGCCGCCGAAAAACGCTATTATTGTCCGATGTGTCCTGGTGAGGCGTCCGACACAGCGGGAGATTGCTCGAAGTGTGGCATGCGTCTTGAGCGCAGCCCTTCGTTCCGTGAACCGAAGCGGTGGATGTGTCCGATGCATCCAGAGGTGGAGCAGGACCATCCTGGGGCGTGTCCAAAGTGCGGGATGGCTTTGGAACTGAAATCGGGGGTGTCGGATGATGCGGAAGAGGCGGCGGAGATTCTGGCATTAAAGCGCCGTTTCTGGGGGTCGGCGGTACTGACCGTTCCTGTCGTGATCCTTGCCATGCACTCAATGATTCCGGGGGTGGACTTGTCTTTCATTCCTGAACAGGTGCGGGCGTGGCTTGAGCTGCTCTTCGCCACGCCAGTTGTGCTGTGGGGCGGTTGGCCGTTTTTTGTCCGGGGGTGGCGCTCCGTCATTCACCGAAGCCCGAACATGTTTACGCTGATCATGCTCGGTGTCGGTGCGGCTTACGGATTCAGCATGGTTGCGGTGGTCGCGCCCGAAATCTTTCCTGAAGGGCTTCAGCACAAGGGGGTTCCTGGGCTCTATTTTGAAGCCGCTGCCTTTATCATCACCCTGGTTTTGCTGGGGCAGTGGATTGAGGCGCGGGCACGCTTGCAGACCGGCCAGGCGATTAAAGAACTCCTGGGGCTTTCCGCTAAGACAGCGCATCGGCTCAAGCTCGATGGGACGGAAGAAGAGGTGCCCCTGGAGGTGCTGGGAAAAGGCGATCGGCTCCGGGTGAGGCCTGGTGAAAAAGTCCCGCTCGATGGCATTATTCTTGAGGGAAGGAGCCACGTTGATGAGTCGATGCTGACGGGGGAATCCATTCCGGTGGAACGCCACGAAGGCGACACGGTTATGGGTGCAACCGTCAATCAGACCGGGAGTTTTATCATGGAGGCGCGAGCCGTGGGCGAGGAAACGATGCTCGCGCAGATCGTTCGCATGGTGGCTGAGGCTCAGCGATCCCGGGCACCTATTCAGGCGATGGTGGACAAGGTATCCAACTGGTTTGTGCCCTGTGTTGTCCTTGCCGCGGTGGCGACATTTCTGGTGTGGGCCCGGGTTGGGCCGGAGCCCGCCTTTGCGTTTGGGTTGGTGAATGCGGTGGCTGTGCTGATCATTGCCTGCCCTTGTGCGCTGGGCCTTGCAACCCCGATGTCAGTCATGGTCGGGGTTGGCCGCGGAGCGCAGCAGGGGATTCTGGTGAAGAATGCGGATGTCCTCGAGCGAGCGGAGAAGATCACTCACCTGGTCGTCGACAAGACGGGGACCCTTACGGAAGGCCGACCCAAGGTTATTGAGGTGGTGCCGGCGGAAGGGGGCCACGAAAGCGAACTGATCCGGTTTGCCGCCGCTGCCGAGAATCCTTCGGAGCACCCGTTGGCGCGGGCTGTCACCGACCACGCCCGTTCCGAGGGAATCGAACTGGAAGCCGCTCAGAGCTTTGAAAGCATCACGGGCGAAGGGGTTTCTGCCCGGGTTGGATCGCACACCATTGTTGTGGGAAAACGCACTCTCGTGGAATCGAAGGGGGCGAAGGTTTCCCCAGCCTTGGGGGCAAAGGCGGAGAATCTGCAGCGGCAGGCGCAAACGGTTATCTGGATAGCTCGGGACACAACGTTGCTCGGCTTGATGTCGATTGCCGATCCCATTCGTGAAAGCTCAAAGGATGGGCTCAAGCAGCTTCGCGAGCGTGGCATCACGGTCATCATGGCCACGGGTGACAACGCGGCGACGGCTGAAGCGGTTGCGGCAGAGTTGGGGATCGGAGCCTTTCACGCGGAGATGTCACCAGAAGATAAATACAATCTGGTGCGGGAATTAAAGGCTGAAGGTATCCAGGTGGCGATGGCGGGCGACGGTATCAATGATGCACCGGCTTTGGCGGCGGCGGATATTGGGATCGCGATGGGAACGGGAACCGATGTCGCAATGGAAAGCGCGGGCGTTACGCTGGTTCACGGAGATCTGCGCGGTATCGCGCGGGCCTTCAAGCTAAGTCATGCGACCCTTCGGAATATCCGGCAGAACCTTTTCTTCGCTTTTATCTACAACGGGCTAGGCATTCCTGTCGCGGCCGGCGTCTTGTACCCATTCTTTGGATTGCTGTTGAGTCCGATGATCGCCGGGGCAGCAATGGCCTTCAGTTCTGTGTCGGTCATCGCCAACGCGCTCCGTCTTCGGCGGGCTAAATTATAGGCCGGGGCAGGTAAGGGCGGCCGTCTATGAACCAGCCAATTCCCATTCCTTGGACCGGCTGAGCGCGCGATCCCAGCCTGTCCGAAGGACCGCCATTTCCTTCGGGTTTTTGGTGGGTGAGAATCTGGTATCGATCGACCAGTTGTCGGTGATGTCTTGGCGGCCATTCCAATAGCCTGCAGCCAGACCTGCATGGTAGGCAGCCCCGAGCGCCGTTGTTTCCGTGGTGGTCGGGCGGACGACGGATGTTCCCAAGAGGTCGGCCTGGAACTGAAGGAGAGGTTCGCTTCTGGAGGCACCGCCATCCACCCGAAGCTCTTGCAATTGCAGGCCGCTGTCTTTTTCCATGCAGGCGATCAGGTCTGCTGTCTGGAAGGCGATTGATTCGAGGGCGGCGCGGCAGAAATGAGCGCGGTTTGTCCCGCGTGTAATGCCGATAGCAAGGCCGCGTGCATAGGGATCCCAGTGCGGCGCGCCCAGACCTGAGAATGCGGGGATAAGAAACAAGCCGCCCGCGTCCGGGACGGAGGCAGCGAGTGTGTCCAGTTCCTCGGCACTGGACACCATTCTGAGTTCATCCCTCAACCATTGGATGATGGCACCGCCGATGAAGACCGATCCTTCCAGTGCATATTGTGTTTCATCCCCCACGCGCCAGGCGAGAGTTGTCAGGAGGTTGTTGGTGGAGGAGACAGCCTCAGTGCCGGTGTTCATGAGGAGGAAGCATCCGGTGCCATAGGTGTTCTTGGCCATTCCTGGCCTGAAGCAGGCCTGCCCGAAAAGGGCGGCTTGCTGGTCGCCTGCGATGCCCGCGATGGGTGCGCCTGCAGGGTGGAGGCCATTCGCCACATGCCCGTAGATTTCGGAGCAGGAGTGGACGGCCGGGAGCATCTGGCGCGGCACACCGAATAGCTCCAGAAGCTCATCGTCCCAGTCACCGGTCTTTAGGTTGAAGAGCAGCGTTCGTGAGGCATTTGTTGCATCGGTGACATGGACGGCACCATGAGTCAGTTGCCAGACCAGCCAGGTGTCGACTGTTCCAAAGACCAGCTTCCCGTCAGAAGCTTTGCGCTTGGCTCCGGGGACATTGTCGAGAATCCAGCGAAGCTTGGTAGCTGAGAAATAAGGATCGATTCTCAATCCAGTCTTTTCCGAGACCATTGCTTCGATACCATTGTCCCTGAGTCTTTGGCAATATTCCGCAGTGCGCCGGTCTTGCCAGACAATGGCGTTGTAGATGGGCTTCCCGGTCTCACGCTCCCAAACCAAGGTGGTTTCGCGCTGATTGGTCAGGCCGAGTGCAGCAATGTCCTGACTTGAAAGGTTTGCCTTTGCGAGGGCGCTTGCCGCTGTGGCACTCTGGCTGGACCAGATGTCGAAGGGGTCGTGTTCGACCCAGCCGGGTTGAGGATAGATCTGCCGGAATTCTTCCTGCGCGGTGGCGACGATTCGACTGGATCGGTCAA
The DNA here is from genome assembly GCA_964403935.1 of uncultured Puniceicoccaceae bacterium. Classification (GTDB taxonomy): domain Bacteria; phylum Verrucomicrobiota; class Verrucomicrobiia; order Opitutales; family Oceanipulchritudinaceae; genus SLLG01. The sequence goes on along the minus strand of CAYOIB010000035.1, from coordinate 267 downwards.
CGATGATGGCACGTGAACTGGTCGTGCCTTGGTCGAGCGCGAGAATAAAGGCCGGTTTGCTCATGCGGGAGGTGGAGGATTCGGTGGTGTCTCGGGAGTTGAGGGGGCGGCCGGCTCAGGGGTGCCTTTCAAAACGGGCTTACCTTCCGATTCGGTGCTTTTGATAAGTTCTCGTCGGAGATTGAGGTTGTCGATTCCTGTTATAATCCGCGCGCCTCTGCGGTAGGTGAAGTAGCCATGAATCCAGTTTATGAGAACGGAAATTCG
>CAYOIB010000034.1:0-27935 GCA_964403935.1 uncultured Puniceicoccaceae bacterium | reverse complement strand
GGCGGTCTAAGATAAAGCGTCGCGGGCACCAAACGGCCTGCCCGGGGATGCGGGCTGTCAGTCGCGGATTATCATGCATGATCGTTCCGGCCCCGGCTCCAATGGCGGGGAAGTATCGTCTCCATCGGGCAACGTCTTCACGTGCGGCTGTGTCCGTTATCCATTTGGAATCACCTGACCCGGTAGCGACACGTCCGTCCAGGGTTGTGGCCATTTTTGCAGCAACAAAAGGGCGTCTTGCCGTGATCCAGTGATTAAAGATGAGATTGAGATTGGTGCATTCAGAATCGCATATTCCCTCGACAACGCTCACCCCGGCTTTCCGGAGAATCTCCAGGCCTCGCCCTGCATGTTCAGGGTTGGGGTCCAACGCTCCGATGACAACCCGGCTGATCCCGGAGCGAATGACCGCTTCCGTGCACGGCGGGGTACGTCCATGGGTTGAGCACGGTTCGAGCGTAACATAGAACGTTGTCTCCGAGGTTGGCCTGATACCTTGCGTCCTCCAGCTGGCCAGCGCCGCCACTTCCGCGTGCGGACCTCCGGCGGGGGCGGTATGCCCCTGGCCAACCACCCTACCCTCATGGACAACAAGCGCACCGACGGCCGGGTTCGGGTGAGTCGTCCCCCATGCTTTGCAGGCTTCTTCGAGTGCCAACCGCATCCACTTCTCGTGTTCCATGAATCAGGGAAAATGTGGGCAAAATTGACGGCTCTCGAGTTACTCCCGGACAAACGGGTTTGAGGTGCGCTCCCGTGCAACCGTAGTTTCCGGCCCATGGCCGGGAAAGATTCTGGTCTCTCCGGGCAACGTGTAGATCTGAGACTGAATCGAGGCTTTAAGGGTATCGAAATCACCCCCCGGAAGATCATAACGGCCAATTGAATCCCGAAAAAGAGCATCACCCGAAAAGGCTACTTTATCGTCGAGGAACCCATACAAGACGCTCCCCGGGCAGTGACCCGGAACTTCCCTCACCTCGACTTCACGCCCGAGAAGGTTGAGTTTCTGCCCCTGTTCTACCCAGTGGGAAACCTCGACCGGCTTCATCTCGAGACCGGGGAGCGAGAATGCCGTCATCAAGGCGGGTTCACTCAAAAGCATCCGATCGGCGGCATGCGCGTAGACCGGCGTGCCAAATTCATTAAAGCGCCAACCATCCAGCATATGATCCCAGTGTCCATGAGTCAGGAGCAGCGCCTCCAGCTTCAGCCCTTCCTTTACGAGAATGCGCTCGACGGTGGCAAAGGCATTCAGGGGCGCATCGACGACGACACAGGTGGAAGCTCCCCGGTCGATGACCAAGTAAGCATTCGTCCCAATTGGCGGCAGCTCGAAATCGCGGATCTCCAAATTCATCCCGGCCAACTTAAAGGCGAGCGTGTGCTTGCCAACACCTATCCTGAGAAAGCCCTTTGCGGGCTCCCTCCCAGTCCCACGCCCCACCCTGGCTGACTCGGGAGGAGTGAATCCAATTACTCTTGCCAACTCCAAAGGGGGTTTGGAGCGTAGGTCTTCAACACGGCCGTATTAACCCCTTCCGGCCTGTCTATTCTTCAATCCGGCAACTGCCCATTTCTTTCATCCCATTATTTGACCATGGAAGCATCTAGAAAAACAATCAGCGATTTCGGCAGATTCGATACCAGGGACGGCTGCTTTGTCCTGAAGGCAAAACCACCACGCAAGTGGGTCAATATTCACTACAATCAGCCGGGCGAACACGAAGTCTATGCCGAAGTCACCAATATTGGAGACGGTCCGGTAACGATCCGCGACAACGAAGGGTGCACCTGCAAACTCGTTGGCTACGATTCGAAATATGTCTACATTCGCGATGACGAGACCAACACCGTCTTCAATCCCGGAGGCGAACCCGTAGCGACGCCTGTAACCGGCGTTGAAACCCGCTACTACGCCGCGAAGACGGAAACCCGCGGAACCTGCCGCGGTCTCCGGGCGACCCACCGCACCTTTGTCCCAGCCGACCACGCCCTCGAAGCCCACACTGTCTGGGTGGAGAATCGAACCAAGCGCGAACGGACGGTATCCGTCTTTGGCTACGCCATGTTTGACCTGACGGGTAAAAACGCGACCGGCGGCGGGGTCTGGAAGGACAACGACTCCAGGATTCACCCCGAGCTGCATGGCGTCTACGTCCACAACCGCGACCGCTCGGTACCGACGAACCGCTTCAACGGCTACCTCGTTGCCTTACCCCACGAAGGCTACGTCGCATCCACCGGTTATCGTGATTTCTTCACCGGGCAGGCTTTCAGCCTCGCCGCCCCGAACATCCTTCAAGGCGGCGACCTGAATAACCGGCCCTTCCGGGGTCCGGACTGCGCGGGTGCAGTGCAAGTGCGCCTGCGATTGGCCCCCGGTGAAACAGGCCGCGTCGACTATCTCCTTGGCCAAGCCACCTCTCCCGAGGACGTGGGCCGCATCCGCGCATCCCTTTCTCCCGAAAAGCTCGACGAAGCCTGCGCCGGGCAGATGCGCAGGGAAGAGAAGCGGGCCGCAGCCTTTACGGTAGACACCGGAGATAAGAATCGAGACGCATTGATTAATATCTTCGTCAAGAAGCAAATGACCTCCTACCTGATCAACAAGAGCGGGTTTCGAGACAATTTGCAGAACGACATGGGGGTCTCACTCTTTGAACCGGCCATGGCGAGAGACAACCTGCTGCGGGCCCTTGCCTCCCAGTATGTCAACGGTTCGGTTCCGCATAGCTTCAGGCCCTTCAATTTCCATCAGTATTCGGACAAGCCCGCGTGGATGCTGCATTGTGTGCCATGGTATATCAAGGAATCGGGTGACTTTGCCATCCTCGACGAAGAAGTGCCCTTCTATGACAATCCCGAACCAAAGTCCGTCTGGGAGCACATGCTGCGCGCCATGCGCTTCCTTGCCAACGACACCGGGGCGAATGGACTTTGCGACCAACACTTCGCCGACTGGAATGACGGCCTCGAGCCCTCTGAGAAGACGGGCCCCCGCGAGAGCGTGATGGTAACGCAGCAACTGTGCCTCGGTCTCCTGGAAGTGCGCGAGCTCGCCCGCCGCCGGGGAGACGCCGAGGTCCTGGAGGAGGCAAAGCAACTGCACGCTGATTTCACCGATCGCCTGAATTCAGTCGCTTGGGATGGCGAATGGTACACCCGCACCCTCACCGCCAGCGGTTACACCCTTGGTTCCAATAAAAACCCCGAGGGCAAGATCTTCGTCAACCCCCAGAGCTGGGCCGTGCTCTCGGGGACCGCTTCTCCAGAGCGCGCCCGTCAGTGCATGGAGGCGGTCGACACGCTGATCGAAACAGATTACGGCTTTCCCATCTGTGCGCCTGCCTTCACCGAATTCGATGAACGCATCGGGAAGTTTTCCGCCTCCCGCCCCTATCATGTCGAAAATGGCGGATGCTATAATCATGCCGCCGGCTTCAAGACGGTGGCCGACTGCATGCTCGGGCGGACGGAACAGGCTTGGCGTACCCTGATCAAGCTCATGCCCGACAGCCCTTGGAATCCAGTCGGGAACTCCGTGATGGAGCCCTTCTCCTTCACAAACTGCTTCAGCTTGACCGAGGAGTGGCCGGGACTCTCCGTCTATGGCTGGAGAACCGGAACCGCCTCCTGGTTTACAATGGCGCTTGTGGAATGGATCTTAGGGGCGCGGCGCCATTATGACGGCCTGCTCATTGACCCCTGCCTGAGCAAGGAAGTGCCCAAGGCTCGCCTCACCCGGACATTCCGTGGAGCGACTTACCGGATCGAGATTGATAACCGCTCCGGTCGCGGCCGTGGCATTCAAAAGCTCACCATCAACGGCAAAAAAGTGAGCGACCCCATCCTCAAGGGGGAGCCTGGCCAAACCTACAAGGTCAAGGTCGTGCTCTGAGGCAATTCGGTTTCTTGAAGAGACTCTAATTTCCAGCGGCCCTTCCATCCTCCGGAAGGGCCGCTTTTGTTTATGGACGATCAAGCGTCGAGCGCCGGAATCATCGCTTCGACCACTGGATATTTCTGTGGCTGACCCGATAAAACATTATCGAGATCCTCGATAAGCCAATCGATATTGCGCTCAACCGAAGAGATCAGGCCCCCCGCCCGATGCGGGGTGAGGTAGAGATTCGGCAAGGTTCGCAGGACCGAATCCACCGGAAGAGGCTCCTCCTCGAAAACATCGAGGGCGGCAAAGAGATCTCCCTGTTGAAGACGCTTTATGAGGGCGTCGGTATCGACCAAAGCCGCACGGGCGACATTGATGAAAATCGAATTCGCCTTCAAGTGAGCGATTCTATCTCCGTTCATGAGCTTGGTTGTCCCCTCGTTGCTGGCCGCGCAGAGAACACACACATCAACACAACGAAGCATGACATCGAGATCCATCCGTTCCCCATTGAAACTGGCGATAACCGCATCCGGCACATGCGGGTCGACCACTTTGAGGTCGACCTCAAAGCTCTTGAGGAAATGAGCGAGCCGACGGCCCACCTGCCCAAGACCAATGATCCCCACGCTCGCGCCCGTCAGTTGTCGCTCCAGCGGATCGATCTCCTTGGGGAAGGCCTCAACCCAAGCTTCGGTTCCAAGACGCATCCTCTCATGATAATCAGAAATCTTCCGCAACATACCGAGAATGAGCCCGAGCGCCATTTCTGCGACTGCCGGGGAAAAGCCGCCCCGTGAGGTTGAGACCGGAATCTTTCGTGCAAGCTCCGCCCGCGCCCCCCGTTGAGAGATGTCGATATGTCCCACATACTCCAGCTTGCCCGCACGATCAAGAAGTGCCTCATCAAGGACCGGCCACGACCACATGATGACGGCATCCGCCCATTGCAAGTCGGCTGCAATTTCCTCCGGTGTATTATGAGATGTCTTGCGAACAGAGAATCGCTCGGCCAAGGCGTCAAAACGTGGCCTCAACTGTGGCTGAGAAAAGAAATCCGGGGGAAGATTGATAAGAAGATTCATGGGGAAGAATAGATTACAGGATCATTCAAAAGAAGGGGCAGCCTTCACCCAAGACCAAAGATCCGATCGGCGGCGAGGAAAATGCGGTCCCGGATATAAAAGCTGACCCGTATCAACAGGTGTCGGGCGACGAAGGCTTCGGTGACCTCAAAAATTGGCAGTCAACAAAGCATTTCGTTGCCGCATTCGCTGGATCTCCCGAAGAAGCGTTTCTTCACGTTCTTCCAGCCTCTGCAATCCTCCGGCGACCGATGAATGCTTCGCCTGTTGGCGCCAGCGAGCCCATGAGGCCCACAAGGCAATGTAAACTCCGGTCCCTCCAGCGACGGCGTAAACCATACGTTCATGAACAACACTCTGCTGACCTAAAAGCAGGACCCACCCCAAGCCGATCAAGGCCAGAACAGCCAAGGGAATCAAAACGCCGCGTCCAGGCACCGCAGTGTAACCCGACGTCACCACCTCGTCGAGTTCAGGCGCCAACGCCCGGACAGACAGGTCCAACGGTGCCAGAATATCGCCCAGATCATTCCCCGCACTCCCCATAAGAACGAGGGCCCTCCCGCGGCAAACAAGCAGCGCCTCAAACCGGTCAAGAAAATCCCGGCAAAGGATCTGCTCCTGCTCCTCCCGGAAAGGAAACAAGCGGGCCTTGTCCCGCCGAACACGTTCGAGACCGACAAGAATTCGGCGGTCGTCATAGCGGGACAATTCTCCATTGAGGTATTGTGTATAAAAAGACATGCGCAAAGAGAGGGAGCTACCGAAGGGAAAACCACTGATTATACAGCTTCTTCCAGCTTTTTGCTAGCGGGTCTACCCCGCCCTTTTCCAGAAACTACCGCCCAGTGAATGTCACAATTTTAACAATCCCATTCCGGCCCCGCCCCTCCCTGAGTCCTCTACGACCGGAGCTCGAAATCAGGCCTCAGCCCAAAGATCGACAAATAGAGGATCCACCAGACCAGCAAACGCACAGACCACAGCTCTTTCCCTGGCTTCTTTTCTTGGACCGTGAAGGCTTTTTGCTTGCTGACGAACGGCTTGGTGTGATCTTTTGCCAGATTCGCGTCGAGGGTTCCGGGCAGATGTCCGTGACCCCGCGGCCGGGGGGCTTCGTCAAGAAGCATCCCGTACGACGGCGGGCCCGGCACTGAGCGGGGCCTGCGAGACTCCCCGGTGGGAACCTCCGATGGCCGTGAGACTGATGTAAGAAATGTCAAAAGCACAACTCGATAAGAAAAGCGTCATTGAAGACTTCAAGACGCATGGTTCAGACACCGGTTCATCCGAGGTTCAGATCGCCCTGCTCACGCAGCGGGTGAATCACCTGACGGAGCACCTGCGCACACACCGCAAGGACTTCCACAGCCGCCGCGGCCTGATTGCGATGACCAGTCGTCGCCGCAAGCTGCTGGATTACGTGAAGGCGCACGACCTTGAGAAATACAAGGAAATGCTGGAGCGCCTGAAGCTTCGCCGCTGACCCTGGAGCCCGCCTCCTCCGGGGGCGTTCGACAGTGAGCGCGCCCGTGTTTTTTTGTTACCTCACACACTGGTAACCGCTTGTGTAGGAAGTCCGCCTGCCGAGATCTCTTCTGAAAGGATCCTCCGCAGGCGAGCTTCCTAAAGCCGGTTCCAGTGAGCCGATACGCCCGCTTAGGCGCGGCGCACATCCGAATCGAAAATATACATGCTCAAGCAAAAACATTCCGTAACCGTCGAAGATTACGGTATCAAAATCGAAACCGGCACTATTGCAAAGCAAGCCAATGGCGCCGTGACGATCCAACTCGGTGAAACCATTCTCCTCGTTGCCGCCGTCGCCGCCACCAAACTCCGGGAAGGCCAGGATTTCTTCCCCCTCCAGGTCGACTACCGTGAGAAGTTCAGCGCTGCCGGGCGCATTCCCGGTGGTTTCTTCAAACGCGAAGGCCGTCCTTCCGAAAAGGAGATCCTTACCTGCCGGCTGACTGACCGCCCCCTGCGTCCGCTTTTTCCCAAAGGCTTTTTCAATGAAGTTCAGGTTCAGGGTTTGCTTCTGACAACGGATCAGGAGAACGAGCCGGACATCCTCATGATCAACGGCGCATCCGCCGCCCTCCTCTGTTCAGACATTCCCTGGAACGGCCCGATCGGTGCCATCCGCCTCGGCCTGGTTGATGGCGAGTATGTCATCAATCCGACCCATGCCCAGATGTTCGAGTCCGAACTCGACCTCATCTACGTGGGCACGGAAAAGGAAATGTTGATGATCGAAGGCTCTGCCGAAGAGCTGCCTGACGACAAGTTCCTCGAAGCCCTGGAATTCGCCCAGAAGGCCATCCAGCCGATTATTGCGGCTCAGCGCAAGCTTGCCGCCGCCTACAGCAAGCAGAAGAAGACATTTGACCTCTTCCAAGCCACCCCGGAAAACATCCAGTTTGTGCGGGACCTCGTGGGCGAACGCCTATCAGAAGCGGTCTTCCTCCCGGAGAAGTCGGCCCGCGAAACCGCCGTCAGTGTTCTCAAGGACGAAGTTCGCGAGAAGATGATCACACGGGACGGAGAAGCCTTCGACTCGAATCAGCTCATGCTGGTTTTTGAAGTTCTCCAGGAGAGCATCTACCGAGACAACATTATCGACAGCGGGAAACGCGCTGACGGTCGTGCCCCGTCCGACCTCCGCGAAATCGAGTCCCAGGTTGGCATTCTCCCGCGCGTCCACGGATCGGCTCTCTTCCAGCGCGGTGAAACGCAGAGCATCGTCCTGACGACCCTTGGCGTGGCTGGCGACGTCCAGGCGATGGACGGGATCACCGGGGGGCCGAAGGAGAAAAGCTTCCTCCTCCATTACAACTTCCCGAATTACTCGGTCGGTGAAACAGGCCGCATCATGGGCCCCGGCCGCCGCGAAATCGGGCATGGTGCCCTGGCGGAGCGCTCGCTCTTGCCGGTGATTCCAGCGGAAGACGACTTCCCCTACACCATCCGCCTCGTCTCTGAAGTGACCGAATCCAACGGATCGACTTCGATGGCATCCGTCTGTGGCGGTTGCCTCGCCTTGATGGACGCCGGCGTTCCCATCACCGATATGGTTGCGGGTATTTCCTGCGGCTTGGTGGCCAAGTTTGATGAGAACGGGAAACTGGTAAAGCACGTCCTCCTTTCCGACATCATCGGTGCCGAGGACCACTTCGGAGACATGGATTTCAAGATCTGTGGTACCCGAAACGGCATTACAGGCTTCCAGCTCGACCTCAAGATTGACGGCCTCGACTTCGAAATCGCGCGTGAAGCCGTTCACCGCAACCGTGAACTCCGGGAGCAGATCCTCGAGAACATGCGCGCAACAATTGACAAGCCGCGCAGCGAGTTGAGCACCTATGCACCTCGGATCCAGACTGTTCAGATCGATCCGGACAAGATCGGTGCCCTCATCGGGCCCGGTGGCAAAACGATCCGCCGCATCTGCGAAGTTTCCGGAGCCCAGATCGACATCAATGACGACAACTCGGGCCGCGTGAATGTTTACGCCACCAGTGGCGAATCCATGCAGCGCGCTCTCGAAGAGATCGAGATGCTCTGCGCCGATATCGAGGAAGGTAAGCTCTACCTCGGCACCGTTCGTGGCATCAAGGATTTCGGCTGCTTCGTCGAGTGCCTCCCCGGGAAGGAAGGCCTTGTCCACGTTTCCGAACTGGCTGACTTCCGGGTAAACCGGGTGGAAGACATCTGCGCCATGGGCGACCAGATGTGGGTCAAGTGCATCGGCATCGACGACAAGGGCCGCGTTCGCCTGAGCCGCACCGCAGCCCTGGCGGATCGTGAAGGCGAAGGGGATCCCATCAGCGAGAAGGTGGCTGCCGCAAAGGAAAAGGCCGGCACCAATGGCGGAGACCGCGGACCCCGCAGCGATCGCGGAGAGAGAGATCGCGGGCCCCGGGGTGATCGTGGTGACCGTGGACCCCGCCGTGAGGGTGGACCGCGCCGTGAAGGTGGACGCCGGGGCGATGACCGCCCACGCCGTCGTGGCCCACGGGATCAGGAGGGCCAGCAAAACCCGCCCGCTTCCGAGGGTCGTTCCGAGCCCAATTCAGATGCCGGCTCGGAAAACTAATCCCACTCACAAAGTCCTTTGATTGAAATTTCAGCCCGCGCTTTATGCGCGGGCTTTTTTTTGTGTGCTGAGATCATGCAGAATCCGCCCCTTGGGATTTGCGGTCGTCTCCAATTGGATTAAGATCCTCTTCGGCACCGACTTCATTCCCAACTATCCAAAGCGAACGCGCGGCTCATGATTTCAACTCTCCCTGATTACGTCGTTATTGTATCGCTTGTCGCTGGCATCGCCGGAGGCATCGCGATGAATATATACATGAGAATCCTGACGCTTGAGCATGCTGTTCCTGCCGACATGATCCGACTTCTCGGCGGGCTTTTTACGGGAAAAAATGGTGGCAACACTCGAATCGTGGGTACTCTCATCCACCTGACACTCGGGTTCTTGTTTGGTCTCCTCTATGTGTGGGGCCTCTACACCTTCAACGGGATTTCGTTGCCCGGTGCGCTGCCTGTAGGCCTGGGGATGGGGTTTGCTCATGGTGTTGTAGCCAGCTTTGCCATGATGTATCTGGTTTACCATGGGCACCCAGTTGAGTCCTATCGAAAATCTCCGATCACGGTTTCCACTGGCTTGGTCTACATTTCCGGGCACGGTCTTTACGGCTTGGTCGTCGCCCTTGTCAGCGGGCTTATCATCATGAGTCTTTGAAGTTCTTCTTGTTCAGGGGATCTCATGTTCCGCTTCCAACACTTGCCATAAAAGACGAATCTATTTCGCTGGAGAGATGGCCCACCAAGGATCAACCGGTAACGTCATCGCAGCTGTGTGCAGCTTTTTCATCCCTGGACTGGGGCAACTGGTCCAAGGTCGCCTCATCCGGGCTGCCGTGATGTTTGTCCTCGCTTTCATTCTCTGGTGGATCCTCCTGGGCTGGATTATCCACCTCTGGTCGATCCTCGATGCCGCGCTCTACAAAGCCCCGGCGGCGGACGCGTCTCTCCGGACATAACGGGTTGCGCACGAGCCGGAGCCCGGCATCGTGAGGCAGTGTCGGTTTCCTCCCGCACTGTTATCGCATGCCTTACCTATTGCTCGTATCGATCATCTGGGGCTTGTCCATCCCGCTGGTCAAAGGCCAGTTAACCGGGCTCGACCCCTTCTTTCTCGGCTTCGCCCGGATGGCCCTGGCTCTTCCGATCTTCCTTCCTTTTCTCGCCTGGAGGCGGGTGCAAAGATCGCTCGCGCTCCGCCTGGCGGGCATTGGGGCGGTGCAGTATGGCCTGATGTATGTATGCCTGTTTATGGCCTTTCATTATCTGCCGGCCTATCAGGTTGCCCTCTTCACCGTGACCACTCCGCTTTTCGTCGCCCTGATGGCCCGCGAGTTGATGGGCCGTCGGCTCCTCTGGGCCTTGGGAGCGGCACTCCTTGCGATCCTCGGGGCAGCGATCATCCAATATGACGGGCACCCACCGGGCCTCGACTCCTGGACCGGCTTTTTCCTCATGCAAGCCTCCAACGCCGCCTTTGCTTTTGGCCAAGTCGCCTATCGCCAACTCAGGCCCGCCTTTTCCGGGTTTCGCGACCGCGAGGTCTATGTCTGGCTCTATGCCGGGGCGGCCCTCATCACCCTCCCGTTCGCTCTCATCGCAGGAGGTTTCGCCTCCGCCGCCAACCTTACGTGGCACAGCGGTCTCACCCTTGTCTATCTCGGCGTTGTCGCATCCGGCTTATGCTTTTTCTGGTGGAATCGCGGGGCCACCAAAACCCGCCCGGCGACCCTGGCTGTATTCAATAATTTGAAGATCCCATTCGCGATGCTGTTCGCCTTCACCCTCTTCGGTGAGGAGGCCCCGCTCGTTCCCTTCATCGTCGGTTCCACGCTTCTTCTGGGTGCGCTGCTTCTGGCCGAAAGTACCGCCCGACGGCGAAGCTGACATCCGGGGCTTCATGAGGCCCATTTTCGCCTCCCTACCAGCGAACGCGTGCAAAAACGCTAACCTGCCGACCCTCCCCGGGAGTGCCGGGCAGGGGTTCAAAGTTGCTCTTGGTGATGTTGTCGACCCGGGCACCCAGTTCGAGATCCAGAGCCGTGGGAACAAACCACGAAATCCCCGCCGTGGTTCGGAACGCCGTCGCAGAGCCTTCCCGAAAGGAATTGCCGGCCTGGCGACGGAGTTCGGTGTCGACCCGGATTTCAAGGGCATCGACCGGACGAAAGATCGTGGCCAGAGTGAGGCGGTGTTCAGCGAAGTTCAGCGCGTAGAAACTCGCCTCGACGGTTTGATCCCCATAATCGGGCTCCTTGTCGAGCCACATATACCCGGCAATCCAGCGCCAATTCCCGAAGTCGAGGGCAGCGACAACTTCCGCACCAAAGGTATCAATATCAACGGGAGCGGCCCGACGGGCGTTGGGGGTGTCTCCTGAAAAGATCCAGTCTACCAAAGCGCGGTCTTCACGACGAAAGACCGTTGCCTGCAACGAAAGATTTTCACGTTCGAACTGAATGCCCGTCTCAAGATTCCGCGAGGTCTCGCGCCCCAGGTCGGGATGACCTCCAAATAAACCGACGGGGGCGGATTTCAATGCGGTGTATCCCGGGACCTGCGAAGCGGTGGCATACTCCAGGTGAAGCCGAAGGGCTGAGCCATGGCCATGCCGGGTCCACACGATGCCGGCCTGCGGCAACCCCCGGGTGGCATCGCGATTGGATGTATCCATGGCCAGCCCCCCCCGGAACGCCCACTCGTCACCTTGTGAGGTCCGTAGCGTCCAGACCGGAATCACCGCTGCCTTCACGTATTCGCGTGTATCGAAATCACCTCCGGTGAGCGAGGCACTATGGACCAAATGATCCCTCACGGCAGCCAGCTGGTAATCCACCGCCCAGGCATCTCCCCACGCATGACGGCCCTGCAGACCGGACGTCCAGACTTCGGTTTCATGCACGAAGTCCTCCGATGGTGCCGTCCGGTTGAATTGATAGGTGTCAGCCAGCCGTCGGTAAGCCACACCCGCTTCCACAAAAGAACGATCGCCATACGTCCCCCGATGGACGGCACCCACCAATGTCAACCGGTAGTGATCCGTTTCCGGGTAAAGCGACCCGTAAGCCGTCCCCATGTACATCCCCGGCCACCCGTAAAACTCATCACTATAACCGGCAAAAACATCGGTTTGCCCAGCGGGACCGAGCACCTGAAGGCGTCCAGCGAGGCGCTCATAAGCAAAGTCGCCCTGCTCGATCGTGCCGTGTCCCTCCGCACGTGAAGCCGAGACATCGGCACCCACCCGCCACCGCGCTTCGTCGGCCTCATCCCAATGCCATCCCTGATAGACCCTTTGGTAATTCAGCCCATGACTTCCCACCCCAGCCTCCGCACTCCCTGCACGCTGGATTGTCGTGAAGTCATACCGTACCGTGCCCACCGTCGAGTTCAGGCCTTCGCGGGCATTGGCAAGACCGGTCAAAACCTGCGGTCGGCTCAGCATGTTGGGATCAAGCGGCAGCTCTCCAAAATAGTGACCTGTCTGCGGGTCCAACAACGGAATGGGACCTAAATTGAAACCCGTGTTCTCAAAGATCCCGCCGCGGATGGAAATATCCCCCTGACGCTCCGCCGGACCCCGCGCCTGGACATCGACCAACGGATCAAACCGCAAGGCCGAAACAGCGGTCGCCACCCCGGTCGCCGGTGTCTCATTGGCCACCCGCTCACCGACGACCGGATAGTCCGCCAGTTGATGGTAAAGGATGACCTCTTCGGCCTTTCCAATGCCCGTGAGGCAGACCAGGGAGGCAACAATCGGGTAACTCCAGCTTCTTTTCATCACCGCTAGAGGCCCACATTATGGCCGTCTTGTAAATGTTAATCTTAAAGATTCTTCAAGTTAACATACAAGACCATGCCCGCTTCACAGCTGATCCGGCCGTTGTCTTTAGTCAGCACTCAGTTCCAACCGGGCGAAGACAGCCCCACAGGGCAGCGCCCCGACCGGTAACGCCAGAGTCACTGTGCCAAAGCCATTGCCAATGGATTCTGTCGACACCTGAGAACCGGCGGGGGGCTCAACCCACTCCACCAAGTCACAGGAAATGACGACTCGAAGGGTGAGGTCTGGATCCATCCGGATCGGACTAAACTCAAAGACTGTGCTCGTGCCGTCGACGGAAACCCCGTATGCCGTCGGCACGAAAGAATCCCCGAGAGGGTTCCACCCGAATACGTAGGCCTCGAGGTTCGTCCGTCCAATTCCCATGGGATCTGCGCCGGGGAGGCTGTCCTCGTCGGTTGCAAACGCCCACAAGTCGGCCCATGCGGCATAGCCTGGTGTGAGCATTGGATCGGGCTCCGGCTCTGGAATCAGGGCCAAAGTCACGGGCTCACTCATCGTCGATCCCATCCGATTCTGCAGGCGAACACGGTAGCTTCCAAGATCGGCCTGTGCCACGGAAGGCAGTTGCAAAGTGGCTGAGGTCGCCCCCGGAAGCGGGCTGTTGTTCCGGTACCATTGATAACTGATCGGCGTCCGGCTGAAGGCGGCCACCGAAAGCTCCACGGAGTCTCCCAAATCGACCGAGGTGCCTTCCGGTGCCTCATCAATGATCGGCGCATAATCCATGAGAGGCGTGACGGCCGCGTAAGAAGCGCCGACGCGAATCTCATCGAGGGTGCCGTTACCCGTCCCGCTCCCTGGATACCAGTGGAGACGCGAGAACCCGAGCAGGCTGTTCGCTGTCGCAGAAACAGATGGGCTCGCCGGGGGCTGGCCTCCCAGTTGCTCCGGGTTGATATAGAGGCTAACTTCACTCCCGCTCGTGGCAAAATCTATGCGAACGACCATGAGATAAGGAACACCAGGCTCTATAGAGATCCCAGTATTGATGGCATCACCTCCGGCCAACTGGAGGTGCCAAGTGCCGCCGTTCTGAAAGACGGTTATCTGCCGCCCGTCTGGATTCCAAGTGATGCCCGGTGCGCTGAAGGCCACCCGCGAATGCGCACCGGCACTATCGGCCCGGATGAGCCAGCTCGCCCAGAGCGTGGTGTTTGCCACGCCGATGCGATCGTTGTTTCGGAAAGAGGCGAAGGCACCGTTCACATCGAAGGCCCGGCCAGCATTGCGCGAGCCCGCACCCCCTGTCGCCCGCATTCCTTGAACGAGGAGCTCGCCGCCCTCCCGGTGGTTTCCATAGCGAGGGAGATTCACCTCGGTGAGGGCATACCCTGGCAGGGTCATGTAATTGTTCTGCACAACCCAGCCGTGCTCGCTCCACCCCAAGGGAACACCCGTCGTGTGGAGGAACCCTTCGGGTCCGGAAAACGGCTCATAAGCCAACAAAACATCCGCGCCCTGTTCACCGACAAGCGTCGGGCTCAGGAGCAAGTTTCCAAAACCGTTAGGACTTGGACTCTCCAGATCCACCCCTTCCCAGCTGAGAGCGGCGGAGCGGCCCGATCCATCCACATCGTCGTTGACCACCACATCAAAGCCGACGCCCATGCCGGGGTATGGCGTGCGCTCCAGATTGTTCCAGGGAATGGCCACTTCGATGGTGTAGCCCTCAGGGCTGCTTTGAAGGCCCACGAGCCAGCCATCGCCACGACCGAAAATCTCTTCAGCCACCCCCTCCCGGTTGATGACAAAGTGACGGTCATCGATATTGAAAACAAATTCCCGATCATGATTCCCGTCGATAAAGATCTCAATGGAATCGTTATCAAAGAGCGGCATATTCCCCGAAAACGCGGTCGCATCCTCCACCTCAAAGCCCAGGTAAAGATAAGCGGTGTCCCACAACGCTCCCCATGAGGCACTGGCCGAAGTGGAACCGAAAGCCGGCGTCTGAATGCCCCGGCTCAGGTTCCAGGCGGACTCTGACAGGTTGCCATCGACAAGGATGGTTTCGCGAGTGCGGAACACTGTGACGGTATTGGCTTCCGGCGCACCCATTACGACGGTGTAAGCCCGGGTATCGGTGTCGGCGGGAAAATCATCATCTTCCACCTTGATGGTGAAATTGAAAGTTCCCTGGGTGGACGGCGTGCCCTGGATCTGGCCATCCGTCGTCAACTTGAGACCCGGAGGGAGGGTTCCTCCACTCACCACCCAGCGCAGGGGCGGATCACCCAGGTGGGCTGACAAGGTGTGCCAATAAGGCGTGCCCTGAAAGCCGGCCGGGAGTGAAGCTGTCGTGATCTGTGGGATCGTGTTCTCCGTTACCAACCACGCAATCTCGACCGAGGTGGTCTCATTTTCCGCATCCACAACAGTCAGCGTAAAGGGAAAGATTCCGTCAGCCGTCGGCGTCCCGGACAGGTTGCCACTGGATGACAGCGTCAGGCCCGGCGGGAGATTCCCCTCAGCACTCCATGTATAGGGCTCGACGCCAAAAAGAGCGCGGAGGTTGAAATTGAAGGCACGATTCACCGATGCCCGGGGAATACGATCTGTTGAGATCACAATGCCTTCCAAAGCACCGACCCCCGCCAAGGGTGTTCTCGCGACCACCTCCCAGATAACTTCCTGAAAAATATCGGCTTGCTCCTGCGTCAGGCCGGAACCTGCCAACGGAAGACCGCGCGGATCATCCTTGTAGATCGTCGAAAAGAAAGTCGATGCCACCACGTAGCTGCCAGCGGGCGTGAGGTGAACGTTGTCGGTATAAAAATCATAGACATGCGAAAAGCCCGGAACCAATCCTGCCTGCATCCGCTGGTTCAACTCGAAGAACACATGCCCCACAGGAATCATGCGAATGGAAACCCCGGGATTTCGCTCCCGCAGCTGCACCGTGAAGGTCTCAAAATAATCGCGCGTCGCGGAGAGCGCCGTCGATCCATCACTCGTTCGCTGCCAGTATGTATCGAAGTCGCCATCGTCCTTTCGAGGCCACCGGGCATAGACAAAAAACTCTGTATTATCCCGGTTGTACTCCCGCTCCCGCGCGAGGTTCATGAAGTTCTCATAGGCCGTCAGATCAGACGCCATGCCCCGGGAATACGTCTGCAGCGTGATCGCATCCCAGTTATAGTTTGGCAAGGCGTTGGGATAATGCCCGAAAGGCGCGGTCTCGAATCCAGAATTCGGATTGCTCCAAATATACTCCAAAGGCGAACCCAGGATGACATGTCGCCCCCAGATGTGCGTGTAACCCCGGCTCTGCGCCACTTGCTGGAAGGTGGTGTACCCGACCGCGTCCGTCACGCTATTACCTATAAGAAATATCCGGCGGGTTTCCGCCAGCGCTCCCCCAGGGAGGATTCCAAAAACCAAAAGAGTCAGGGAAAAGGTCAGCAGACGGGTTTTCATTCGGAGAGTAGGCGAAACGTGTTTAAAGAGGTCAATGGGAACGCAACACGTCGTAAGGGAAATCCAGTGTAGCCGTAAACCTGCAGGTTTGGCTCTCTTCCTTGGAATCCAACAAGCTCCCTTTTTATAGCGCCAATTAACCGGAAAGGGACACGTCCCGGTCTGGGCCGGTGCATATCCTGCTTCACGCCCTCTCGCCTACTCCGCGAGGGCGACAGTGATGGCAAGGACAAGCACGGCGGCGGCTTCTTCTGGATTGGACGTGAGTTCGATACGCTTGAGGGCCTTGTCCGGGTGCGGGTTCACCCACTCGATGCTGTAAACGAAGCGCTGAAGGACTGCCGGATTCTTTTTGTCAAAGAGCGGCAAGGGACGAACGCCTGAGCGGTCAAAGTGCGTAAACCCAACCCACCAGTCCTGGAGATTGGCACGGGCCACCTCCGCATCCCAGGTCTCGGGAGAAGGCCGAGCCAGGGGCACCACAGGCAACACCTCGACCGTGCCATCCTCATAAACGAACCGGTAAGCGCCGATCTCAACACTCGCATCAACCCAACCGGTGCCGTGGAGGAGGTAAACCGCTGCGACCTCTTCATTCACAGCAACGCTCACTTTCTGCGGGAGGGCCTCCCCGTCGAAATCGACTTTCACCTGTTGCGAACGCAAAGCGACCACGCCCCGATTGCGGTTGGAGGCTTCGTTGATGATCTGAAAAGGGACGCCGTGGAACTCATGTTTACCTGGATCAAGATGGAGCAAGGGTGCGCCTATCCACGGATTCTCCCCGGAGTGGAGCGAGCGGTTTGCCTGATCTGTCAAATCCAGTGGCTGCCACTGCGCCTCGGAAAATCGATCCGCATGGTCGTGCTTTTTATCCACCTGCGTCTGGAGCTTGCCCAGGATCGTATCACCCCAGAGGTCTTCAAAGACCGGCTTGGGTGTGGCCGGTAATTCGTCGACCACCTCCCCCACCGATGAAAAGACAAGGTAGTGCTCAAACAGATCGTGGATGGTGGCGACAACCCCTTGATGCACAGCCTCGGCGCGTTTCAAGTACCACATCTCCTCCACCGGATGAGGTGGCCGGACTTCCACCCCCCAGGACCCGTCGCCGATAAAGACAATCCCTTCGGGATCGATCCTGCCCGCGCGAATCGGGTGGGTACGCTTATAGGCGTGGTCATGGTTTTCGAAAGCAATCTTGACCCCCGCCTCCTCAAAGAGGGGCAGCCATTCGGAACGCACCTGCTCGGAATACCACATGTCGAACGGTCGGACAGAAGGGTAAGCCGGTGTATGATAGACTGGAATAATCCGCTGGCGGTCTTTCCGCTCAGCCAGCACCTCGCGTAGCCAATCTGTTTGCTCCCCCAAAATCGGATTCGCATGCCCCGAATCGAGGAGAATCAAAGTGAGGTAGTCACCGAAATCCAAGACCCCGTAACCCGGCTGACCGGGAAAGGCAAAGAGCCCTCCGTGAAAAAAGGGAGCGATACGGTGCCGCCATTCATCGGTCGGTTCATAATCCTCGTGACTGGTGTAATACCCGCCCAACACTTCGTGGTTTCCGGGGATAACGAGAATCGGGACAACCCGCCCCGCCTCCGTGATCAAGGTATTCTTGACCGCATCAAACCACTCATACCACAGAGCAATGTTCTCCTTCTGGCCGTTCGCGTAGGCGAGATCTCCGCCGAAGACGATGAAAGAAGGATCATACCGCAGGGCCTGGCTGTTCATCCGCTCCATCAGCATCTGGCTGTGCCGGGTATCGCCGCCGATGACGTAGCGAATCGGTTCCGAGGCATCGGCTGGCATTGTGTGGAAGCTGAAGCGGCGGGAATCCTCACCAAACTGGAACTCATAATCCATCCCCGGCTCGAGCCCGGTCAGTTCCACACGAACGATTTGGCGCTCGGAGAATGGAAAGGGGTGCGCTGCCCCATCCTCTTCCTTCCAGAAATCCTCACCGGCCGCGCGATACTGAAGAACCTTGGGCCCCTCTTCATCCGGCGCGAGATGCCAGTCGATCGTCATCGTCGTGGTCGGATCGCGCTGCCAGGTCAGGAAAAGTCCAATCGGGTCAAAGCCCTCCGCGACCTTCGCAAAAATCGAAAGGGGGAGGAAGAGCGTGAGTCGAACAAGGACCCGAAGTGCAGTGGCACGGGCCACGAAGGGGAGATGGGGATGTGCGGTCTTCATAAATCAAGGGGGAAGCGCTACAGTGGCTTCCTTGCCGGCAAAGGTTCAAGTGCATACCACAGTGAAACAGACCTTACTGTCGGTTTTCCTCGGCTTCCCCTCCCCCCGTCGAACTTGGGCCAGATCCGCTACGTGGGAATTTCGCCTGCTGTAAAGGCCCGATCAGGCATGGATGGCCTGCGGGATTCCCAGCGCCTCCAACATGATGGTAAACAAATCGGTATTCCGGTTGAAGGCCTGGATGCGATCACTTCCGGGGCCGATCCCACACAACTCCACGTAATCGCTGGTATGCCCGTTTCCTGACCACCCAAAATCCAGCTGATCGGCTACGACCTGCCCCACGACACTGCTTAGACTCTTCATCCGCCGGTAGGGCGTTTGATAGGTCTTCTGAAGGCTCAGGTGAATGTGCTCAGCGTGGTCGGGACTGATCTCGAGGCCCATTACGTCCATGAATCGATCGCGAATCTCGGCATGCGTGAACCCGGCCTGCAGAGCCAACGTTTCTTGTGTCCCTCGAAACTGGCTCAACTTTGAGAACATCCCCGCCCCTTTGTTACCGCCCCCGTTCAGCGCCGGATTGGCATTTCCGTGATCTGTTGTGATCAAAACGAGCGTATCCGGATGGTTTTCCTGAAACTCGAGCGCCACCGCCACGGCGTCGTCAAAGGCGAGCTGATCAAAAATCAGACCGCCCACATCATTCGCGTGGGCGGCATGGTCGACCCGGGCCCCTTCGATCTGGAGAACAAAGCCATTCCGATATTGATTCAACGCTTTCAGGGCGGACCGGCTCATATCGGCCAGACTCGGCACCGACTCATGGAGGTCGGGCGAGTTAAGCCGATCCAGTTCATAGGGAAGGTAGCCGCCGGAAAACAACCCGAGAATTTTATCTTCGCCGCCCAAACTCTGGAGGGCCCGATAGCTGTCGACCACGGCGTAACCTCGCTGCGCAAAGGCGGCGAGCACGTCCTGTCCATCCTCACGCACATCCGATGAGAAGACCCGCCTCCCGCCACCCAGGATGACGTCGTATTCCCGGTCCAGGTATTGCAGCGCAATGGCCACCTCATTGTGCCGGCTCGCTTCATTGGCAGAGAACCCGGCGGGTGTGGCATGCGTTACGGTGGCTGTCGTGACGAGGCCCGTGCCTTTGCCAGCCGCCTTGGCGAGGAGCAAGACGGGGTCCTGTGGGCGTCCTTCCGGATCCATATTGACAGAGCCATTGTTGACGCGTTTCCCCGAGCCCCAGGAGGAAGAGGCGGCGGCAGAATCCGTGACAATATCATTCAGGGAAGCCATATCCATCAGCCCCCGCTTGGCGCGTCCCTCCAGATAGAGCTGCATCCAATGCGAAGGGCGACCTTCCCGCCAGAGCCGGTATTGGTTGGCCCCTGTAAAGGTTCCCATGCTCATGCCATCGCTCACGAGCAGAATCACATTTCTGGCGTGCCCCCCCCGACTCCCCGTTCGGGTCTTTGATGTCCGGGAACCGACCGAGGGAGGGCAACCGCTTGCTCCGATCAGCAACGACGTCAGCGCCCCCACCTTGATAAAATCGCGACGGCTTACCCCTCCGTGCCGCGCCTCTTTGCCAGTTTCACGAATGGTTTGCATAGCACTGTTTCACCGAGGTTCTGCCTCAGGGGCAATTCCTTCGACGCTGCATCAAGAAGGAATCCGCTGGGCGTTCTGCCTGGGCCTTGGCATCAGAACATCAACGGCACGATGAATGTCGCCGATAAGATCAAAAGGATACCCGCCATGATATTAAGGGCGAAGCCATGGCGGATAAACTGGCGCATCGGAACCTCACCGGAACCAAAGACGATCGCATTTGGCGGGGTCGCCACAGGGAGCATGAAGGCGCTGCTCGCCGCGAGCGCAATCGGTATGGCGAAATGCACCGGAGAGCCCCCGAGTGCCACCGCCACAGGCGTCAGGAGCGGAAGCAAGGTCGCCGCGGTCGCAGTGTTGCTGGTGACTTCCGTCAGCGCGAGCACCCCAATGACAATGGTCGAGAGCAAGACAATCCGGGACACCCCGTGCATACCGGCAAAGAACTGTCCGATGGCGAAGTCCAGCTCCGATGCCTGAATAATGGAAGCCAGCGCCAATCCACCCCCAAAAAGCAAGAGCACCCCCCACGGCATCTTACTGGTATGGCTCCATTCTAAAATACGCTCCTTGCTATCCGTTCCAAACGGCAAAAAGAACAGACTCAATCCAGCCGCGAGAGCGATTCCCGCATCAGACAAGGCCAAGCCCGTGCGCTCTACCAGTGGCACACGAAACACCCAGCCGATCACGGCCAGCGCAAACACGACCAACACGCCCCATTCACCCCGGCTCAGCGGTTTCCGGAGGGTACCCTCCTCCCCGCAAAACGCCAACGCACCCTCTTTCGACGGTGCCTTCTCCCTTATGCCGCGGCACATCCAGAACCACGCAATCACTAGAAAAAACAGACACAAGGGTGTCGCGAAAAGCATCCACTCCATAAACCCAATCTGGATATCGTAGCTGCTCAGCAAATACGCCGCCATGAAGGCATTGGGCGGCGTTCCGATCAATGTGGCCATTCCGCCAATACTGGATCCATAGGCGACCCCCAGGAGAAGCGCCGGGGCAAACTCAGTGGTGTCGCGCCCCGCTTTCTGGTGCATCGTCACGACCGACAGCGCAATGGGCAACATCATGATCGCTGTCGCCGTGTTCGACATCCACATACTCAGGAAAGCGGTCACCCCCATAATTCCAGCCACCTGCGCCCGCGCTTTGCCGCCGACAAGGCGCATGGTCTGACGCGCAATACGCAAATGCAGGCCGGTGCGCTCCATTCCAATTGAGAGCAAAAACCCGCCAAGAAAAAGGAAGATCAACGGATTGCCAAACGCCACTGAAATCCTGCCCATCTCTCCGACGCCCATGAGAGGTCCCACCACCAAAGGAATCAGAGCAGTCACGGGAATGGGAACGCATTCCGTCATCCACCAGATGGCCATCAGGAGGGTCAGCCCGATCGCCCTCCAGGCTTCCGTGGAAAGTTGGCTCGTGGGTGGATCGGTCAACCAGGTGATAGCAAGCAACAGAGGACCGAGCCAAAAACAGAAACGAATGAAGGCCTTCATCACGGAAGTCAGTTGCCTGTTTCAAAGGCCTGCTCAACCGGGATCACAACCGCGCGGATCGCCGCTGCCCACCGATCGTAGCCGAGAGCATTCAAATGCAAATTGTCTTTCAGAAAGATCTCCGGATCCATCTCTCCATCCGGCGTGAACAGGGGTGATGCAATATCTATATAAGTAAGCCCCGGGGTTTCCTCACAGTATTCCTTGAGCAAGCGATTGAGCCCTTGCATCGCCTCCCAGATACGCTCCCGCGAAATGCTTGGCTTGACGGACACGACATAGACGCGAGGTGGATGCTCCAAGGCGCGCGTCTTCTCGACGAATTCCAGAAAGTCCTTGAAGACCTGCATCCGGCTCTTGCCCGACGCAATATCATTATCGCCCTCATACAGAATGACAGCCCGGGGCTGGAAGCGGCCGACGAGCTCATCGAAATAGTGGTTCAGGTCACTGAACTGGCTGCCACCAAAACCGCGCGGAATCACGGTCAAGGGTGCCAGGTCCTCACGAATCCGCGAATGCCACCCCCGGATGGAAGAACTGCCCGTGGCAACAACAGCGCCTGATGGTGTTGCCTCAGCCGGCTCTTCACGAAATGAAGCGATCTCATTGGCAAATCGAGCGGGATCGGGGTCCGGCTTCCGACCCGCAAATGCGGCTGTGACCAGACACAGCGAAGCAAGCATGAGCAAAAAACGGCGGGGACGGAGGCGCAAAAAGGAATAGGGTATATCCATAGAAGTGTTCGGGTATAGACGCCCGCCAAGGTCTGACAACGACAGAATGCTTTGAGTAAAAGGCCACAAATCCCATGATTGATTATCAATATCAAAAGCATCTCCCTTTTCCAGCTTGCCCTTCCACAGGAGCTCCAAACCTTAGGATCGATGGCAAACCTCCTTGAGCAGCTGGGTCCTTTTTTAAGTAACAATCCAATTCTCTTACTTTTTGCCGTCATTGCGCTGGGCTTCCTTGCCGGGGAGGTTCGGTTTCCCGGAGGGCTTCGTTTCGGGGTGGCAGCCGTTCTTTTCGTTGGCATTGCGGCCGGCATCCTCTGGCCTGAAATCCGCTTTCCGAGCATCATTGCGCCCTTGGGCCTCGGGCTCTTCGTCTACTGTCTTGGTCTCCAGGCCGGACCCGGTTTCTTCAGAAGCTTCCGGCGCGAGGGCTTAACCCTGAGCCTGTGCCTCATCGCGAGTCTGCTCGTCGTATTTGGTGGCTGCCTTTTTCTGATATACATCATGGATGCGCCCCCGGCACTTGTAACCGGGATGTTTGCCGGGATCGCCACGAATACAGCGTCTCTCGGCGGGGCCACGGAGGCCGCGCTACAGGCGGGAGCCGATGCCGATATTATCAACGAGTTAATCCTGGGCTATGCCCTGCACTATCCTATTGGAATCGTGATCACGCTTCTCGTGATAAACGTCCTTGCCAATAAGATTCCTCCGGCCAAGCCCGCCACCCCATCACCCAACCGCGGCCCATCGTTCCCGCACACATTTGAAATTCGCACGACCCGTGACGACGGATCGCCCTGGACGGGCGAAGCCCTTGCCGCCGCCACCCAGGTCATTTTATCCCGCTATCAGGATGCAGCGGGCCACATCGATTTTGTGCGCCCTGATACCGAGCTCCATCCCGGCACACGCATCGTCGCGGTGGCAGGAGCTGAAGGCCACAATCGCATGACCCAGCTCGTGGGAGCCCCCAGCACCGATGCCGCCCCACTCCAACTCCGTTGGGAAGGATTCGAAAAAGAACGTTTCTTTGTCTCGCAACGCAATGTCGTGGGCATTCCCCTGCGCCAGTTACGCCTTCACGAGCGCGGCGTCGTCATCAGTCGGATCCGGCGGGGCGATGTCGAGCTGCCCATCAGCGGCGAAACCCGCTTGCAGCTGGGCGACCGGGTCCGCGTCATCTACCGCACCGGACAGGAGGCCGGGGTCGTACACCTCCTTGGCAACTCGCTCACGACCTCCACCGAATCCGGCTACCTCAGTTTCGTTGTTGGAATCATCGTCGGGATGGCGCTTGGGCTTTTGCCCCTTCCAGTTCCTTTCCTTGATGTGCCCATCAGACTCGGGGTTGCGGGCGGTGCTTTAATGGCCGGCCTCATCCTTGGTGCCCGGGGCCGCACCGGACCGCTCGTCTGGCACCTGCCCATCACCGTCAACCTCACCCTCCGACAGACGGGCCTCCTCCTCTTCCTGGCCGCCGCCGGCATTCAAGCAGGCACCGGCATCGAATCCGCGATCGCTTTGGCGGATTGGCGCTGGCTCAGCGCCGGGATCGGCCTCCTCCTTCTCTCACAGCTCGTCTTCCTTTTTCTGGTGACCCGGATCATTCCCCGAACCTCTCCCAGTGTCCTCGGCAGCTTGTCCGCCATGCAAACCCAACCCGGCGCACTGGTCCTTGCCACCAGCCGCTTTCCTGCCTCCGATACAATCAACAACGCCTACGCCGCCCTCTACCCACTCGCCCTCATCCTGAAAATCCTTCTCGCCCAGCTCCTTGTCCTTACACTGTAGCGCGGGTGGAGGCGCATCAGCCCCGGCGGCGGGCTTTCCTCTTGCCCTTCCCAAGCCACCGGTAAAAAGGATTAGCCGTTCCGGCGGCAGGTTTCTTCTCCCTCGGCGGATGACTTCTTTCTTCTTTCCCAATGTCTCAAGCTTCCAATAACCTCGCCGCCTACAGCTGGTCGATCGCCGACCTCCTGCGCGGAGACTTCAAACAGAGCCAGTACGGCCGCATCATTCTTCCGTTCACCCTCCTGCGCCGCCTCGAATGCGTGCTCGCGCCGACCAAGCCGGCCGTCCTCGCCGAGGTCGAAAAGCTCGATAAGCAAAACCTCCCCGAGGAGGCCCGCGAAAAACTCCTCCTCCGCGCCACCGGCGGCCTCTCGTTCTTCAACACCTCGAAGATGGATCTCGGCACCCTTGGCGAGTCCGGCATCAAGGACAACCTCGACTCCTACGTCGCCTCCTTCTCCAGAGACGCCCGCGAGATCTTCGAATACTTCAACTTCTCCGAATTCATCGGCCAGCTCAACGACGCCAATCTCCTCTACAAAGTCGTCCAGCGCGTCCGCCAGTCCGACCTCAGCCCGTCCGCCGTCTCCAACCACGAGATGGGCCTCGTCTTCGAGGAACTGATCCGGCGCTTCGCCGAAAGCTCCAACGAAACCGCCGGAGAGCACTTCACCCCGCGCGACATCGTCCGCCTCACCACGGCCCTTGTCTTCATGGAGGACGACGACGCCCTCACCAAGCCCGGCATCATCCGCACCATTTACGATCCCACCGCCGGCACCGGCGGCTTTCTCTCCTCCGGCATGGAATATGTGCACGAGCTCAACCCCAACGCCGTCATGCGCGCCTACGGCCAGGAGCTCAATCCCGAGAGCTACGCCATCTGCAAGGCCGACATGCTCATCAAGGGCCAGGAGGTCTCCAACATCAAACTTGGCAACACCCTCTCCGCCGATCAGCTCCACGGCCAGCCATTCGACTACATGCTCTCCAACCCGCCCTTCGGCGTGGACTGGAAAAAGATCGAAGGCGACATCGCCAAAGAACATCGCGAAAAAGGCTTCGACGGCCGCTTCGGTCCCGGCCTGCCCCGCGTTTCCGACGGCTCGCTCCTCTTCCTCCTCCATCTGCTCAGCAAGCTCCGCGATCCCCGCGACGGCGGCGCCCGCATCGGCATCATCCTCAACGGCTCCCCGCTCTTCACCGGCGGCGCCGGTTCCGGCGAGAGCGAAATCCGCCGCCACATCCTTGAAAGCGACCTGCTCGAAGCGATCGTCGCCCTGCCGACCGACATGTTCTACAACACCGGCATCGCGACCTACATCTGGATTCTCTCCAACAAGAAATCTCCCGACCGCAAAGGCCGCGTCCAACTCATCAACGGCGTCCACCTTCACGGCAAGATGCGCAAATCCCTCGGCTCCAAACGCCACGAGATGGGCGAGGACGACATCAAAACGATCACCCGCGCCTTCGGAGATTTCACCGCCATCGATCCGCAGCCACTGGACAAACCGACCGAGGGAAAAAGCACCCGCGGACGCCAGGCCGCCAATCCCAAGGCCAAGCCGGAAAAAACCTTTTCCTCCAAAATCTTCCCGACCCACGCCTTCGGCTACCGCCGCATCACCATCGAGCGCCCGCTGCGCGAGTCCTACCAGTTCAGCGACGAACGACTCGCGCCCCTGCGCTTCGCCCCCAAACCGCTCGCGGCGCCGATGGAATGGATCTTCGGCGAATACGGCGCCGCCTGGACCGACGAAACCTACGGCGTTCTCCGAGCCCACGAAGCCGAAATCCGCGCCGCTCTCAAAGCCGACTTCCCGGAACTCAAGGAGAAGCACGTCAAAGATCTTCTCGATCCCGCCACCTGGCGCGCCCAGCGCTCGATTCTCCAAAAAGCCCGCCAGCTCCAGGCGAAAATCGGCACCGATCAGCACGACGACATGAACGGCTATGACGCCGCCCTCAAATCCACCGGCATCAAGCTTGACGCGGCGGAAAAAAAGCAAATCACCGCCGCCGTCTCCTGGAAAAACCCGGCCGCCGCCAAGGTGATCAAGAAAATCCACAAAACCGGCAAACCCGATCCCTTCTACGGCCGCTTCGCCGTGGACGGTCAGATTGTCGAATACCAACCCGACAGCGAACTCCGCGATTTCGAAAACGTCCCTCTCGACCCGAACCAAACGGTGGACGCGCTCAACGAAGCCTATTTTCAAAAGGAAGTTCTCCCCCACGTGCCCGACGCGTGGATCGACGCCACCAAACGCGACCCCAAGGACGACCAAGTCGGCATCGTCGGCTATGAAATCCCCTTCAATCGTCACTTCTATCAATACCAACCGCCGCGCGACCTCGCCGAGATCGACGCCGACCTTGACGCCGTCAGCGCCGAAATCATGAAGCTGCTGCAGGAGGTTCACTCGTGAGCGACGGTCGGTATAAGGCGTATCCGGAGTATAAGGATTCTGGAATGGAGTGGTTAGGTTTCGTGCCCTCCACGTGGTCCATTTCAAGAATAGCTTTCGTTTTCACCCAATCGAACGCGGGCGAAGTAATCGACAAATCATACTGGGGTGATGGTTCGGAGATTCTCTACACATGTAACCGAACTCCTTTGGCCTCGGATTATCGCCGATTTCCCGAAAACAAGCGGACGCTAGCAAACGATCTCCTGCTCACTCGCAACGGCACTCCATACGTTCACAAGCCCGTCGTTGGCGCCATTTACTCGAACGTGGTCCAACGAATCTCACTCAAGGAACAGTTTGATCGCGATTATTTGAATTATTGCCTTGGTAATTCGGCCACGAACCTCACCGGCTATGGCGTCTCAATTGAAAGTCTGAACTTCGAAAGCTGGAAATCATTAGTGTTCGCTTATCCCAGCCTTCCCGGACAAATCCAAATCGCCAAGTTCCTCGACCACGAGACGGCGAAGATAGATCGGTTGATCGAAAAGCAGGCAGAGTTGATCCGACTGCTGAAAGAAAAGCGTCAGGCCGTGATCAGCCATGCCGTGACCAAAGGCCTCAATCCCCACGCCCCCTTAAAAGACTCCGGCATTCCCTGGCTCGGCCAAATCCCCGCGCATTGGGACGTGCTGAAAGGAAACTGGATCGGACGTCTGTTTGGATCGGAAGTGATCACAGACTCCGACATCCGGGATGAAGGGGATATTCCGTTTATTAAGGTTTCAACCCTATCGAACGAAGGCTTTGAGCTAGGAACCTGTGATTTTTTTCTAACGAAGCTCCGCGCGCGCCAGCTAAGCCCAAAATCCGGTTACGTCGTTTTTCCGAAACGAGGAGCGGCGATATTCATGAACAAGGTCAACATCGTGAAGATAGATTCGATAATTGATCCGAATCTCATGGGCTGGGAAATCGGGCCAAGAGCACTTCCCGAGTTCGTCGCTTACCTTCTGAAGCTAAGAGGCTTGAAAGATATCGCCGACGTCTCGACGGTTCCGCAGATAAACAACAAGCATATCGAGCCAATAAAGTTCCCGATTCCGCCCCGCGATGAACAGGCTCGTATCATCGATTACCTAGCGACTGAAACCGACCGCTTTGGGAATTTGATATCAAATGCGGAGAATGCCATCGAGCTGATCCAAGAACGCCGCACCGCCCTGATCTCCGCCGCCGTGACGGGTAAGATCGACCTCCGCCACTGGCAGCCGCCGGTGGCTCGTTCCGAGTTGGAAACATCCACCGCCGA
>CAYOIB010000033.1:0-28548 GCA_964403935.1 uncultured Puniceicoccaceae bacterium | reverse complement strand
GGCATCTTCATGGAATTGATTTAAACCCACAAACCTTTCTTTATCAGGCACTTAAGTGGCGAGGGCGGCGGGATTCGAACCCACGGCCTGCGGTTTAGAAGACCGCTGCTCTATCCAACTGAGCTACGCCCTCGATCAACACATCAAATTCCAGGGGACTCATTTCGGCGTGCGGGCTCGATATGTCAATGCTGCTTGCGCCTCTTCCCCGCTGGGTCAAGGCAGCGGACTCCGCCGGAAGTTATGCGAGGAGGCATTGCAAGAGGGGTATAGTCGAGTCTGTTCGAAAATCCACGCTTGCGGATTAGCATCTCGAATGCTTTTGTGTTAAGTGGCCTAAGCCAAAGAAGACCATAATTCTATAAAGTAACCCAACTGCCATGACTCAGGATAAAACACCGAAGAAAGCTGTTGCCAAAAAAGCTGCCAGGGCGACTGCGACCAAAAAAACCGTGAAGAAGTCGCCAATCACGAAAACCTCGGCGACGAAAGCAGTGGCAAAGAAGATGCCGCCCCGGAAGCTCGGACCTTCGTCAAAAAACGCTCACAACGGTGAGAGGGTTACGACAGTGATCGCCAAGACGGATGCGGGTTACGGCAACGACGTGTATCTCCGGGGATCTGCCAACGGCCTCAGCTGGTCCAAGGGGACGTTGATGGAGAATGTCTCCCCGACGGAGTGGGTGTGGCGAAGCACCTCCGTGAATGAGGAGATGGAGTTCAAGGTACTTCTAAATGACACGATCTGGTCCTGCGGGCCGAATGGTGTTGTTGCTCCGGGAGGAACCGCGGTCCTTTCCCCGCAGTTCTCCTAGGCCTAATCACAGCCCGAATCCTGGATCGGTCCCGGCGCTCAGTCGTCGCAGACGATTGCCAATAGCTTTCCCGGCCTCGTCCGAGGAGAGATCGCCATATGCTGAGACGGTCGATGTTTCCACCTCGAGATGAATCTCGACGGTAGAAAACGGTTTGGGGATGAAGAATCGATCCCAGCTTCGCAGGCGCCATGCATTTCGATAAACTGGAATCATAAAAACGATAGGGGCCCGGCTCTTTCGCGCGAGGAGCCCGATTCCCGTTTTCGCTACGTAAGCAGGTCCTCTTGGTCCATCGAGGGTAATGGCGATGTCATTACCGGCGCGAAGCTCCAGGAGGATTTCACGCAAGGCAGCCGCACCCCGCCGGGAGCTGCTGCCACGGATGGTCTTCACCCCAAAACGGCTGAAGACAGAGGTCAGCCACGCTCCATCACGGCTGGCGCTGACGAGGGCCCTGAGGGCTCTGCCTGGCCGAAGTCGCTTTTGGAGCCCAATGGTCGAAAACACCCGGTTATGCCACGTCACAATGAGCAGGCCCTTCTGATGGAGAAGAGCCTCGTCACAGCCTGGGGAAAGCCGAAATCGAAGCGTGGCAAGCCAGACCTTGAAAATCCACACGAGAGGAACGAAGGCAAGGCGCTTGCCTAAGTTGACCTCGTGAGGGTCTGTTCGCATCAACGGTGAGCTCATTAGGTCCATCGAACGCTTCGGCGGGTTCAGCGGCAATGAAAATGGCCACGTCGGCTTGCTCACCAAGCCCATTCTCGATGCCCTTGAACGATGGCTTCTCTCCCATGCCCTCACCTGCCTGGTGTTTCAGGACCCCTTAATTACCGGCATCTCCGCCAACACCGCGAAGCCAATGGGGAGCGGCTCTATTACGCCGCCCTCGAATACGGACAATGGCTCTGGCTTCAAGAACTGCCCGCCCGAGCAATCTTAGCCCTCGCGCGGGGGCTATATGCAGAGGTGCCCTGTGATGCGGCTATTCTCTCCAGTTGGCCTCTGCCGTATGCCGCCATCCATTGGATCTGCCAGAACCGCCCCCAAAATCGATTTCTGGGAAACCCCCGTATCAGCTTTCAGCATCAGGCCAGCCGCATTCGGGGCCCGCGATGGGAACAACGTCGGGCCCGGGCTTGGGCGGCCTGGAGCGTTTGTGCCCACGCCTTGCCCAAGCTCGCCGACGCGTCGGACATTCCCCACCCACCACCACGATTAGAAGTGATTCAAGCCGCCTTGCGTCAGCATGGTGTGCCGGACGAAGAAAGGGTGTGGGCGGCTGCACTCGTCGGTGCCGTCATTTGAATTCACGGACAGATCCGCCATAGAGCTGAGCGATGTTTGCCGCTTGAGAACGGTCTTCAGGCCGCATGTGAAAGGCGAAGAAGTGGAGCCGCGCCGACCGAGCCAACCCTTCCTGATGGCGACGAAGGTCGTTGGCGATCTCTTCCCAAGGCACGCGCTGACCACCTCCATTCGCAGGCGTCCGGTAATATTCACAATCCGAGACAAGAAAAATTAAGTCGGGGGCCGGATCGAGTTCGAAAGCGGCCGTCAAGACTGACTGAATCCCATTTGGGTGGCGCCGCTGCCAGTTTCGCCCACTTGTTCCGTCCGTCCGAAACTCGGTGCGCAACCACTCCAGGGCTGCCGCCTTGTTATCAACGGTGGCGGCGACAAGATAATCCCGGAAGAGGTCGTAATTTCGGGCGTGCTGAACGATCCCGAACAAAGTGTTCGCATTCAGCCCTTCAATAAGCAGTTCCGCTTCCTTCCGGACCCGCTCCATCGAATACCCGGCCCGTTCGATCTTGTTTCTCACTGTCGTGGAGATGTCGATGCAGATGACGATCCGTTCTGCCCGTGTCTCGACACCAAAAAAGGAGACGCTCGACTGTTCGGTCCTGATATCGCTGAGCGCGCCCAACAATCCCGACTGCCCGAGGAGAGCATGGGCATCCAGCAAAGGCGCATCCAGCTGAGCGGATTCGAGGGAGGGCAGGCTTGGCAGCTCTGGAAGGGAATCGGGCAGGAGGGCAGAAGTCGCCAATCGCTCCCGCATGACCGGAGGTTGAGCATGCTGCTGAAATTCTGCCAGGGCCATCCGGTGCTCCAGCTCACGTTGAGGCAAGTAGACGGTTGGAGCCGCAGAAAAATCAGGCTCTTCCTTCTTCTCGGGCACAAGAACCACGATGAAGAGAGCAGATATCAAAATGAGCGCCTGCACGATAAACGCGAGGGCCGCGGGTCGCATATGCACCCAGGATCTGCACAGCAACTGCCAGCTCTCCGACACGCTTCTTACCTCAGAGGAAGCAAAATTAATGGCAATACTAAATCAATAACATCAATCCGCCCGCTGAGCCTCGATTAACAACGCGTGCGGAGCTGGACTCCCCGCTCCCGGCGATGGATCCGGAAGATGATCGGGCTCCGGAATCGATGTCGGAGCCCGGGTTGACCGCTTCTCATAGGCACCCTCACCCACGCGACGCTGAGCCTGCGAGATCTGTTCCAAACCGGCGAGGAAGCGATAACGGAGATCCCCTGTAAAGATCTGATGGCTGATCGGACTTTGTCCGGAACCGTCTTCTACGAAGCGTCGCAAAGTGACCGCATCGCCGCCATGAATCACAATCGGGTCTCTCGGGCTCCCGCCATTTTTGAGAAAGCGAACGCTCCCGGATTCCACACCGATCAGCTGGGCCTGATCCACATCCTCACGATGAAAGACACTCATGACAAAGGTGCCCTCTTCCGCTTGCACTTCTCCTCCAGCTGACTGAAGGCGCAGACGCTCCGTGGATCTATCTTCCGGCAGACGGACAATGAGCGAGCCCGCCCCAAGCTGAAAGCGCCACTCCGGCACTGCACCCGCAGTTTCAACTGAATTCCACCGCAGACGCCCCTCGGGGGTCAGGGCCATGGCCGCACCATTGGGCAAGAACAGGATCGCGGTGCTGCCGACTCCTGTTTCGAGCTGCTGACCTGGGGTTAAAGTCCCGGTAGCGCCCGCCTCCATGGAGCCCCTGGCAGAGGCGAACCTGGCGGTTCCCTGGTAAACCAGAAAGTGCGGCTGATGCGCTGCCGAGAGATTCGTGCCCCACCCGGCCCCCAGGAAAGCAAGGCCAGTCACAATAAAAACAACGATCCTCATTCGATAATCAAAGTACATTTCTAATGGGGTCTGCATCACAAGCTCATCCGGGTCCGGAGATTCCTTGCCGGCATGTATTCCGGATCCAATTGCAGGGCTCGTTCAACCAAAGCCTGGGCCTTCTCTTTTGAACCACCGTTCAGAAGCAAATAACTGGCATAGGCGACGTGAGCCTGTGCCCGCCCCGGTGCCAAAGACAACGCTGTTTCGAAATGGTTCTCGACCTCATTCCACGGGGAACCCGCGAGCCCGAGGGCCATCGCATGGTAGAGCTGAAATAAACCGTGGCCAGGCATCAGGGCGATCGCCTCGCTTGTGACACTGAGTGCCCGATCTCCAACGACCGAGGCCTCTTCTTCGAGATAGATCCGGTGAAGCAGCGTCAGGGCGAGGCCATCCAAAGCTGCCTGGTTCCGCTTCCTGAGCTCCAGAGAGGCCCTGAAACCCGCCTCGGCACGCTCCAGTAACTCCGGCTCAAAGAACAGACGATCGGGGGATTCCAAAGCTTCCACCAAGGCCTCCTCACCCTCGGTCGCGTAGCCGCGGGCGCTGAAAGCCGCATTGCCAAGGACAAGGACACCCACACCAATGAAGAGAGGAACACCCGCACCAAACCATCGAGCGGTCGAAGAAGCCTCCCGAAACAAATCACCGGGGTGGACCATTCGGCCAAAAAGTCCGGCCACAATTGCTGCCGTAAACAAGACCAACGGAAGTTGCGCACTAAATGAGAAGCAGGCGTAAATTGAGAAAGCGAGAAGCCCGAGCCCCATCGCCGGAATGAACAACCGCCTCCGGGGTATCTTGCCGTCCGGCCGTTCCTCCTTGCGCCGTCGACGACGGCGACCACGGCGGGATGGCTGCTCCACTTGCATCCGAGCAAGACGTATTCGCTCGGACTCCGTCATTTGATGAAAAGGCAACTTTGCCGTCTCGCGAAAACCAAAGACGAGGAACCCCGCCAACGGAAGGAGCACTGTAGCGACCCCGAGAAGCCCTGTTTCCGCGAGCAACTCCAGCCAATCGTTGTGGGCGTACTGGGGTGCCACGCGCAGATCTTCCGGCGCGAAGTTATCCCAGCGCAGCTGGAACGCTCCCGCCCCATGGCCCTCCGCGGGGCGGTCTTGAAACATCGCCCCCGCGACTGCTGCGATCCGGCCGTCCAGTTCACTGCGTTCTCCCGCCACGATCGCTCCTGCCCGTGCGACCAAAGGACTCCCAATCGCCCATAGAAAGAGTGCGAGAACCGCTGCCACCCCAAGGGTCCAGCCCCAAGCCTTGAAACGTTGCTTCCAGCTCGGACTCGTGAAGAGAGGCGTCAGGAAGATGAGGACGGCGGCAATCAGAAGCGCTTCCCCGGAACCCGCGGCGAGCAATCCAAAAACCGAGGCAAAGGCGAGAAAACCCAGAACAATCCGAATCGGTCCAGAGAGTCGACGCCCTGCCGCCCCAATGAGAAAGAAAGGAAACAGAAGGAGAACCCAACCTGCAAAAGTGGCTGGCACGGCGAGGTAACCACCCGAAGCCCCCTCATACCCATCGCTCCGCAACCGCTCCGGATGCGGAAACCAATGCGGCTCAAAGTAAGCCTGGCGAAATATCCCGAACAGACCCACCGCCAAAACCAGAATGACAGCAGTGATCAGCATAAACTGCAGCGTCCGCGTTCTCACTGA
Source organism: uncultured Puniceicoccaceae bacterium (assembly GCA_964403935.1). Taxonomy (GTDB): domain Bacteria; phylum Verrucomicrobiota; class Verrucomicrobiia; order Opitutales; family Oceanipulchritudinaceae; genus SLLG01. The sequence goes on along the minus strand of CAYOIB010000033.1, from coordinate 22,894 downwards.
ATGCAGCACCAGGAAATACAGGAGGTAAGCCTGCATCCATACGACAAGCTTAAGCTCGGCTTCCAGTGACCAGCCGGCCAAAAGGGCCATCCCGATCGCGAAGACGAGAAAGGGCACCGGAAGAAAGGCTGCGGGATGGATCCCCCCGGCGTCCCGGCGAATCAAACGCGACAATCCGTGCAGAACCGCCACCACACACAGCGCCCGCGTCGGGCTGAGCATCGACCACCCATAAGGCACATACCCTCCCAAGCGAAACAAGATCAGTAAGAGAACGACGCCAATCCCGCAGACGACAAGGCCGTCCAAAAACCGCCCGGGATGGCTCGATATCGACTCAACGGCTCGGACAACGCGGCGATTTTGAAGAATGGACATCAAATGCTTGGATAATAAGACTTGGAAAGATCTCGAACGGGTGCCTTCGCCAGAGATGCCGCGCAGTCTTCATTCTCTCACTCGGGAGACAAGTCCAAACCGGTGTCCCGAGCGAGATCCGGCCGTGATACGCCCCTCTCATGGCCAGTTAATCCGGCCTCGAAGCGACTTTGTTTGCCCTCGTTTCACTTTCTCATCCACCCGCTTATGCCGCGCATTGCGACCCGGCTTCGTCGCTCTGCGCTTCTTTTGGACCCGCGTCCCCCTCCGCAGGAACTCAGACAACCGTTCAAGGGCCGCTTCCCGGTTCTTTTCCTGCGACCGGTACTCCTGGGCCTTGATCACAACGACGCCCTCCTCGGTCAATCGATGATCGGACAGCTCCAGAAGACGTCGCTTGACCACCTCAGGAAGTGTCGATCCCCGAACGTCGAAAAACAACTGCACGGCCGTCGACACCTTGTTCACCTTCTGCCCACCCGAACCCTGGGCGCGGATGGCCCGCACTTCGATCTCTCGCAGCGGCACGTTAACTCCTGGTGACACCCTCAACATCGCTCTCCTCCGTTCTCAAAACAAAAAGGCTGCTTCCAAGATCATCACGCTCCGGCTCCACCTGAAGGAAATAACCCCCACCCATTCTTGCAAAAGAGCGCTCTTCATGCCGTGCTTACAATTCTTTAACTTACTCATACCCAACAATCTAAAAACAGGGTGTCACAAAACTATAAAAATGACCTGGGGGGTCTATCCCTTTTACAAAATCAGTTGATTTGTAAAAACGCATGGCCTTAACTCTCCTCTGATCAAACAGCCAGGGGCAATCCTTCAAAACGGACAGGACTGGCCTTCACATCGGCCTCAACACCATCGAAAATGCCGCGACGAATCTCACTCATCAACTACAAAGGGGGCGTAGGAAAAACCTCCTGCATCGTCAACATTGCTGCGTGCCTCGCCGAAACCGGCTACCGGGTGCTCTTGATTGACCTGGATGCGCAATCGAATGCAAGCATCTGGCTCATGCGTCTGGAGCGGTGGAACAACCTGAACGTGAACGGCCAGGGTTCCGTCTTTTCCATTTTCGATCCCGGCCGCGAACGCCTGAAGGACCTCATCGTCAAGGACGTCGTCATCGACCGTGCGGGCAAGCAGGTTCTGCCAGGCCTCGATATGGTGCCCACGACCTTCAACCTCATCGACATTGAGCATGAGTACAAGCCAGCGGATGGCCGCCCGCCTTATGCCAAGTTCCAGGAACAACTGGCCGAGGTGGAGAACGACTATGACTTCATTCTCTTCGACTGCCCGCCAAACGTAATGCGTGCCGCCCAGTGTGGTCTCTTCTGCAGCAACGAAGTCTATGTTCCTTCAAACCCCGACGCGCTCAGCCTGATCGGCTTCACCCTCCTCACAGGCAAGCTTCTGCAATTCAATGAGCGCTCGGCCAGTTTCCGCCGCAGCGGCATGGGCAAACCTGTCCTCATTCATGGCATCCTCTTCAACGCCATCAAACCGAACGTCGACATCGAAGTGCCGAAGATGCGCATGCAATTTCGCATGAACCAGTTCCGCAACCAGAAGAAGGTAGCGGCCAACGCCAAGATCTTTGGATCATCCATTCGCGACGCTGTTGTCGTCCGGCGCGCTGTGACACTGGGCCTCCCGGTAAACTGCGTCGCCCAGACCCCCGGCACCGACGGCGTCCTCAACGACTATAAAAACCTCACAAAACAAATCGTGCGCCACGGCGAGGAGAGTGCCCTCTCCTGACGTGCCACCCAATAAGGAACTTAAAGATGGAGACCGACAGCATGACTGAACTCAGCGCCAAAGAGTGGGATCGGATTCGCGATCGTTTCCGGCGTTCGATGATGGTGAAGACCGAAGTCTATAAGCTCGCCCAGAATATCGATGTGAATTGGCCTCTCCGCGGGACCGATGAGATTCCGCTCAAATATGTGCCTCTGTCTTACGACGAGCTCATGATGACCCCGGGAATCGCAGAAAAACCCGAACGGGCTCGCCTCCTCGCCGACATCCTCGTCGAAACAATGGCCTTCGATGATCCCTTTGGCGAAATGGCGGAACACGTCGACTCTTCCTCGAAGCACGACGAAAGTGCAGCCAAGGCCATGCGGGAATTGGGGATTCCGGCGGAGTTCCCCATCGCGCTTTGCAATGTTTCTCAGGAGACCCGCGAATTCTGCGTCAATGAGTCCCTGACCACGATCGGCGATTTCATCGACTTCACGCAGAACATGGCCCAGAGCGTCGTGGTCGGCGGCGATTTCAGAGCATTTCTAAACAGCTTTGTTCATCAGGATGAAGAGGCGATCGCCCACTACATTCCGATGCGAATCGGGCGCAAGGGCCTGTTTCTTACAGAAGCGCTCGGCCAGGCGGTGGACCGACTGGGCAAGGAAGAGTACCTGTACTTCCTTGAGGCGTATGAGGGCGAACCCGCCGCGGACGATCGCAAGGGCGTCCGGAAGTTACGTGAAGACGAAGGGAACGCAGCCAAGCGGCGAATCCGCCAGGAACTCTCCGCTGTTTTCGAATGGTTCAGCGAAGAGGCGGACCTCCTCAAAGACGCCTTGGCCGAAGGGGGCACATCAGTCGACCGCTTCTTCATGCCACTCGAGAACCCGAATATGGAGAAAATCGCGAAGGGCTTTGCCCGGCTCTGCCTCGAGAACGACGAAGAGAGCACCAAGAAGAAATCAGGCTTCTTCCGCCGCCTCTTCCGCCGTTGAGGAAAGGTCGTTTCCCCCGTTTTTCCTTTCATGAGCACTCACCCGAAGCTGAGTTTGCGCCCGACACTGCGGCTGCGCTCTGAGTTCGGGACCAAGCGACCGCCGCCGGGTGTTCACATCGAGGGAGCACCCCAAACGCATGCGGAGGAGGGGCTCGCCCCCTCCATCGATGCGATCCTTGCCCGGACACGGCCTCATGTCGACCGAGCTCTGCAACGAAGGGAACTGGAGCTTGCCGAACGGGAACGGTCCTTTCAGGAGCAGGAAAAAAAACTGATTGAACGAGCGCGCTTTTTGCGCGAACGGGAAATCGACATCGAGCAGCAGGAGCGGGAGTTTTCCGAATGGGAAATGCTTCTGGACGCTCGCGAGCACAATGTGACTTCAAGGGAAGCCATGTTGCTTCAACACAACACCGCCGACGAAGAAAGCCCCTACGCGAAGTTCGAATCGATGCGGGCCGCCGTTGAAGCAAGAGAAGCCGAGGCCCGTTGCCTGAGCGAAAAGCTCAACAAGCGATTACAGGAACTCAAGGATCGCGAAGCTTCGCTCGACGCACGGGAAAACCGTTTCGCCTCCGTCGCCTTCAGTCCCGATGCCTCAGAGCCTTCACCCGAAGCGGAAACCTCGATTTCCAACCGCGAAGCGGCTCTGGACGAACGCGAGCAAATGCTCGCCGAGCGCGAGGCCTTCATCGAAAAGAGTGAGAATGTTCTCTTCAGCCGCGCACAGGAGCTCCAGGAACTCGAAGCCCAATTTGCTCACCTGAACGATGAAGATGGCGGCGATGCACCGACCATCTAAAAAAAACCGCCGGTCCTTTCGGAACCGACGGTTTAAAAAATTCTCAGCGGCCTCTGAAGCCATCCGGCCTAGCGGCGCTGCTTTTCGAAAAGACGGCGCTCCTTGACCTTGTTTGCCGCCTTACCGATACGGTCACGCAAGTAATACATCCGGGCGCGCATCGTAACGGATTCACGATCCACTTCGATCTTCTCGATGTTCGGGCTGTGAACCGGGAAGACACGCTCCACGCCCTCCCCGAAGCTGATACGACGCACGGTAAAGGTCTGGTGGATGCCATGCCCCTTCAGCGCAATGACGATCCCGGCAAAGACCTGGATACGCTCCTTGTTTCCTTCGCGCACACGTGTGTGCACGCGGACGCCGTCTCCGACCTTAAACTGGTCGCGGCCTTCCAGGACCTGTTCCTGAGAGATTTCGTTAATGATCGGATTCATGGCTTATTTTGATGGGTCTAAAAGATCTGGGCGGCGCTGTTCTGTTCGTTTACGCTGGCACGCACGCCGCCAACGCTCGATTTCTCCATGGTTTCCGGAAAGGAGAACTTCCGGGACGCCCAAGCCCTCAAATTCAACGGGCCGAGTGTATTGTGGAAAACCGAGCAGATTGTTGTTGAAGCTATCTTGCGTCAAGGATTTTTCTTCGCCCAAGACGCCGGGGACATAGCGACTTACGGCATCTGTCAGGACAGCAGCCGGCAAGGTCCCGTTCGTTAAGATATAGTCGCCGATACTGATCTCACGGTCGATGCGGGTGCTCCGAATCCGCTCATCAATACCCTCATAGTGACCGCTCACCAGGAGCAGGTGCGGCAAAAGAGCCAACTCACGGGCGATGGATGATGTCAGGGGTTCGCCATCCGGAGTCATGTAGACGACGGTGGTTTCCGGTTCCCGCAAGGCATCAATAGCCGCTGCCAGGGGTTCTGGCTTCATCACCATCCCAGCCCCGCCACCAAAGGGCCGATCATCCGTAACCTGCCATTTGCCCTCCGCCCAGTCGCGCAGGTTGTGGACCTTGAGCGCAATGGTACCTGACGCACAGGCACGCCCAATCATGCTCTCGGACAGAAAGCCCGAGAGCATCCCCGGAAAAAGAGTAAGGATATCGAAACGCATGGCGGGCTCCATGACGGTTCTTCAGTTGATTCCCCGAACGGGGAAAGGAACAAGGCCAGCGACGGCCCTACTCGGTCGCAGGAGCCTCGGCGGCGGGCGTTGCGACCTCAGCCTCGGCCGCAGAGCGACGACGCTGCTTGATCAACGAACGAACCGTATCGCTGGGCTGAGCACCCACACTGATCCAGTGATCGATGCGGTCGAGCTTCAGAGTAACCTGCTCCTGCTTGCTCTTCGGAGCGTACGCGCCGACCACTTCCACAAAGCGACCATCACGGCGCGCGCGCGAATCTGCCACAACCACTCGGTAATGCGGGTTGTGGGTGGCCCCCCCGCGCTGTAATCGAATCTTTAAAGCCATAGTGCTTTCCTAAACCGTCTCTGGTGAAAACCGGCAAGACAATGTTTCCTACCCCCCGAAGTCAAGCCGTGAAGTCATACTTTGCCACTTGCGATCGAAACTTCAGGAAAATACTGATGCGCCTGCCGGGATCGCTGACAGCAGCGCGGTCGACCGGTGATGTCAATTCAGGTCGTTACCCTGTCCCGAGAGCTCAGAGAGCTCAGTTCAGCTTGAGGGGAAACGAGCGCTTGCAGTCCAGGCAATCGACCTGACGGGAAGAAAACGGAAGAAGGAACCCCATTGCGACACTGAGGGCCGTAAGCAGATTCAGCTCCCGGAGCCGCACCCTTTGTGAGCCACAATGTGGGCATATCAGAATCCCCTTTCCCTGCGGGGGCAGATTCAAGACTTCCCGCGCCCGCTCGAGGTCGTCGTCAGACACCACCACCTTCACTCCACCCACGGCATTTGAGTACATCCACTGCGTGTTAATGATGTCCGCATCACGCACCTCGGTTTCAATGCCATTTGCGTGCAGGAGCGAAGCCACCAGAAAGGCTTCTTCGGGCTTGGAATAGGAGGCGAGCACCGGCATCTGAGATACGATGCGGCCTGACTCAAGGGACGGCAAGCTGTGCGGGTGCATCGTGGCGGGGCCTCTCCCCTCTACCCGAGAGGCGTTCCTCCTCTTTCAATCAACTCGCCTCAACCTCCTCTGGCCCACGCTTGTGGTGCTGAAGGGGACATTAAGGTGCCGCATCAAAGACTCGCCAGAAGGCGTTGCAACTCGGCTTGCCGGGCCTCTGTCTGCGCGAGCTGATGACGCGCGCCTTCGATCACGGCCGGCGGGGCCTTTTCGACAAAGCTCGGATTCTGAAGCTTGTTGCGCCCAGCCTGAATGCCCTTCTCCAGTTTTGCCAATTCCTTTGTCAGACGCTCCTTCTCCGCCTCCACATCAATGGCGGAAGCCAAATCCAGATAAAGCGTCCCCAAGGCCGTCACCGCTGCAGGCATACCTTCGCGGGCGGATTCCACCCACTCGATTTCAGCCGCCGGAATCAGGCTCAACAACGTATCCCGATGCTCACGAAGAACCCGTTCATCCGCCGGATTCGCCAGACCCACAAAACGAACGTCCTTCCGGCTAGCCACGTTGAATTCACTCTTCAAGGCGCGGGCGCGCACGATCGTCTCTTTGACACGGCTCACTTCGAGAACAGCCTCGCCCCCGACTTCGATCCCGCGTGCCTGAAGGGCTTCGGCTAAAGCCTCGGCCGCCGGAATCCGACTGTCCTGAAGAAAGCGCTCACCCTCCGGGCGGTAGCGAAGGCTTTCCCAAAGCTCCTCCGTGATGAAGGGCATGATCGGCTCGGCGAGGAGCAATGTCTGGCGAATGATCAGGTCGAGCACGGCCAGGACCGTTCCCTGACCTTCACCCCCGCGCAATTTGGACTTGGAAGCCTCGATGTACCAATCGCAGTAGTCGCTCCAGAAAAACTCGTAGAGCTCCTTCGGGTACGGGTGCATCTCAAAGTCGGCAAAGGCTTCCTCAATCGACCGGGTCGCCTCCACGAGGCGCGTCAGGATCCATTTGTCGTAGGCATCCAGCTTTGATGGATCAATCCGATCGAGGATCTTTCCCAGGCTCGTGTTGTCCTCCAGCGGACCACTCATCTGGCGGAAGCGACAAGCATTCCATAGCTTATTGCAGAAGTTTCGCCCGATCTCGACGCGATCCTCGCTGAAGAGAATGTCCTGTCCGCTTGGGGCGATATTGACAATCCCGAATCGAAGGCCATCCGCTCCAAACCGATCTATCAATGCCAGAGCGTCGGGAGAATTTCCCAGGCTCTTCGACATCTTCCGGCGCTTTTCGTCCCGGATAAGGCCCGTCATAAAGACATCCCGGAAAGGCAACCGTTGCGCGATCTCCTCGTCTGAAAGGCTCGCCTTTTCTTCGCCCATGAACTCGAGCCCGGCCATCACCATCCGGGCAACCCAGAGGAAGATAATATCAAAACCCGTTACCAATGTGCTGGTGGGGTAGAAATAATCGAGCTCAGCGGCATCACCTCCCTTGGCGTCCGGCCAACCAAAGTTGGCAAAAGGCCAAAGCCAGGACGAGGCCCAGGTATCAAGGACATCCTCATCCCGCTCCCAGTTCTCCGGGTCGGACGGACCCTCCACCGAAATATGGACATGCTCGGGATTATCAAAGTCCCGATCGGCCGGGAGGATACCTTTCCGGTACCAAACCGGAATCCGGTGCCCCCACCAAAGCTGGCGACTGATACACCAGTCAATGTTGTCGCGCTCCATTGTATCGAGCCAATGCAGGTAGGTTTTGGCCCAACGTTGGGGATGAAAGCGCAAAAGACCTTGCCGCACAGCCCGCTTGGCCTCCTCCACCTTCGGGTAGCGCAACCACCATTGCTCGGTTAGCCGGGGCTCCACCGGGACATCGGCCCGCTCAGAAAAACCAACGTTGTTCTCATAAGGTTCCGTTCCCACGAGAAGGCCCATGTCTTCGAGCTTCTTGGCCGCCTTTTTCCGGGCAACGAAACGGTCCAGCCCATCAAAATCCGGACCCGCATGAGCATTCAGGGTTCCGTCCGGGTTAAGGACGTCAATAATCGGAAGCCCGTGGCGCTGCCCGACTTCAAAGTCGAGGGCATCGTGGGCCGGCGTAATCTTGAGACACCCCGTCCCAAAATCAATCTGCACTGCCGAATCGGCGATAATCGGAATCTCCGCCTCCGGGAAAGGCCGCCTGACATGCTTCCCGACCAAGTCGGCATAGCGTTCATCATCCGGATGAACCGCCACCGCGACGTCGCCCATAATCGTTTCAGGGCGCGTCGTCGAAATCTCAACAAAGGTTCCCGGTGCTTCCACCACCTCATAGCGCATCTTGTAGAGAAGCCCCTTCTGTGGCTTCATGATGACTTCCTCATTGCTGAGGGCGGTCAGGCTGACCGGGCACCAGTTGCTCATGCGCAGTCCGCGATACACATAGCCACGCCGGTAGAGCTCAACAAAAGAGGTCAGGACGGCCCGCGAATACCCCTCATCCAAAGTGAAACTTGTGCGATCCCAGTCACACGATGCCCCCAGCCTCGCGAGTTGGTTGAGAATGATTCCGCCGTGTTCTTCCTTCCACTCCCAGACCGCCTCCGTAAACTTCTCCCGTCCGAGATCCCGCCGGTGCTTGCCCTCTTCCCGCAATTTCCGCTCCACCCGCGTCTGCGTCGCGATGCCGGCATGGTCCGTCCCCGGAAACCACAACGCTTGTTTGCCCTCGAGGCGTGCCCGCCGGGTGAAGATATCCTGCAAAGTATTGTTCAGGATATGCCCCATGTGGAGCACGCCCGTGACATTCGGCGGCGGGATCATGATGCAGTGAGGCTCCCTTTCCGGATCGACCTTCGCGGCGAAGGCCTTGCCGTCGAGCCACTGCTGATACCATTTCGATTCGACCTCCGTTGGGTCGTAGGCTTTTGCGATCTCTGCCATGCGTCTCTTGATTTATGCGATGCGAAGCCGCCCTCTGGGCATCCGCCAAACCCCCAGTTCATCGGCCGCCCCACCCTTTGAGTCAAAAGGAAAAACGACGCTCTTGCGTTCGACCCTCCACCTTTCAACATCCGACACGTGTCTTCGCTTCCAAAACGCGCTCACTTTCGCGACCGCCTCCGCAGACAGGCCGAACAGCTCGGACTGGCCCAGCTTGATGGAGAACCGGCGAAAAACCTCAGCCGCTACAAAAAATTCCTCGCCCGGGAAAACAAGGTGCTCACTCGCTATCACAGCCGCGGGGGCACCGGCGTGCAGGTCGTCGAACTGCGGTCCGTCTTGCTGGATGTCATCATCGAAAACCTGTTCAGCCTCGGCCTGACCCGCTGGGACCACTCGACGAGCGAACCGCCGGTGGATTGTGCGCTCCTGGCCCTGGGAGGCTATGGCCGCCAGGAACTCGCCCCCTTCAGTGACATCGATATCATGTTCCTCTACCCGAATCGCACACGGGCCGCGGAACTACCGGCTTTTCAGCGCTGCATCTCAGATACCGTCCTCTACATGCTCTGGGATCTGGGCCTGAAGGTGGGCCACAGCACACGCAACCCGCGGGAGGCGCTCGGTGAGGCGACCGGTGATATCCTGACAAAGAACGCCCTTCTCGAATCCCGCTACATTTGCGGAACCAAGCCTCTCGCTGATCGTTTCCTGACGGAATACGACCAGTTCATCAACCGGGACAATGCCCGCGCCTACATCGAACAGCGTCTCAAGGACCAACGTCTCCGCCGCGAGCGATTTGGAAATACCGTCTTTCTTCAGGAACCCGATGTCAAAAATGGCATCGGTGGGCTGCGCGACTACCAGAACATCCTCTGGATGACCCGCCTCAAACTGAACACAAAAGACCTCGTCACTCTGGTCGACAAAGGAATCCTGCTCAAAAACGAACAGGAGTCCCTCACTGCCGCCCACGAATTCCTCCTCCGGGTGCGCAACGAACTCCACTTCCGGAGCAAACGACCGACAGATTTGCTCAATCTCGACAAGCAGCCCGCCGTTGCCTGGGGTCTCGGCTATCGCCAGCGCGACATCTTCCAGCGCGTCGAGGTCTTCATGCGTGACTACTACAGCCACGCCCGGCGCGTCGACCGTCTCTCCTCCTACATCGAGCAACGCCTCGCCCTCGAGGCCAACGATCGCATCTCCTTTCGCAACGTCATCGATGCTCGCCGAAGACAAAACGAAATCGATGGCTTCCACATCGAGCACGCCGAGATCCGGGCAAGCTCCGAGAACGTGTTTGAAGTCGACCCCATACGCCTCATCCGTGTTTTCAGGCACGCCCAGCAATTCAAGGTAGATTTCAATTTTGAGCTGCTCCGCCTTATCGAGCGGCAGCACTTCCGTATCGACGAAGCGCTGATTACTTCCGATGAGGCCGCCCGTTGCTTCCGGGCCATCCTGCAAAGCCGGGGAAATGTCTATCCTGTTCTTAACCAGATGAATGCCACTGGAGTGCTCTCTCGCCTGCTCCCGGAATGGCAGGGGCTCCATTGCCTCGTACAGCACGAATATTACCATCGATATACGGCGGATGAACATACCCTGAAAACCATCCGGCAACTCGATGATATCTTCGACGGACACGAACCCGAGCTGACCGGCAAGTACCGCGATGCCCTTGAAGAAACACAACTCCCCGGGCTGCTCTACCTCATCCTTCTCCTGCATGACATCGGGAAAGGCCAGGCAATCAAGAACCATGCCGAAACCGGTGCCCAGATCGCCGAGGCCGTCCTCAAGCGCCTCAACATCCCGGAAGAACTACATCCCCGCGTCCTGATTCTTATCCGGCAACACCTGGAAATGGCACGCTTCTGGCAACGGTACGACATCGATGATCCACGAACGCCACAAGCCTTTGCCGAAATGGTGCGAGACGGGGAAAACTTACGCTACCTCTTCGCTCTCACTTTCTGCGATGCGCGCGGCACAGCCGTGGGCCTCTGGAACAGCTACAAGGACACCCTGCACACCCACCTTTTCGATGCCACCCGCCGCCACATGGGCGAAGCTCCATCCGCCACACCACGTCTCCAAATGACTTCAAAGGAAACTATTCTCAAAGCCGTTCCGGAACTTTCGCAGGAGGAGGTTGAGGCACACTTCAATCTTCTTCCAGAGCGGTATTTCATCTACAATAACGCTGACGACATTGTTCTCCACGTGAAGATGGTGAACGAGCTTCTCCGAACCATTGCCACGGCTGATTCACTCGGCTCCCTCGCGCCGGTCGTCGAATGGAGGGATGACCTGAACGTCGGGATGTCCGTCGTCCATGTTGTCACCTGGGATCGGGCCGGCCTCTTCTACAAGCTGGCGGGCGCGTTCAGCGTCGCAGGCTTGAGCATCGTGAGTTCAAAAGCCCTCACACGGGCAGACCACATCACAATTGACACCTTCTACGTCTGTGAACCCGAAGGAGGCGTCGTCAGGAATTCCAAGGCACGTGAAATCTTCCAAAGCCACCTGGAGGACGCTCTGATCCACAACCGTGACCTCCTCCCGGAGATCGAGGAACAGGCCACCCGGCACCGAAGGCCCAATATTCTCCAGCAAGACGATCAGCTGAAGGCCCCCCTCTCCTCCTCCGTCGAGGTCTACCACGAGCTCTCCCTGCGGCGGACCATCATTGAAATTCAGGCCACCGACAGCATCGGTCTGCTCTACCGTCTGGCACGGGCGATTTACGACAGAGGGTTCGATATCACCTTCGCGCGAATCTCCACCGAAAAGAACGTCGCCGTCGATACCTTCTACATCGAACCTCTCGACCAGCACGATGGCGACACCGCCAATCTGGTAAGCCTTCGCGAAGATCTCACCAATATCGTTTCGCCCCTTAAAGCGGTCGACGAACCGATCTAAACAACCGCCTCTGCCAAAGTGCATCAGCTCCTTGCTGGAGCAAAATCATCAAGGGAACCTCCCTGCCGTATGGCCCCGTGCCCTCTCAAGGTTGATGCACCCGAGGTATATGGCACTCCCGCAGGGATTTGAACCCCGATTCCAGCCTCCGGAGGGCTGTGTGTTATCCATTACACTACGGGAGCGGAGGAAACGAAGAACGCTGCGTTGGCCCATTCCCGAGGTCAATCTCTTTCAAAGCACATTTGAGAGCCTGGCAGAAAAATCGGGAGATCCCGGAAAACTGTCAGAAATCTCACGACTCCGGAACATTGCGCCAACCCTTCCCGCCCGCTTATCAGGTGCCTTTCACGCCTTGCGCACCACCTTCGGCCCCTTTCGATCAGGATAAAGGGCCGTGCAGATCTCGCACACCGTTCCATCACAACCCCGGGCGCTACAGTGTTCGCGCCCATAGTAAATGATCTGAAGATGAAGGGTGTTCCAACTCGACTCCGGAAAGAGTCGCTTGAGGTCACGCTCCGTCTGCAAAACATTCTTCCCGTTCGTCAGCCCCCAGCGTTGGGCCAGACGGTGAATGTGTGTGTCCACCGGGAAGGAGGGCACACCGAACGCCTGCGCCATAACGACCTGGGCCGTCTTGTGCCCAACCCCCGGAAGGTCCTCCAGTGCATCCAGATCGCACGGGACCTCACCCCCGTGTTCGAGAACCAGCCGGCGGGATAGCTCGGCAATCGCCTTCGCCTTTTGAGGTCCCAACCCACAGGGTCGCACGATCTCCAGAATCTCCCCTTCCGGGACCCGCGCCATGTCAGCCGGATTATCTGCCCGCTCGAATAACCCCGGCGTGACCAGATTGACCCGCAAGTCTGTACACTGCGCACTCAGAAGCACCGCAACCAACAGCGTATAGGGATCCTTATGATCCAGCGGAATGGCTGGATTCGGGTATAATTCCTTCAGTCGACGATGGACAAATTCTGCGCGATCCTGTCTAGTCATATCTCTTTTTTTCTCTCGATGCTCCAGTTCCGCTCGGAACAGGGCCCGAGGCAACCTCAAGGTTGGACCATGCGCTACGGTTCCCGTAGCGCACGTTTTTTTTATCATGCAACATACGAAGTCGGATACCGCCCCCGCGCTGCCTTACAATCCAGAGGCTCTCCCGCGTGAACTCGCCCGCCACTACATTACTGCGACCGACGCAGAGCTTGAAGCTATGCTGGCGGCCACCGGATCTTCCGAGCTGGACGATCTCTACAGCCATATCCCACCGGAATATCGATTTTCCGCGAAGCCGGATTTACCTGAAGAACTCAGTTACAAGGAATTGCAGAAGAGTATGGAGGCGATGAGCCGTCGGAATTCGATCCGTCCATCCTTTGTCGGCGATGGGCTTCACGCTTACACGGTTCCGCCAATTGTTCCCTTCGTCTCCAATATCCGCAACCTCGCCACCGCCTACACGCCCTACCAGCCGGAACGCTCCCAAGGTACCCTCATCACGCACTGGATCTACCAGTGTGCCATGACCCGCATCACAGGCTTTGACGCCATAAACAGTTCCCTTTACGACCGCGCCACCGCCATATTTGAGGCTGCCTGCACCGCAATTCGCCTCTCTCGAAAAGCCGACACTGTTGTGTTGGCTGAAACCCTCTTTCCCAGCGACCTCGAGGTCGTCAAAACCCTTGCGGCAGACACCGAAGTCAAGATCCGGACCGTCCCTCTTGCTCTCTCCACCGGCCGTATCGATGCCACCGCGCTCGATGCCCTGATGCTGGAAATTGGACCCGAGAGACTCGCAGGGGTTGTCTTCCCGCAGGTCAACCACCTCGGTCTTCTCGAAAACGTTCACGACCTGACAAATCGAGTGCACCGGGCAAACGCCCGCGTGATTGCCGTGATCGACCCCATGCTGCTGGCCGACGGAGGTCTCGTGGAGCCTATCCGTTTCGGCGAACGGGGTGCCGATATGATTGTCGGTGAAGCCCAGCACCTCGCGGTCGGGCCAAACTTTGGCGGTCCCGGCCTCGGCCTCTTTGGCATCCGGACCGACGCCGACCATCGCAACGATATCCGCCAATCACCCGGTCGCTACGTCGGTAAAGCCAAGGACATCACCGGGCGCGAAAGCTGCGTGATGGTGCTCAGCACACGCGAACAGCATATTCGCAAGGACAAGGCCACCTCCAACATCTGCTCAAACCAGGCATTTTTTGCCACCTTGGCCGGTGCCTCGCTGCTCTCACGCGGGGCCGCAGGCTTGAAAGCAGCCGCGACCAAGGGCCGCCAGCAAGCTGTGGAGGCCGTGGAACGGCTCACCCGCATCTCCGGCATTCGTCTCGCTTACCCGGACGCTCCTTTCTACAATGAGATCGTCATCGCATTACCTGAGCCGGTCAGCGCAGTCATTGAGGCCGGTGTCGCTGCCGGGCTTCATGTCGGCGTCGATGTTTCCTCGCGGACGCCCGCGCGGCGCAACCTGCTCAAGCTGACATTCACCGATATCGAAGCCGACATCGACGGTCTCGAAGCCTTCTTTGCCAACCGGCGTTATGCCGGTCCCGCCGCCGGAGGCTCTGCCGTGGCCTTGCCGGAATCCCTCTGCCGGATCACCTCCGTTCAGCTGCCGTCCTATTCCGACGAAGAGCTGCAAACGTATTTCCTGCAACTCGGAGAGCTCAATGTCAGTCCTGACGACGCCTGCTACCCACTGGGCTCCTGCACCATGAAATACAACCCTTACATCAATGAGTGGGCGGCGAATCTTCCGGGCTTCACCCAAGCCCACCCGCAAGCGCCCTCCGAAGACATCCAAGGATGTCTTGAGGTGTTGTTCGAGATTCAGGAATGGTTCAGAAAAATCACAGGTCTTCCGGCCGTGACCACCCAGCCGGTCGCCGGCGCTCAAGGAGAGCTGGTTGGCCTCAAGCTATTTCAGGCTTATCACCGCGATCGCGATGATGCTCAAAGAGACGTTGTCTTTATTCCTTCGTCAGCACACGGCACGAACTTCGCCACCGCCGCGATGGCGGGCTACCCGACCCGAAAAGTGGATGGACGCCAAGCGGGCATCGTCCTTCTCGAAAGCGACAAGAATGGCCTCATCGATGAAGCGGACTTCGAAACCAAACTCGCACTCCATGGCCCGCACCTCGCCGGGATCATGGTTACCAATCCCAATACCTGCGGCCTCTTCGAAACCCGATTCCGCGAAATCGCCGCCAAGGTAAACCAGGCAGGAGGCCTCGTTTACATGGACGGGGCGAATATGAATGCCATCGCAGGCTGGTGTGATCTAAAAGCAATGGGGGTCGATGCCGTGCACAACAACCTTCACAAAACCTGGACCATTCCACACGGTGGAGGCGGACCGGGCGATGCCATTGTCGCCGTCAGCGAACGCTTGGCACCCTACCTTCCAGGGATGCAGATCGAGAAGAACAACGGCCGCTTCGAGGCGGTGCGTGCACCGAAGTCCATCGGCAGCTTTCACCGTCACTGGGGCAATTTCGCCCACAAAGTCCGCGCCCTCACATACCTCAAGCGGCTCGGTCGCGATGGCATTCCCCGAATGACCGCTGTCGCCACGCTGAGCGCTCGATACTGCTTCGAACGGCTTCGCCGCCACTACCCGACGCTTCCCGAGGGAGCCCTCAAGCAACCGCGGATGCATGAGTTCATCCTCACGCTCGAGCCAGAGGATTTCCAACGCGCCGAAGCGGCTGGAGTGCCGGAGAATCTCGTCATCACCCGCGTCGGAAAGCTGTTCCTCGACTTTGGTTTCCACGCTCCAACCGTCGCTTGGCCCGAGACGTTTGGCCTCATGATCGAACCCACTGAGAGCTACTCCAAGGCGGAGCTCGATCGGTTTTGCGAAGCGGTCGAAGCCATTCGAAAGATGATTCGCGAACATCCCGAAGTCCTCGCCGTCGTCCCGCTCTTCACACCGGTGGATCGGATTGATGACGTCGCCGCAAACCGCCAACTACAACTGGCTGAGAGCCTCGACCACCTTCCACCAATCCACCCACACCGCCTTGCTCCCAACGAGATCGCGGCCATGTCCATCGAGGGGATTTACGCCAAGATTGTCGAAACCGCCAAGGCTGCCATTGAAAGCCAGACTCCCTCGGAGCCAACCGAGTAAGCCAACCTCCCACCCTTGGCGCGCCTTGCCTTCGATTCCCTTTTCATGTCTCCTCAGGCCATGAATGGGCATCCCGATATGAGCGCACCCCTCGCAGCCGACCACCTTGCTCGCCTTCGAGAGGCAACCTCCCGACTTCAGTTGGAAACCCGCCTCCGGGAGGGAGCTGTGCTACCCGCACCCGCGAGCCCGAACGACCGGGCCCAAGCCCTCGAGGCCTGGATCCAGAACTTCTTTACAGCCCGGATCCTCCCGCACTTCAAAACCGGAAAAGCCGCCAACCTCCAGCAATGCCTCCCCGTCCTCCTCGCAGGAAGCGGACAACCCATTGATCTAGGCCGATTGATGCAGGACACCGACGTCGCTCGCCTGACCGTGGGAAAGCTGGTGGATTGCATCGAACACACCGGAGCCTTTTGCATTCTCAAGGCGTTTCATGGCGGTGATGCCAAAGAAATGACCCAATTTCGCTTTGGCTATTTTCTTGATTCCGGGCTGGTCGAAACCGCGCGCATCCGGGCGACGTTGCCGCCACTGGATACCTCCAGCCTCTGGCGGCATGCTGTAGTCACCGCCTTGCGCCTCCGCTTTGGCAGCGTGCACTATTGGCGCGAGCGCAAAGGACCCGAGATGCCGTGCGTCGTGGCCCTAAAGCAGGGCCGCCCGGACGCTTACTTCCCCGACTGGGATGCCACTGATTTTGACCCCGAACCTTTTCGGGCATTTCGTGTCCTGCACCCCTTGGGGCAAAATTTTTGCGTGGTTCCCGAACCGGGTTTACCTCCCGTGCAGGACGCGTATGGCCTGCCAGTCCATACCCTTACCCTGGATCAACTGCTTCGCCAGCCTGGGAGCAATTAACAGGACAAACGGTCCCCCCGCCGCACGGAAAGTCCACAGCCCCAAACGCCAGAATTGCTTTAGAGCTTTATCATGCAGCCGTAGGGACGCGTCTGCGAACGCACCACTTCCTTGCCATCCTTCGCCGCCTCGAGGGCCGCAAAGACATAGTTCTCCGCACGGGAAATATCGTCTGGATTGGCAGACGAAATACTGTCGATCGCCCCCCGATAGATGATTGTGCCCTCTGGATTGATGACAATCATCTCGGGCGTCCGGGCGATGCCGTAAGCGCGGGCCACCGCTCCATCTTCGTCGACAAGCCACGGCGCAACCACCTTCTTCTCTTTAATATATTCACGGGTTTCCTCGCCCGACATATAGTCGCCATTACTCGGGCTGGTGGAATTGATCGCCAGCCAAACCACATCCATGTTCTTGGCCCGCTCCTGGAAGCGCTGCATCTCGCCGGCATTATAAAACTTCTGCACAAACGGGCACCCCGGATTGACCCACTCCAGAACCACGAAGCTCCCGCGGTGCTCCTGGAGCGATATCTCCTTGTTGTCTGTGTCGCGGAGGGTGAAGTCAGGCGCAGATTCACCCACTGGAGCCGTCGCGGCTGAAGTCCAGGTGGCGGCAAGGGCCCATACAAAGAGTGATGCGAGGAATTTCGTTTTCATAGGATGGGTCGTGATAGGATTTAATTCTCTTAGAGCAGGGCCTCAAAGAAATCCCCTTTCTCAATCGCTGCAACTAAAAGCCGCACTTCACTGCACAAACTTGGCTTCCCTCCTCGCTGATCGACAAAACCAGGATTGCCGCCCGCACGCTTCCTCCTGAAGCTGTGTCAATCATGGAAGATCCCGTATGGACTCAACTTCAAGCCGAGGCCGAACGAGCCGCTCAACGTGAGCCCGTCCTCGCCGAACTTCTCCACAAGGGCATCCTCGAATGCGCCACCTTCGAAGACTGCCTGTCCTTCCGGATTTCCCGAAAACTCGGCCATCATGCAGTCGCTGAACCCTACCTGCACGAGCTCTTTCAGGAGATCTTCACGGAGAATCCTGAAATTGGAATCCAGGCACGCCGGGATATTATTGCCATAGATTCCCGCGACCCCGCCAGCCGGGGCTTTCTCTCGCCTGTCCTCTACTTCAAGGGCTTCCAGGCGGTGACCGCCCACCGCATCGCCCACCATCTATGGAACCAGGATCGCACTGAAATGGCGCTCTACCTCCAAAGTATTATTTCGCAGGTGTTTGCTGTCGATATCCACCCGGCGGCACGAATCGGCTCTGGGATTCTCATGGACCATGCCACAAGCATCGTCATCGGTGAAACTGCAGTTGTTGAAGACAACGTGTCGATCCTGCACGAGGTGACCTTGGGGGGTACGGGGAAAGTGCGCGGCGATCGCCACCCAAAAGTCCGGCGCGGCGTCCTCATCAGCGCGGGCGCAAAAGTTCTGGGCAATGTCGAAATCGGAGAATGCGCCAAAGTGGGTGCCGGTAGCGTCGTACTCTCCGACGTTCCTCCAAATGCCACCGTCGCTGGTGTGCCCGCCCGCATCGTCCGGCAAGCACACGACACCCCCGCCGAGGTCATGGACCACCAGATCTAGACGCCCGTGAAGAGGTCAGCCATCCCAACCCGCTCTGGATGAGCGCGCTGGTGCACCGGGATCTGTGTCCGAAACCACGTTCGTTGCTTTCTCACAAGTCGACGCGTATTCTGAGCAATAGCTCCGGGCAAAGCTTCCTCCGCAAGCTCGCCGCTGAGATAGCGCAAGGTCTCCCGATAACCAATAGCCTTCGAAGCCGTTGGATTCCCCTCCAAACCTTCGTTCTGGAGCCGCGAGACTTCCTCAACCAGCCCCGAATCCAGCATCGATTGAACCCGCCTGGCAATGCGACGATCCAAATCCGCGGACTCTCGCTCCAATAGACAAACTCGCTTCGGATAAGCTGCGAAAGGAGATGCCTGTGCGGCAAATTCATGCGCTTGTTCCTTTAAAGTAAGCCCGCTGGCCAAGCTCCGCTCGAGCGCACGGCCCACACGGCGCGGATTCAAAATATCCAGACCACCCAGACCTTCCGGATTCAGCGTGCGGAGTTCCTCTAGTGCCCCCGCGAGACCACCCGTCTCAAAGATATAGGCCACCCGCTCCCGCACATCAGCTCCGACCTGAATCTTGTCCATCACCGGCGAAAAAAAGCTCTTCAGATAAAAGCCGCTGCCACCAGCAACAAGAATAGCCTGCCCCCGGGAAACCATATTATCAACCGCCTCTTCCGCCACCCTAAGGTAGTCCGCCACCGAATACGGCGTGGCTGCTGACACCAGATCAATTCCGTAATGAGGCACTCGAGCCTGTTCCGTTGCCGTGGGCTTGGCTGTTCCAATATCCATCCCTTCATAGACGCAAAAAGCGTCGCAGCTCAAGATTCCCGCTCCATGTGCCTCAGCCCATTGCAGCGCCAGTTCAGTTTTCCCAACCGCAGTCGGCCCCACCAAAAAATGTAGTGTCGCAACAGACCCCATCATTCCCTCCCCTAAAAATCAATCCTCCGCAAGCGAAGCGAATTCTCATCAATAGCTCGCATACAGGAATTACTCACAAATTGTTCCCCAAAAATCAACCACTCCACCCACCCCCCACAAAGTCAACGAGTCCAAACCCGCAATTACTTTTATCTCTGAGAAATATTATCAACAGCTTTCCTCAAACATCCTGATCTCTGCATCCCGTTTTTAGAGGCCTCTTCAAACCATTTCGTTACAGGACACTGACAGGACCACCGAAAATCATGATCCCTTGCCCCCCCTTATACCAATGACAGGGCGCAATTGCTTCGAGAAAAGCTGCTGACACAGGCCACATTCAATCCCCCAGAGCTCCCAATCAGCAACTCACTGCGTATCTCCCTTCAACTCCAACAATTCGTGCAGCTTCAGTTCACGCACACAGAAGAAGCAAACTTCAGCAACAGCTCCGCTGTTACCCCAATGGCGCTCGGTTAAGGGCTGGTATCGCTGAAAATTTCGGGAAAAGTGCTCATCCGCCAGGGATGGTTTGGAAACGGTTAGTGTGTGAAACAAACATTTCTCAAAGGACTCCATCTCCTGGGCGGGCGAGCGAAAGTTCCGGCAGCTGCGCTCTTAAAAGAGACCACACAGCGCATACGTGAGGCAGCCCCGGGTCAACTCTGTTCGCTCTTCGCCGAGGTGGTTGGGGTGTGACCAGAAGTGGGGGGTGCTAAGCAGCCTTTTGTAGGGATTGTTGATTTTGAATGAGAGTGGCTCGTGCGGCGCGCGCGTTGATAATTGCATTGGCGTTGGCTGGTAGCCAAGCCATCCCCGGGCCTTTGAGTCGCTTCTGGATGATTTGTTTATGGGCGCTTTCAATCATCCCGGTGCCTACAGACAGGTTTCGTGCGAGGGCGGCGGGGTAATCGAGTTGATCGGCGCGCTGATTGAGGTAGCGGTAGGCGCATCGCACCGGTGCGGCCTCGTCGGAGGCCTTCGCGGGTTCGCTCTTTTGGCGCAGCTCTTCAATCACTTGAGTTGCCTTGCCCTTAAGCAGTTTGTTTCTCTGCCGCTTGCACCAGCGCGAAGGCTTTTCTCGGCGGGAGCAAGTTTCAGCGGCGGGGGCGAGGTATTCGCAAACGTGGAAGAGATCCAGGAGAAAGACGCTACACGGGAACTGAAGGCGGGCCTGTTGCCCGATCCAGACCGCTCCGTCTCCCATCGGATGGATCCGCGTATGCGCGCCCCAGCCCGCACGAGCCGTGGCGTGAGACCACGCAATACCGGTTTTTTCCACCGAGCCAAGCAGGCCTTCATAATAGATCGAGGCGCTACCCGCGGCAGAGGCCGCGCACACCCGCGCCTCCTTCCATTCCAGCTGGCGCTGTTTGCGCCGGTCCCCGCGCGAAGCGGTCTGGACCGTCCGTACCATGGAGCCGTCGCATTGGGTAACGATCGTCGCAGCCCCCCGGGCCGGCAAGGCGCGCACCGGCTCCCGCGCGCCCTGCTCTTCGACCAGCCCACACGCCTGTCCACGGTCACTTGCCGGATGCGCTCCGCGCTGAGTCGAAAACCGTAATGCACCTCCAGGCGATAGTTCGCCGTGCGATACGACTCCTCCACTCCCAAGTCGTAAAGAACGCGCTTGAGCTGCGGCGAAACGCCCCGGCAAGCGATCCCCAGCGATTGTGGCAGGGCCCTCAAATAACTCTGCCCGGGGGCCCGCCAGATACGCTCCTCTACAGAGACCTCTCCGAAGGTGGAGTGGAATCGGAAGTTTTTTTCACGCTCGCTCAACCTCCCATGCTGCTTGCGCAGATCCTGCACGAGCGCTTCCTCACGCCGGGCCACCCAGCTGCCCAGACTCTCCGATCCCAGCTCGCGCACCGCCCCGATCAACAGCCGCTCGATCTCTTCGAGACTGCGATCCTGATCCGACTCCGCCAGATCCAACACCGCTTCAAGCCGCTCCAGCAGCTTCTCATTGCCTTCCAACCGGCGCGCCAAGGCCTGTGCACGACGCCGGGCTTCTTTGTTTTTTGCAGATGCCATCCCAAGCTTATTTCAGACTTGTAAACGCTTGTACATCTTGAAATCAAAACCAACTCTGTTTTTACCCCGCACTTCTGGTCACACCCAAGCGGTTGAGCCTGAGAAGATTCAGGGTGCGTTGGGCGCGCGCAAACGCCTCTACACGCCTGCCTCCACCTTCTGGCTGATGCTGGGGCAAGTGATCCGAGGCGGAAGTCTGCGCTCGGCGGCGCGGGAGTTGCAGGCCTTTTTCGCGGCTATGGGCAGTGATTTTTCGGGTACAAAAGGTTCGTCCGGGAGCTACAGCGATGCACGCAAGCGATTGGAGGAAAGCGAGTTGAACAAGGTCAATGAGCGTGTCTGCGCGAAGATGCCCTGCGCCGGCGAGCTTCTTGGAGGTCGCCGCATCATGGTTGTCGACGGCACAGGCGTGCAACTTGAGGACACGTTGCCGAACCAGGACTGGTTTCCCCAACCCCCGGGCCAGGCACCGGGCTGCGGCTTTCCCGTGGTGCAACGGCTTGGGCTGATGAACTTGGAAAGTGGTGCCATGGAGCACTACTGCCATAGCCCGATGAATGCGCATGAGGGGAGGCTTTTAGAGTGCGCGTTGGCTTCGAAGCTGCGCCAGGGTGACGTGCTTGTAGCGGATCGGGGCTTCAGTTCGTTCCTGCAGTTTGCGCAGTTGGGGCAGCGCGGGGTTGACGTCGTGATGCGCCTCAACTGCGGGCGCGCCTGGCCTGAGCAAATCAAAGGCGATGAAGGGTTCGTAGCGTGGAAACGTCCGGCGCTGAGCCGCTGTCCTGAGGATGTGAGCGAGGAAGAATGGGAGCAACTACCCGAGAGCATGACGGTTCGGTATGTGCGCAGGACGCTGCAGCGCAAGGGGTTCCGCGATTAAAAGATCCTTGTCGCCACCACCCTGACGGAAACTGCCGCCGATGAAGTCCTGGAGGTATATGCACGGCGTTGGGAAATCGAACTGAGCTTCGCCGACATCAAGACAACCATGGGCATGGACCTTGTGAGGGCCAAGAGCCCTCAGATCGCCTTGAAGATGATCACCGTGCACCTGATCGCCTACAATCTTGTGCGTCTTCAGATGTTGCGTGCGGCAAAGGACTGCGGGGTGGCCCCACGCAGGATCTCCTTCAAAGGCGCACTGGACGCAATCAGCGCCTTCGCCGCCCACATACAGCGAAGCACAAAGAAAGGCCTGCGCTTGCCTTGCGAAAAACTTCTCGAAGTCATCAGCGCCGACCTGATTCCTCTACGCCCCGGTCGCATCGAACCAAGAGTGCGCAAACGACGCCCGAAACCCTTCCCCCTCATGACCCGTTCGAGACAAGAACTTCGAAACGAGATTATCGATCTCCAGCGCGCATGAAATCCCCGAAGACATCCCTTATCCGAGCGCCATTGCGCTGTTACCCACTGGCTATCCCTTCTGCGGTAGCAATGTGCAGCTCCCTCATTCAGTCCGGATTTTCGACCG
>CAYOIB010000032.1:0-29811 GCA_964403935.1 uncultured Puniceicoccaceae bacterium | reverse complement strand
ATGGTCGTCTCGACGAATAATCAAGAAAACGACCAGAATTCCCAGTAGGAAGACAAGCAGCCCGGCAAGGGTCAAAATGGAAGTTTTTTTCATCAGGTAGTATCCTCTGGCAGTACCTGCCAATCACTCTCAAATCATCGGGCATCAGGGAACGATGTAAATCAAAAATCGGAGGGGTTGTCGCTTGACGGCTCTCCCAATCGGCGCTCATGTCCCTCCTTTCTGCAGGGAAAGCTTAACGAAACGGGGGCTTCCCTTCAGACTTTCTTTTAGAGATCCCTCCCCGAACTCATTCGCTGAAACACGTGTCAAAGATTCTGATTCCCTATTATTTTCTGCGGAACTTCATTCGACTGGGGAGGCGGGCATTGCGGCTGGCCATACCTTATGGCCGGAAGCGGATGGTCTTGGTGTTTTTCCTGATTTTGGCGCAGGGTGCTTTTCAGGTGGTTGGGGTGGCCTCGGTCTTCCCGTTTCTGGCTTTGGCTTCAAATCCAGAAGTGATGTCGGAGCACCGGGTCGCCGAGATTTTAAGGAGCTGGATACCTGGATTGGATACAAATGGGCTCTTGCTGCTGGCCGGGGTTGTGGCGGTGGTGACCTTGGTCGTTTCCAATATCATCAATATGGCCAGTGAATTCGGGCGCACGCGTTACTCTCTTTCCCTTGGACAATGGCTGCGCGTGCGAATGATGACCCATGTCGCGACGAGGCCCTATGGTTATTTTCTGACGACAAATCCCAGCCTTTTAATCAAAAAAATTGGCGGGGATGTATCCGGCTTTATTAGCGGCGTCTTTCTGCCCATGCTGGATATTCTTGTGCGCATTGTCTGCGTGGTTCTGTTATTGGCTCTTCTGATCGTTGTCGATGTGCAGATTGCGATGGGAGCAGCACTGATTTTCGGGACGATTTACACGGCGCTGCTTTTTGGGCTCAAGACGAAGACTGCCCGGATCAGTGCTGAATTGAAAGCGTGCAGCCGACGTTCCATGAAGGCGCTCTATCAGTTTGTGTCCGGTATCAAGGTGATCCTTGTTCAGGACAGGAGCTCGTATTTCATCAATTGTTACCATGTAGAAACACTCCGGCAGGCGAAGCTGAGTGCGATCATCCCCGTTATTTCCAATATGCCCAAGTATTTGATTGAGCCCTTGGCGTTCGGAGGGCTCGTCGTTGTGGTCTTGGTGTTGTCGATTCAGGGGAAAGATTTCAAAGATTTGATTCCGGTTCTCGGGGTGATGGCATTTGCGGGGTACCGGTTGCTGCCCTCCCTGCAGTTTCTCTATGGGGGGCTTACGGGAATCATGGCACAGAAGCACACCTTGGAGGAGGTTGCGGAAGAGTTTGAAGGGGGGGCTTGGTATTCCGAACTACCGCCCCAGGCTGAGCGGGCCGTGATTCCTTTTGAGTCAGCACTTGAGCTACGAGAGGTTTCCTTCTCTTATCCAGGGAGTCGGATGCCTGTTCTTAGGGGCATTTCATTGCAAATCGAAAAAGGTTCATCTTTTGCAATTGTCGGCTCGACGGGTTCCGGAAAGTCGACCGCAATCGATCTTCTCATGGGGCTGCATTGGCCCTCATCAGGTGAGCTTGTCGTCGATGGGCGCACCCTCGGGAAGGAAGACATGGCCTCCTGGCGGCAGCAGATCGGCTATGTTCCACAGGACATTTTTCTCCTCGATGATACGGTGGCGAAGAACATCGCCTTTGGTCTTCCGAGTGAGGAAATTGACGTGGAGCGTCTCCGGGAAGCCGCTCGTGCCGCACAGATTCTCGATTTTATTGAATCCGAGCTTTCGCATGGGTTTGATACAACGGTAGGGGATCGAGGCGTGCGTTTGAGTGGTGGGCAGCGTCAACGGATTGGGCTCGCCCGGGCGCTTTACCGAAACCCTTCAATCCTGGTTTTGGATGAAGCGACAAGCGCACTGGATAACCGGACGGAGACGGAACTCATGCGTTCAGTGGAGGCGCTTGGGAAGGCCGTTACGGTGATCATGGTGGCGCACCGTATGTCCACCGTTCAACGCTGTGATACCATTGTCATGCTCGAGAATGGACAATTGCGGGCAAAAGGGAGGTTTGAGCAGCTATTGGCCAAGGATGAAGCCTTCCAGCGATTGGTCGCAGGCAAATGATCTCAGCGCGGTATTGCTTTGGGGCACGGCTTCCCCAACAGGGGATTCATTCGGCGATCTATTCCTGAGGGGGGATGTCTTTAACTGGGGATGACATCAGCCGCTGCGCGCTGGAAGTCTATACCGAAGCAGTTGCCTTGGGCCGGAACCGGCGGAAGCCTTCGGCGATACGTTCGGCTGCGGTGAACCCAAGGAACCGGTAAAGTGTTTGGTAGCTTGAAGGTGCGGCTGGGCCCTGCGGGATAAAGTTTGGGTCAGAGGCATGCATTTTCTGAATCAGATGCTGTGCCCCCCGCCGGTCATAGTGCCAGCGCCCGCGCGCGATCTCAAAACGAGCTTGGTTGATGGCGTTGGCTCGAAGGGGTGTCAGCTCCCCGGAGGTCCGCAAGTGGGTCTCAAGGTCATCTTCAATCTCCAAGCGCTTTGAATGCACGAGGGGGATGTTTCGTTTGCAAACGGTGTCAGAACTCCATTGTCGATAAACCGCTCCATCGCCGGGAAAGTGCCGAAACCGTTTTCCAGCCTTGAGCAGCCGCAGATACAGCTCGTGCTCCTGGCAGCACGGCTGACGGTTGTTCCATCCTGAGACGTCGAGAAGGGCTTGCCTTCGCCAGAGCGGTCCACCGGTCTGCGGGAGGTTCCACGAGGCGAGGAGCATCCAGGGATCATGAGGCTCAGGAATGGGATGGGCCTTTTCCCGAATGCCGTTGTCTTCGTGCCACGCAAAGCGCGTCGGGCTGTAAAGAACATCGACTGCAGGATCCTTCTCGATGGCTTCCATCTGCTTCTCGATCTTGTCCGGCTTCAGCCAGTCATCGGCGTCGAGGTATTGGAGCCATTCGCCTCTGCTCAGTTTGAGAAGGCGGTTTCGGGTGGGGTTGCCCCCGCGATTCGGGCCCGCCTCCCATCGGATGCGACCGTCAAAAGCTTGAATCTCCGAAAGGCTTCCGTCGGTTGAACCATCGTCCACGACAATGATTTCGCAGGATTTATAAGTCTGGGCGAGGGCACTTTCAATCGCCTGACGGATCCATGTTTCCGCGTTGTAGCACGGAATGAGAATGCTGACGAGGGGGCCTTTCATCAGAGTGAAGCTAGCGAGAAAAGGAGGGCTCGCAAGAGATCTTCGAGCCAGGTATTCGGGTGACCAGGATGACTGAGCGAAGGTTGACCGGCGCGGATTCGTCCTGGAAAACGAAGCAGCCCAACACGCTCAATCAATGAGGCGGTTTGAGGATTTCAATCATCCTTCGAAAGGCCCCCGTATTCAAGGCTTCTTATGATTCCGGCAGGGCAGAGGTGGGAAGGGCCATCAAACATCCTGCCAGACGCAGGGGGGGGCCGAGGGTATCACGCTCGATCACACACATCCTCAGGTTCATTGTGTGAAGTGTCCCGTGAGTGTGCACGCAGGCTATTTCCAGTTCCAACTGGTTCAACTTCCTGTCGGTGAGCAGGCGGGTCACCGCTTGGCGCCAACTGCGTTGTTCTTCTGGTGCAATGAATTCCGGGCACCGGCCTTCGAGAGCCACGACCTGGCGGGGCGCAAATCCCAGCAGGCTCTTCAGGGACGGGCTGGCAAAAAAATGATTGGTCATCAGGTCCCATTCCCAATAGCCGGCCAGCATCGATTTGAGGAGAGAGTTGAAATGGAAGTTGCGGCTCTCTCGCTCGAATCCCCCCGCGGGCATGGATTGAAGGTCTACGCGTTCGGCGTCGGGATAATCAATCAGGGATGAGGTGGCTTGAGTCATATTCCAGGTTGTAAGGTAAGGATGAGTGCATGCGGTCCTTTGGGAACCCCTGCACTCTAATGAGGGAACCCGGAGAGGCTCGGGTCCCACGGGTTTGACGAATCCTCAGTTGTTTGAGGAGACGGGAAGGGCCGCCCGTGCGGGTGTGGCAACGGGGCGAATGTAACCGAGCTTGATCAGGAAGAAGAGAATGAAAGCAACCGTAATCCCGATGCCCAGCGCTACTGCGGCCGCGTTCTCCGCTGTGCAGACCAGAATGGCCGTCAATCCAAAGATCAGGCTGATCCCGTAAAGGATGTAGACGGTGCTGCGATGGGAATACCCCAGCTTGCCGGCGATGCGGTGATGGATGTGGTCACGATCCGGCGAGAAGATCTGCTTGCGCTCGAGCGCCCGCCGACAAATCGCAACAAGGGTGTCGGTGATTGGCAGCCCGAGAGCGAAGATTGGAACGAGAAAGGTCAGGTTGAGGCTCGGCTGGGCTGTCACCGGGAGAGCGAAGGTCGCCAGGATGAATCCGAGAAAGAGGCTGCCCGAATCACCCATGAAAATCGTCGCCGGGTGGGCATTGTGCATCAGGAACCCGACGAGGGCACCGGCGAGGCAGGCGACCAGGACCAGGTCGTAAAGGCCGCCATTGATCATCATCGCAGCCGAGATGGAAATCATTGCGATGAGGGACACACCGGCTGCCAACCCGTCGAGGCCGTCGAGCAGGTTCAGTGCATTCACGATCCCGATAATCCAGAGAAAGGTGAAGGCGACCGAGATGAAGGAACCCAAGGTCCCCATTTCGTCGAGGGGAAGAAAATGCAGATTGAACCGGAATCCGCCGGCGATGACAAAGAGCGCTGCGGTGCACTGCAGCGCCAGTTTGGTGCGTGGTTTGAGGTTTTTCAGATCGTCACAGAGCCCAACCCCAAACATGAAGAGCGCTGCTGTCAGCAGCCAGGGGGAGGGCATGGGTATGGCGCCAAAGTGCTCAGGGGCCAAAGCGCCCAACCCCAGAAAATAAAGGATTCCGGCCAAAAAGCCCCCGGCGATGGCGATGCCGCCCACACGTGGCATCGGCTGCTTGTGCATGCTTCGGGCGTTGGGGGCATCCGTGAGGTTGTATTTGAGCGAGAGAGATTTGACAGCGGAGGTTAAGACGGCGGTGACCCCGGCCCCAACAGCGATCCCGGACCCAAGCAGGAACAGTTGTGTGGATGTTGCGATAGTTGACATGACTTTAGCGAGATGTTTGCGACAGACTTTAGGTATTTAACAGGGGCCAAGCTGCGGGGATTAACGGTCTGAGTCAAGAGAAGATAGAAATAAAATGAAGAAAAGGTGCCCATATTGATGCGGTAACTACGTATGATTCAGGAGGGAAACCACTATTTCTATCCTGCGCAAGTCCTGTTGTCTTGGCGGATACTCCCGCCATGAGGTCAGGAATCACCTTGGTTTCAAGGCGGTCCGCGCGTCGGCCAACTTTACAAGGTATTGGATCTGTTTTTTCCGAAAATTATGTTGCGGAGTCAGGCAGGAATGTTTTGGTTCACGTGCGTCATCCGGAAGATAGTTACCCCTTTCACTAACGGTTGATCAACACGCCCGACCCCGGTTTCTATTTCATGAGTATCAATTACAAGTGCCTGGCTGCAGTGTGCGGTCTGGTTGCCAGTGTAATTTTTTTCTGCGCCCTGATCCTGCTCGGAATGAATGTTATCCTGTCCACGTGGGCAGGCGTTCTGGGTGGTGTCGTCACGGGAGCAGGCTTGGCGACCTACTGGCGGAAATTGCTCGATCTGGAGCCTTCCTCCGAGCCTCCGCTGTCCACATCCCGACACCTTGCGGGTGTTCGGCGCGATCTGTAGTGTGTTTTTGAGCGGGCGTGTCGTCTGAGAGGTTGAGCTTGCGACAACGAGTATTTCGAGACTTCCGCTCGCTTTCTTCATCGGACAGCGAAGGAGTCGAGGGAGCACGCCAGTTCGATAAGCGAGAGTCATTTAGCTTTTGAAGAACGTGCCGGAAGGGGCGACCAATTCCTTTCCTTGTTATTGCCCTTTGGGAGGTGCCCGCTAGGATGCGGTCTATATGAAAATGGAATACCGAAAGTTGGGAAAATCCGGATTGAAGGTCAGTGCCCTTTCTTATGGGGCTTGGGTGACTTTTGGGGGGCAGATGGGGAACAAGGAGGCCGATGCTTGCCTCAGCACTGCCTATGAAGGCGGGATCAACTTTTTCGATAATGCGGAGGGCTACGCCGATGGAGCGGCCGAGGCGGTCATGGGTTCCATCCTGAGCTCGAAGGACTGGCCGAGAGATTCGTACCTCGTTTCGAGCAAGGTGTTCTTTGGTGCCGAGGGTAAAGGCCCCAACCAATGCGGGCTGAGCCGGAAGCACGTGATGGAGGCGTGCCACGCGGCGTTAAAGCGGCTTCAGGTGGATTACCTGGATCTTTATTTGTGTCATCGGGCGGATCCCGACACGCCCATCGAGGAAACGGTTCGTGCGATGAACACGCTGATCGAGCAGGGAAAAGTCCTCTATTGGGGGACGAGTGAATGGAGTGCCCGCGAGATTCAAGAGGCGAAGGGAATTGCCGAGGCCAATCACCTGATCGGGCCGACAATGGAACAGCCGCAGTACAACCTGTTTGCACGCGAGCGGGTGGAGCGGGAGTATGCTCCGCTTTATGCGTCACACGGCGGGCTGGGAACGACGATCTGGTCTCCCCTTGCCAGCGGTTTCCTCACGGGGAAATATCTGGATGGGATTCCCGCTGGCTCCCGCCTGACGGATCCAAACCTGTCATGGCTGAAGGATGGCCTGCTGGGGGAGCAGTCCAAAGGCAAGATGGAGAAGACGCGGCGTTTGAAGGCCTTGTCGGACAAACTGGACGTCCCGCTTCACCGGTTGGCCATTGCCTGGTGCCTGAAGAATCCGCGGGTGAGCACGGTTATTTTGGGTGCCTCCCGGGCGGAGCAGCTATCGGATAACCTGCAGGCACTCGAAGTGGTCGAGTTGCTTTCCGCCGACATAATGGATGATATTGAACAGATCCTGAGCGACGAAATCTCAGCATAATTATGGCTAAGAAAATTGGCGTTGTTCTATCGGGTTGCGGTGTCTTTGACGGATCGGAGATTCATGAGGCGGTTCTCACCTTGTTGGCTATTGACCGGGCGGGGGCTCAAGCCGTCTGTCTGGCCCCGAACATTGACCAGCACCACGTGATCAATCACCTCACCGGAAAGGAGATGAATGAGACGCGTAATGTTCTGGTGGAGTCCGCCCGAATCGCTCGTGGAGAGGTGGAGGCGGTGGACGGCGTCCGGCCGGAGGACTTGGACGCGATCGTTTTTCCCGGTGGGTTCGGGGCGGCCAAGAACCTCTGTACCTTTGCTTTCGACGGGGCGGATGCCCGTGTCGATCCGGGCATTCAGGATTTGTTGAAAGGTATGTTCGAAGCGAGGAAGCCGATCGGATTGATCTGCATTGCGCCGGCCTTGGGCGCGAAGGTCCTGGGTTCGTCCGGCCTCGAAGTAACGATTGGAAACGATGCCGGGACGGCGGCCGAAATCGAGGCGACGGGGGCGACTCATATCAATTGCGCGGTCAGCGAGGTTCACGAGGATCCAGAGCGGAAGATCGTCTCAACGCCCGCCTACATGCTGGGGAAGAACATCGGGGAGGTCGCTGCCGGGATCGATAAGCTTGTTCGCACTGTTATTTCTTGGGCATGATCTTTCGCTTCCCCCCGTCTCCGTCTATCTGTTTGCGCGCGCCGCTGCCGCTTTGCGCCGCCTGTCTCCTTGCCCTGGTATGTCTGCCTTTTGGCGCAGGTGCCCAGATGACGCCGGATGCGCCCTTGAAGAATTTCCGGTTGCCGATGTTTGGTGAGAACGGCTTCAAGGAGTGGGAGCTTCGGGGCGTCGAAGGGAATTACATAAGTCCGGAACAGAGTGAGATCATCGGCCTTGATCTCATCGTTTTCTCGGGAGATGAGCGGTCCCTGGAAGAAACCCGTATCCGGAGCCCACGCGCACGCGTTTTTATGAAAGCATCTCGGGCCGAGGGTGACACGTCGCTCTTTGTTTCCGGTTTGAACTTCAGTCTGGCCGGTGAGGACTGGACATGGGACGGGAATGCACACTTGATTACCGTCCGCCAAAACGCCCGCGTCACTTTTGATGAGGCCATCGATATCCTGAAATGACTCCCTCAACTTGCACCGCCCGCAGGGGCCTCCACCTCCTCGCCGCCCTCTGGGTGGGAACATCCGTTCTTTCGGGCACGGAGCCGGTTCGAACGGTTATAACCAGTGAGACGTTGGAGATGCAGGGCACCGATGAGCGGAATTTCTTTTACTTTCGGACGGATGTGGAGGTTCGGGGAACGAACCTCGAGATTTCCTGCGACGAGCTGACGGTTGTGTCCATGCGATCGGGGACGGATGAAGCCGTGGGTGATATCGGCTCCATTGAAAGCATTGTCGCTGTGGGGGGGGTTGAAATTCACCAACAGGGGCGGACCGCCTTTGCCGAACGCGCTGAGGTCAACCCGCGTGCGGGAACGGTGACGTTGTCCGGAAACCCGCGGGTGATCGATGGTGAAGTCGAGGTGGAAGGCTATCAGTTTGTCCTCTATCGCGATGAGCGCCGGTTCCTTTCCATTCCCGATCCCACAGCCCCCAAAGACCAGCCCAGCCGGTCAGTCGTGCGACTCGGAGAGATTCCCGACCTGGGCTTCAGCCAGGACGAGGAAGCCATCGATCTGAAAGAGAGAGCCTTGAATGGCTTTGATCTGGACCAAGGGGCTCTGGACCAAGGGCAGCATTTTGTTCTTCCGGAAATTTCGGACGAAGAGAATGTAGAGGCGGAACCCGCCAATTCGTCTGAGGAGCCAGCGCAATGACCGCATCCAGCGAAACCGCCCCACCATCCGCCCGCATCCATGCGACCGGATTGGTCAAGGTCTTTGGGAAGCGCACCGTCGTCGAAGGCGTCGACCTCCACGTGGATGCAGGTGAAATCGTCGGACTCCTGGGACCGAATGGTGCCGGCAAGACAACGACCTTTTACATGATTGTCGGTCTGATTGCCGCGACCACCGGACAGGTGTTCCTCAATGAGCGGGAGATCACAAGCCTTCCAAT
Source organism: uncultured Puniceicoccaceae bacterium (assembly GCA_964403935.1). Taxonomy (GTDB): domain Bacteria; phylum Verrucomicrobiota; class Verrucomicrobiia; order Opitutales; family Oceanipulchritudinaceae; genus SLLG01. The sequence goes on along the minus strand of CAYOIB010000032.1, from coordinate 20,770 downwards.
GTATAAGCGCGCGCGTCTTGGCATCGGGTACCTCCCGCAAGAAGCCTCGGTTTTCCGAAAACTCTCTGTGCGCGACAATATTCGGGCCATCGCGGAAACCCTGGATATGAAACGTGCCGCGCGCGAATCGCTCGTCGATGTGTCCATGGAAGAATTGGGGCTCACGTCGTTGGCGCACCAGCCGGCCTATACGCTCAGCGGTGGTGAGCGCCGTCGTCTGGAGATTTCCCGGGCGCTTGTCACGTCGCCACGCTTTCTTCTCATGGATGAACCATTCAGCGGGGTTGATCCCATCAGTGTCTCTGAAGTGCAGAAGATTATTCTCGGCTTGAAAGAGCGGGGCATCGGGGTGCTTATCACCGACCATAACGTGCGCGAAACCCTCCGTATTTGCGACCGGGCTTACCTGATCCACCGCGGTCGCGTCCTGACTGAAGGCTCCAGCACTTATCTCGTGAATGATGCCGATGCGCGCAGTGTTTATCTGGGCTCGGAGTTCGAACTGTAATTTTGGCCATCCCGCGGGACCCCGTTCGGCAAAGAAGGCGTTGCCAGATCGCCCACCGTCGATCTGAATCTCCTGTATTCCCTGCCCGTTCCCTAACCGTTGCCGCGCATGCCCCTCCGACCCCCGCCCAAGATCGTCGAAAGCCTCAGTGTTGAGGCCCTTGTCAATGCAGCTCCCAAAGGCTTGCACCTTCATGTGGTCGCTGGGAGCGAGGGCATTCGCCGCCTGATCCGGGACAAATCCATAAACCGTCCGGCACTCGCCGTGACCGGGTACTTCAAGAATTTTGCGGCCAAGCGCATCCAGCTCTTCGGTGCGGGCGAGATGTCCTTTTTGCGCGATCTCACGCACGACCGCCAACTCGACATCCTTCGCCAGATGGTCGGGCGCAATATCCCGTGCTTTTTCATTTCCCGAAATCTTGCTCCCACCCGGGCCATGATGGAGGTCGCCGAGGCCTCTCACACGCCAGTGATCCGCTCAAGCCTGACAACGCGGGATGTGGGAAACGCGCTCACAATCATTCTTGAGCAAGAGTTTGCACCCCGGGTCGCGGAGCACGGCACCCTCATGGACGTTCGCGGCATTGGAACCCTGATCCGTGGCCGGAGCGGAGTGGGGAAGAGCGAGTGCGCTTTGGCCCTCATCGAACGCGGTTACAGCCTGGTGGCGGACGACCTCGTCTACATCCGCCTGATCGGGGATCACGAACTCCAGGGGCGCAGCAGCCGCCTGAATCGAGGGTACATGGAATGCCGCGGACTCGGGATCGTGAATATCGCCGAGCTCTTCGGCATCCGCGCCGTGCGTTTAGAGAAGAATATCAATCTTGTTGTCACCTTCGAGGAATGGCAGACAGGAATGGTCGAGGAGCGGACCGGTCTCGAAATGGAGTCTTTCGACATCCTCGGTATCAAGGTTCCCCATATTATTCTTCCGGTTCGGCCCGGTCGGGATCTCGCCCGCCTCGTCGAAGTCGCCGCCATGGTTCAAGCACTGAAAATGTTGGGGCATGATTCCGCCAAGGAATTCAACGACCGCCTCATCCGATTCATGGCAGAGAACCCAACCGGGGGGTGACACAGCCTCTTCCAGGAGGCCCATTGATGAGTCACGACGCTCGCGTTCAGATTCCCAAAGCGCTCTCCCTGAACAAGGTGCTACGGACGCTTGGAATTGTTTCGATCCAGTGACGTTAGTCGTATTTTCGGGCTGGCCCTAACGACCGTCCAAGGCAACAAATTTGTGCCAAATCTTATTTCCCAGGGGGTGTTGATAACTTGTGCACAAGTTGGTCTTGAAAAGCCGAGGCGCGCGGAAATATCTTCATGACCACGATGACGCGCCTCTTTCTGTGATTCCTCCCTTATTGTCTTCACTCGATTGAAGAATGATGGAACACTTAGCGTTAGGTTTCTATAAATCTTTATAATCCATCGACTTGCTGATCCGACTAAACGCCTTGAAAAAATGAATACTTCTGCTTCTATCCGCCTCCTCGCTTGCTTTGATGCCCGCTTTCGGCCTGCCTTCGTGCCTGCCTGCTCCCGTGTCTGTGCCGTTTCCGCCCGAGTGTGAACAAAACTGAGCGGAGACCGGAATACATGACCCAAGCAACTGTCACAGCCGACCTCTGGAACGAGGTCAAGGAGGAGCTCCGCAAGGTCTTCTCCAGCGATATTTTTCGCAATTGGTTCGAGCCTCTGCAGGCTCGTGTAAACAACGGAGACACCCTGGTGATCCTCGCTCCGACGCCCTTCGCCGCGATCTGGCTGGAGGACAACTACTTTGATGTCATCTGCGAAAAGGTCGCGCTTCTTGGCGGGGAACACATCGACCTCGTCATCGACACCCCCGACCATATTGACGACACCCCCGAGCCTGTCGCTCCCGAAGGGCGCACCCGTATGGGTGGGCAAGGGTCGAAGGCGGCCAGGGGGGGGCGGGGATCGGGCTCAAGCGGACGCACCGCGAGTGGACGCGAAAAGCTCTACCTCAACCCGCGCAACACGTTTGAAAACTTCATCGTCGGCCCGAGCAACCAGCTGGCCCATGCGGCCTCCACAGCGGTCGCGGTGGAGCCGGGTAAGGCCTACAACCCGCTCTTCCTCTACGGCGACACCGGCTTGGGCAAGACCCACCTGATGCACGCGGTGGCCCATGCCATTCAGGCCAACGACCCTGGAGCGCACGTGGTTTATGTCTCCTGCGAAAAATTCACCAACCGCTTCCTCCAGGCGATCCGCGAAAACACGCTTGATGAATTTCGCCGCTTTTACCGGCAGGTAGACGTACTCCTTATCGACGATATCCAGTTCCTCGAGGGGAAGGAGCGCACGCAGGAGGAGTTCTTTCACACCTTCAACGAGCTGTTTGAGTCTCAGCGGCAGCTCTGTCTTTCGAGCGATCGGCCCGCGAGCGAGATCTCCCGCCTGGAGAGCCGCCTCGTGTCCCGCTTCCAATGGGGTATGGTGACGGATATCCAGGCACCGGATCTGGAAACCCGCGTCGCCATCCTCAAGAAGAAAGCCATTGCGCTGGGTGCTACCGGCATCTCCGAAGAGGTGCTTTCATTCCTCGCAAGCCGCATCACGCGCAATGTCCGTCGCCTCGAAGGCGCCCTGATCAAGGTTATGACTTTTTCCCGCCTGGTGAAGACCCCCCTTGATGTGGCCACAGCAGAACGCCTTGTCCGTGATATCCTTCAGGAGGAATCTCAATACGCCGTTAGTTTCGACAAAATCCAGCGCAAGGTCGTCGAATACTACGACCTGCGGATGAGCGACATGTCGAGCAAGCGCCGTCCCAGCCATATTGCCTTTCCCCGGCAGATCGCCATGTACCTCTGCCGGATCCTCACCAACCATCCGCTCAAGGAAATCGGCGAAGCGTTTGGGGGGCGTGATCACGGCACCGTTATTCACGCCTGCAAGACGGTGGAGAACATCATGGAGCAGGATGAATCCGTGCGCCGTAACATCGAATACCTCACCAAGCAGATTACCGGACAAGTCCTATGAAGCTCACCCAGGAACAAGAATCCGCCGTCGCCGATTGGGTTCGTGCGGGCGGCACCGTCAGCGATGTCCAAAAACGCCTGGAAGATGAGTTCGCCCTGCGGCTTACCTACATGGATGTCCGTTTTCTCATCGACGATCTCGACCTCGAATTGCCGGATACGCCCGCCTACACCCCGGCACCGGATCCAACCGCCACCACCGAAGCCGCGGCCGCTCCCGGTAAGGTCTCCGTCTCCATCGACAAGATCACACGCCCCGGCGCGCTCGTCAGCGGCGGCGTCACCTTCAGCGATGGACAGCGCGCCCAGTGGTCGCTCGACCAGATGGGACGCCTCGCCCTCAACGCATCGCAGCCCGACTACAAACCTTCCAAGGAAGACCTCGCCGACTTCCAGCGCGAACTCCAGACCGCCATCGAGGAAAAGGGCAACTTCTACTGAGCGGCCGCTGGGCCACGGGCGTAACCTCCTGACGGTGATCGAGCCGTTCGGCGGGTCCTTTCGCGAAGAGGCGTTCCTCGATTAAAAACGTTTCGAAGGTCCGTGGCGATGAAGCTGCGCGCTATTCTTCGTAGGTGAGCCCGAAGATCGTGTCTGTGAGCCAGTGCCTGAAACTGCCGTTGTCCTGGAACTGCTTGAAGAGCTGGGCGTCGTCCGCAAACATCGCGGTGATCACTCGCTTGAGTGCCTTGTCGTGTTCGATCCGCGCATTCTGGCGGTCGGAATGCTGCCTGGCATTTTGATAGGCCGGGTCAGCCGACACCTTCGGAGGGATCACATTCATGATCCGGGCCTCGACTGACTTGGGATCGTTGAACAGACCGCCGAACTGGTCGTTGAACGCTTTGATGATGTTCGAGAGTCTGTCCATTTCCGGCTCGGCTTTACGTCCGCCACCGCCTGTTGGAACCGGTTCGATCTCCGCATCCGCATCAGGCAAAGTGATGGCCAAGGTCGCCTTCTTTTCCGCGCGGTAGCTGTCCATGTCGATGGCTTCGAGCACGCCTTTCGAAAGGTCGTCCTCCTTTGGTGCGGGCAGCTTTGGGATGAGGAAATTCAGGAAGATCGAAAGCTTTTCCCATTCCTGCACGCCGTATGGGAGGATGGTGGCAAGGAAATCATAAGTGCGGGTAAAAACCTTTGCCTTCCCCTTGAAGTCCACCTGCTCGTCCTCGTTGAGGTCATTGACGTAGATGGCCACGCAGGCGTCGAGGATGGGGTCGAGTTTGTCGCGGTCGGCACCGGTCAGATACAGCTCAACCAGCGTATCGATCTGCTCCGGCGAATAGACCTGCTTCGCGTCCAGCTCACCCTTCAGGGTGTGGGGCTTGTTGGGATCGGTTTCTCTACTAAGAATCGTGGTGCGGTAGTATTTGGCGAAGGACTCTTCGATCAGCTCTGTTTCGTTCTGGAAATCGAGGACGAACACGTCGTGCTTCTTCGGGTGCGCTCTGTTGAGGCGGGAGAGTGTCTGCACAGCCTTCATTTCCAGCACGGCGTGCTTGGTTGGCTCGAGCACCGCATCGAGGCGGCGGAGGACAGTCATGGGCAGGATTACATCCCGGTACTTGCCGCGGACATAGACATCGCGCAGCACGTCGTCGGCGATGTTCCAGATGAAGTTGGTGAGCCAATTGAGTTGGGCTTCATTTACGATTCGCTAGATTGAGGGGCGGCCATCTGGCCGAGAGGAAGGGGCTGCGGAGGCCTGTGTGGAACGAGTTCGCCGCGTTCTTGTTCTTCTTACGGGAACCGACCTGATGAGCGTGGTGAAGAAACATAAGGGAGGGGAACGGGTGGGCAGATCTGGAAGCTGTTGATCCTGAGGGGGAGAGGCAAGAAGTCGAAGGGATAATTGAGGAATTTCCCCTGAATCAAGTGTCGGCTGGTTGTTGGGCGACGCCGCGTTTCAGGCGGATCTCGCCGCTGATCAATGGGCAGCAAACATCGTTCTTGACCTCCGTTCCTCTTGAAGGCGCATTGGACAAGACCATTTTTCAACCCCCTTTCGGGCCCATAGCTCAGCGGTTAGAGCAGGGGACTCATAATCCCTTGGTCGCTGGTTCAAATCCAGCTGGGCCCACCATTCTGTTCATCTCAGCTGTGCTCACTTCTTCCGGGATTGAAGCCCGACGTTTGAGCGAGCTTCTCCCAGAGGGTTCGTTCTTCTTGGCTGAGGGTTTCAGGGACGCGGATGCGAATGTGGGCGAGGAGGTCGCTGCGTTTGTTTTTCCCGAGGGGAAGACCGCGCCCGCGCAGCCGAAGCTTCCGACCGCCCTGGGTTCCGGACGGGACCCGGATCCGGACGGAGCCTTCAAGGCTGGGTACGCTGACAGAACATCCGAGGACGGCTTCCCACGGGGCGAGATCGATGTCGCAGACGAGGTGGTTTTCCTCGACCCGAAAATCCGGGTGCCGCGCGTAGTGGACCCGCAGGAACAGGTCGCCGGGTTCGCTTGCCCCAGGGGAACCCTTTCCGGCAACGCGGATGCGTTGGCCCTCGCGGACACCGGGGGGAAGGCGCACGCGAACGGTCTCCGTGGTTTGCTGGCTGGTTTCCGGATTTCTCCGCTGGAGTGAGATTTCGCGAACGGATCCCTCGAGGGCTTCTTCGAAAGTGACGAGAATTTCGGACTCAATGTCGTGCCCCCGGCCGGTTCCCTCGTGAGCGGAAGCCGCACCGGGTCGACCAAAGCCCGGTCCACCGCGAAAGCTCCGGGTTCGATGAAAGGCCGGATCACGTCCAAAGGAGGGCTCCTCCGCATCGGCGAAAAACTGCTCAAAGAAGTCGCTGAAACCCGTGCCGCCAAAATGGTATTCGAAACCATCCGTCGACGCTCTGCCGGATTGTTGTCTGAAGAAGTCCTGACCTGCTTGCCACTGGTTCGCGCCCGCGCCTGCATGCGCTTTCCATTCGGCTCCGAGGGCATCGTATTTGCGGCGCTTCGCTGGGTCGCCCAGCACCTCGTAGGCTTCGTTGATTTCCTTGAACTTCTGTTCGGCGGATTCTTTGTGCTCGGCGGCCGCGTGGTCCGGATGGCACTCCCGAGCCAGCTTCCGGAAAGCTTTCTTGATTGTTTCCTGGGAAGCCTCCCGCTCAACGCCGAGCATCTTGTAGTAATCCTTGAAATCCATCTTCAGCTCCTTTTCACGGGTCACAAAACGGCAGTCAAAAAGGCCGGACTGTTCAGAAACAGCCCGGCCTCGGAATCTACTGCAGTTGGTGGCAAAAGCCACCGTGGAGATCAATCCACCTGAATCGAACGCGGCTTGGCGGATTCGGCAACCGGGAGGCGAAGGGTCAGGACCCCGTTCTCCGTGCGCGCTTCGATCTTTTCGTCGTCTACTTCGATATTCAGGTCGAGCTGGAGACGGTAATCGGCCTCCGCAATTTCACGAAAGACGGGTTCCCAGCCCTCCTGGGTGGTGCTCGATCGGCGGCCTTCAATATGGAGATGCTCGCGATCCAGTGTTAGCTCGACGCCTTCCTTGGGGACTCCGGGCATGTAAACCCGAACCGTATAGGCATCTTGATCGCCGCTTACGTCATAATGTGGCCTGAGGTACCTCTGTGGGCGTACTTGCGTTGTTGGTGTCATCTTCTCTGGCAAATTAACTTCTGTACTCATTGTTTTCTCCTGATGTCTGGATTGCTTTCATGCTCTGTTTTTTAAGCCACGGAAATGGTCCTGGGCTTCCGCTCTTCCTTCTTTGGCAGGGTTATCGTCAGGATGCCGTTTTCGAGCTTCGCCTTGACCTTGTCGGCTGAAATGTCGTCGCCGACCGTGATCGAGCGGCTGAACCCGGCTGTCGATTCACCGTCCTCGCTCTTACGCTTGCGCGAACCGGTGATCGTCAGCACCGCGTTCTCAAGCTCGATTTTGACGTCTTGTTTGTCGACGCCCGGCAGCTCGGCGGAGACGTAGTAGTTGTCTGCATCCTGATGCATATCCACCCGGAAGCCACTGGACCCCGTTGTCCCGCTGAAGAAGCGGGACATGGCAGAAGCATCGCGAAAGGCCCGGTCAAAGAACCCGTCGAGATCGTTTAGAGCGTCGTTATACAGGTTGTCATACTTAATCAGTCTCATGATCTGTTGCCTCCTGATTTAATCGTTTGAGTTTTGTTTCGGCTTTTATAGACGCATGATTTATGCCAAGAAGGTGGAGTCTGGTAAGTAGTTGGAGTACAGGAAGTTGAGGGTATGGTTGGGCTTTGGGATGTGCCGTTTTGTCTCGCTTCTGAGGCGTGGAAGACACGGAATGTCCCAAGGAGAGGTGACACCATCAGATGACTTCCAGCGCGTCTATGGACGGGAGTGGAGGAAAGGTGTTGGCTGGCAATGTCTGGTACCAGAAGGCGACGGAGGCGATATCATCCTGGAGGGGAAGGTAGCGGCCACCGGAGCGCCATCCCAGGGCCTGGATCTCGACGCGCAGGTTTGCTTCAAAGCGGATGGGGTCGGTGAGGTGCCAGCGGTACATGCCAAAGCGTGTTTGGGAGTGATAGACGCCATCGGGGCGGATGACCTGGTGGAGCCCGGCGTAGGGGGTGGAGAACTCCTGGTACTGTTTGGTTTTTTGATTCTCGAAATTATAGGAGCCACAGAAGTAGTCCTCGGTCCCGGTGCCGCAGATGGTGGGGAACTCCTGGTCGCCATCGAGGTAGAATTTGATCTCACCTTCGCCCCACCATCCGGTGTTGTTGACGCCCCAGGCGATGTAGGTGCCGATGTAGTGGCCCCAGCCTTCAACCCCATCGAGGAGGGTATGAACCGTTTTGTAGGGGAGCGGGTTGGAGCGGCGGAATTGGGCGTGGAAGTAGGCCGTTTCTTCCGGCACCGGTTGGAGGGCATAGTTCACCTGATAATAGAGCGTCATTTCGCTGCTCTGGAGATTCTCCATGGTGATGCGACAGCGCTTCTTGAATGGCATCTGCCAATAGCAGTTGAAGGCGCTGCCCGGATTCACGCAGACAGCGAGTGATGAGAGTTGGGCATGGGAACCCCAGCCCGAAGCAAAGAAGTCGCCCACCGGACATTCTACGGAGGGAGCTTCGGCATCGTCCCAATAGAAGCGCAGGATGGCGTGTCGCCAATGTCCGGTGGGTGTCATCCAGATCTGCTGAATGATGCCCGGCCCTTCGATATCGGCGAGCGTGTGGGTTTCGCCCGGCTGGATCTTGACGGATGGCGATACCTTCCAGCCGAGGCCTAAGTCGCGGGCGGCATGTTCACCGGTGCCGGTCGTGGCCCTGCCGCCCTTGCCCTTTTCACCGGTGGGGTTCTCGGGGCTGATGGAGCGGCTTTTGGCTTTGCTGAGGAAGGGCAGGCCTCCCAAGGGAGAGGTGAAGAGGGGATCGGGGTACATGGTGGGCTGGTTTTGCGGACTCAGAATTGAAAGGTGGCAGGCTGTCGGGTGCTGACGGTGGTGCTGATGTCGAGCTCGTGCAGCCTTGATCCCGGTTGAAGGCGTATTTTCCGGAGGCGCAGGCGGCCCTCCTCCAGGGTTATGATGAGCCGGGTTGCTTCGAGGCGGATCGTTCCCCAACCCTCGGCAGTGGCAAAAAAGCACTGGAAGGGCTGACTTTCCAAGCGTGGGCCGAAGCGGAGGCACTGATCCACCGCTGAATAATGGAAGCCTGAGAGCGAGCCCAAGAGAGCGTAGCTGGCCATGGCCCGCGCATAGAAGTTGCCACACTCATATTCATTGAAGGGGTTGCGGGCGCGGCCATCGTAGCGACGCCGGACGGCTTTTACGATGGCGAGACCCTCCTTGATAAAGCCCTCTTCAATCAGGTGTGATGCAACTTGATACTCGATCCCCGTCCAGACCTCGTCGGAATAGACGAAGGGCAAAGCAGGCTTGTCGCCATGGGGCCAGGAACAAAGAAGGAGACCGGCTTCCTTGCCGATCCCGTAACCGGGGCGCTGGCAGTTCGCGTGTGTGGAGAGGTCTTTGCGGAAGTTGTATTTATAAATCGACTTCAGCGTGTTGCGGATCTGGCCGACGTCGATGGGCGTCGTGACACCATAGATACGGGCCATCCACGCGCCGATGATCCCGTCAGACAGGCAGCCATTGCCATACTGGTATTTCGGGCCTTCTTTGCGGAGAAGGGCGACGACTTCGCTCCGGGCGGTTTGGGGATCCTCAAGAAGTTCAATGAACGAGCGGTCGCGCAGGTCTTTATAGCGGATGCGCTGAATGTGGTAGTCGCCATTGAAGAGCTCGTTCCGCATATACTTCGCCCCCCGCTCGGCCAGCTCGGTGTAGGTGATGGCATCGGCTTCCGCGCCCACAGCCGTGGCCAGGAGACCCATGGCGGAGAGCGCACCCACATAGATGCTGGTGCACATGGCGTCGGGTCCCCAGAACTCAATGTCATAGGTGTTGTGGTGTGGCTCGATGAGAGCCCCCAGGCGGTCGGGATCCCACGTCTGAATACAGTATTCAAGGCTCTTGCGGGCGTGGGGATAGAGGGACTGCATCCAAGGGGTATCGCCCGAGATCTGCCAGTCGCGGAAGAGCTTCAAAATGCCGCCGAGCTGTCCATCAGCCGCCGCGTGGTAGCCATGGCCCGCGGGGCCGTCGGGCAGCGCCGCCCGGAAGTTGATATGCCCATTTTCGTTTTGCGACCGAAGGAGCTCCTGCTCGCGGAGTGTTCGTTCCAGCTGGGGAAAGAGATGGGGCATGGCCTGGGCATAATTCCACACGTGGGTGCAGCTGCCCGGACAACAGCCCGCCTCGGCAAAGCACCCTTCCCAAGCCCAGATATTGCCATTCTCCTGCCGCAGGACGGTCGGCGATTTCAGGATCGCCAGGTTTGAGCTGATGGCGTCGAGAACCTCGGACGGGAGAGAACTCGAAAGAAGTGTGCGGTTGAAGCGGATGCTGCGCTCGCGAAGGGATTTGTAGTGACGCCGAACATACTCCGCCACCTCTTGCGCATCTTTCCAGACGCCTGCGTAGTAGGGCCGCCACGATGGTTGGGGGGAACAGGCGGCATCTGAGGATGGGTCTTCACAACATTGAGCGACGACCCCATGGGTGTAGTGGACATTGGGAAAGTGCCAGGCAATCGCGAGGCGGAAGGTGGTGGATTCTCCAGGAGCGAGCTCTGCCGGAAAGAGAAGAGAACCTCCGGCGCGGCCCTCGAAATCAACCCCGTTGGAACCACTGTTTGTTGTGAACTTCCCGGAGGAGACCTCATGCCAAAGACAGGAAACCGCATCAAACCAGCCCCCGCGGAACCACATGCCTTTGATGCGCGGACGTCCTTGCAAAGCAAGAAGGCAGCTCGTGCCGAATTGTGCGCTCAGGGGATCGTCGGTGTTGTCGAAGAGAATTCCACGATTGGGAACCGCACGGGAAAGGGCCCCGCGTTCCCGCTCTTTGCTGCCAATGGCCAAATGGGAGAGGTGATAGGAGAACTCGAACTTCACCGCTTCGGCCGAGCGGTTGGTGAAGGTGTATTCCAGAAGCGCACAAGGCAGCCCGGAGTTTTTGTCGTCTCCTGGAATAAAGGGGCTGAAACCAACGATCTCTGCCGTGAGCGGGATCCTGGCGTCGCTCAGCCGTGTGCGGCCAAAGGGGAAGCCCGCATCAAAGGTGGCTTTGCGGAAGCGGGGCAGTCCTTCGTAGCCTCCGTGACGGTAGCCGTTGCCCTGCAATCCCTGATCATAGATTTTTTCCGGGGGCAGGGGGCCTTCCACAAGGCGCGTGATCGGTTCCCTGCCTTTGATATGAACGAGGGCAAAGGCGGCATCCATCGTGCGATGCCCATCAGGCAAGGCGGTTAGAGTGGGGTGGTGCCGGATCGCAAAGTCCTGCAAGCCTCCATAGGCGTTGAGGCTAATTGATCCGGCACCCATGCCTCCGAGGGGGAGAGCGGGTTGGACCTGGGGAAGGTTTTTGAGGAGGTAAATGGGATCGGTGTCCTGAGGCTTCATGGAAAATCTTTTGATGAGGAGAATGGAGGAAGGGTGGAGGGTCTGTTGTGCTCTGGGACCTTGGGGGACTATGGCACGCTATAGGATAGCTTTCCCGGGATGAATGAGCCATAGGATGTTTTCGGAAAAAGATGGGTTATCTTATGGTCTTGCTCATCCTCCGGGAGATGCGGTTTTGTCTGGAGTATCATGCAGCCTGATTCATCGGCTCCTGTTTCAACGCCCTCGGCATTGCGTCAGATCTTTCCTCCGCGGGCAGATGATTCGCCGGAGTTCAGAATCCATGGTATCGGTGTGCGTGAACGTATGCCCGCATGTCTGGTGCAACGGCCCCAGGGGACGGGTGATTACCTGATAATGTTGTTTCATGATGAGGCGCTTGTTGGAAGCGCCGCGGCTACGGCGGAATGGCAGCCAGCGGAAACCCTGATGTTGTGGGGCCCTCGCGGGGGGCAGTATTACGGAAACCCAAAGGCGCGTTTTTCGCATTCCTGGATGCATTGTGATGGGCGACGGATGAAGGTTTTGCTGGAGAAAGCGGGACTTCCCGTCGAGGTTCCCCTTCGTTTGTCCAACCCCACCTGCTTTCACCAATGTCTGCTTGATATCTATGGAGAGCGGATGGAGACGTTTTCGGCGGATCCCGTGATCATGGGAAATCTTCTGGAAAATTGTCTTCGGACCCTTGCCCGCCGTCTGAATGCTCCCGGTGAATCAACGGCCGGCTCAGAGAAGCTTCTGGCGGTGCGAAGGTTGATTGAATCGGCTCCGGCTAGAACCCTTACACTGGACGAACTCGCGAAAATGGCCGGGCTGTCGGTACCCCATTTCTGTTATCTCTTTAAGAAGAGCTTTGGGATTCCTCCGATCGAATACCTCATCGAGCACCGGATGTCGCATGCCGCCTACCTCCTTGCCAACCGCAACCTTACGGTCAGCGAAGTGGCTGTGGCCTGTGGGTACAACGATCCCTACCACTTCTCGCGTATGTTCAAGAAGCATTTTGGCAAGAGCCCGCGTATGATGCGGCAGAATCCAGATGGCCTGCGATCAGGCAGAAAAGGCCGACCAGAACGATCTTTGGACAGACGGGGCACTGGGTGTTAGGATAGAATGGTGTTCCCATTGTCTTTGGGGTGTCTCAGTCGCGGATTCTTCCGAAGGTTCCAGATAGCAGGGCTTTAGCAGCTGATTAGCGAGAGGATTGAATCGTTTCCCCGCCCTGTCGCTATTGTATCTGGAAAACGGAATCGGTTATCTTCAGCCGAGTGCTTTTGATTGCACGACGAGATGGACACAATAAAAGGCAGGCCTCATCGATTGCCGTTTCACGTGATGGTGAAACCGATTGGTTCGGCATGTAATTTGCGTTGCAGGTATTGTTATTATTTGGAGAAAGGGGCCATCTTTCCGGGCCGGCCACCACGGCGGATGAGCCCGGAGGTTTTGGAACGTTTCATCCGTGAATATATCGAGTCCCAGCCAACGGAAATCGTCAGCTTTGCCTGGCAGGGCGGCGAGCCGACGTTGTGCGGGGTCGATTTCTTTCAGCAGGCCGTCGCTCTGCAGAAGCGTTATGCAAACGGCCGGACGATTGAAAACTCGCTCCAGACCAACGGGACCCTCCTCGACGATGAATGGGGTGCCTTTCTTTCCGCCAACGGCTTTCTCGTCGGCATCAGTGTCGATGGGCCTCGGTCCATTCACGATCGCTACCGCCAGAGCTTCAGTGATAAGGGATCCTTTGATGCGGTCATGCGTGGTCTGGAAGTGCTCAAGCGACACCGGGTGGAGTTCAACACCCTGACCTGCGTTCATGCCGGTAACGAGAAGCGGCCGGAGGATATCTATCGATTTTTGCGGGGAATTGGTGCACGCTTTCAGCAATACATTCCCATCGTTGAGCGCCGGCCGGTGGCGGTCGAACGCCTCGCCGGCCATCAGCACGGGGGGCCACCTTCACTGCGGGCCAGCGCTCCCTGGGAAAACGATCCGTTGTCGCGGGTTTCGTCGTGGAGTGTGTCGCCAGAAGGTTACGGAAACTTTTTGGTCACCCTTTTCAATCGCTGGGTGCGAAAGGACGTGGGAAACCATTATATTCAGCTGTTCGACACGGCCTTGGGCAAATGGTTGGGGATCGACGATGGGGGGCTCTGCTATTTTGCGCCGGAGTGTGGCAATGCCCTGGCGATGGAGAGCGACGGGTCAGTGTATTCCTGTGATCACTATGTTTATCCGGAGAACGGGCTGGGGAGGATTGGAGACAAAGCATTGGGATCCATGGCCCACAGCCGGAGACAACAGGAGTTTGGTGCGCAAAAATCAGAGTGTTTGCCGGAGGTGTGTGTGCGGTGTCCGGTGCGCTTCGCCTGCAATGGGGATTGTCCAAAACACCGCTTCATGCTTGATCCGGAAGGAAAGCCGGGGTTGAGCTACCTATGCCCCGCCTACAAGCAGTTCTTCACACATATCGATCCTTACATGAGGATCATGGCGAGCCTGCGGAAGGCCGGACGTGAGCCCGCGGAGATTGTGGAGCTCCTCAAGCAAAAGAGGATTCCCGGCTTGAGTTGACGCGATATTAACATTGAATGGGAGCATGGACGACACGACGCTTACACCGGCAGCGCAGAAGCTCATCCATCGGGCTCCGCCCTCGCCCCTGGGTCCGGGAAGTCCAATCCCCCTGCCGGATAGAGAGCAGGTCGATCTTTCAGTGGAAGATGTCTTTGCGGGGGTGAAGACCTTTGATGAAGACGCTGCAAAATGCTGCATCGCAGGCCTTCTGCTGCGTTATAACCATCTCGAGGCCTCGCACGAGATCAGCAACAGCATGGATAACCGGACAGCCGCGTATTGGCACGCCATCATGCACCGCCGGGAGCCCGATGCGTCAAACGCAGCCTATTGGTTCCGGCGCGTTGGCTTGCATCCGGTTTTCAACGATGTTCTGAGGGCGGTGAAAGGCATTCCAGTGGCTCCGGAGATTGCGGGCGCGGTGATTGTGGTGCGGGGCGACAGGTGGGACCCGGTGGCCTTCATTGATCTCTGTGATCAGGCGCGGGACAAGGGAGGCCCTCTGGAGGAATTCTGTATCGCGGTTCAGGAAGCGGAATGGCATGCGCTGTTTGATCATTCGGTCGCGCGCGCCATTGGGGTTCGCTGATGGAGGGCGGGGGCGAAGCACCACCATGCTGCGCGCCGACGCGCCCTGGGGGAGGACTGGGTGCCAACGTCGCTTCCGCACTGACTGCATCGGCCACCCCCTCACGAGAGGGCATGGTGCCGCTGGCCGGCGGAACGTTCTGGATGGGCAATGAGGACGAGGAAGCCTGGCTCGAGGATGGAGAAGGACCGGTCCGCCAGGTGACGCTTGATCCGTTCTTCATCGATGTCACGGCCGTGACCAATGAGCAGTTCGAGGCCTTTGTGCGCCAGACGCATTATGTTACCGAGGCGGAACATTTTGGTTGGTCTTATGTCTTTCAGACACGGGTGCCTGCCAAAATCAAACGGAAACTTGAAGGCAGCCGCCGGGTCGAGCAATTGCGATGGTGGATTGGGGTGGAGGGAGCCTCCTGGCGCAAGCCGGAAGGCCCGGGCAGTAACATCAAGAAGCGCCGGGACCATCCGGTGGTGCATGTTTCCTGGAATGATGCCATGGCTTACGCCACCTGGGCAGGCAAGCGATTGCCGACCGAGGCGGAGTGGGAATTTGCGGCCCGCGGAGGGCTTGAGCGGAAGCGTTATGCGTGGGGGGACTCCCTGACGCCGGAGGGCAAACACCGTTGCAACCTCTGGCAAGGGCGCTTTCCGGAGCATGATTCCGGGGAGGATGGGTACAAGGGCACCTGTCCTGTGCGTGCTTTTCGCGCCAATGGCTATGGGCTCTGTAACATGTCGGGAAACACCTGGGAGTGGTGCGCCGATTGGTTTGATCCGCATTGGCACATCGCGGAAGGCGAAGAGACACGGTTGAACCCCCGAGGCCCCCGAACAGGGACGGCGCGGGCGATGCGGGGTGGCTCCTACCTCTGCCATGCCAGTTATTGCAACCGCTACCGGGTGGCGGCCCGCACCAGCAACACGCCGGAATCCAGTACGGGTAATATCGGCTTCCGCTGCGTGGCCTCACTGGACCTCGGGTAAGGTCGCGGCGAGGGCGGCACCTCCCAGACCCAACGCACTCAGCACGAGGATGGCGGCAATCGGACTCCAGGCCGCCAAGGCCGTTGTCAAGAGGCCCGCAAGGAGCAGGGCAACCCCAATGCTCGAATTGCTCACGGCCACATAGGTCGTTCGCTGGTCGCCTTTCGACATGTCGACGAGGTAGGTTTTTCGGCCGAGGCGGACGCCTGCGTGCGCCACACCAAGGATTCCAAAAAGCAGCGGGTACCAGGCGGGAAGCCGTGCAAGCGGCTCCATAAAGGTGTGCGACGCCGCGGCAAGAAGCGCCACCGCCGCGGTGAGGATGGCGGCGAACTGCATCACGCGCCGGCTGGAGCGATCGGCCAAAGTACCCCAGATCGGGGCACTCAGACTGGAGGCAATGCCGTTCGTTAAAATAAAGAGGGCAAGGAGCTTCAGTGAATCGCCGTGGACGTCGCGCCCAAGGACGATGAAGAAGGGCGATGTCAGGGCTGAACAAAGCAGAAGGGATCGCACTATGACGAAGCGCCTGAAGGGGGCATCTTTCCAAAGCACATCCAATTGCCGGAAGGCCGCACCCAGACCATTTGCGCCGCCTTCTGTGGCCCCTGGAAACTCCCGGATACGCATGAAAACAAGGGCGGCCATTAGCCACAGGAGGGCGGCCAGGCCCAGGATAGAGGCATAGAAGCGGGCGGATCCGTTGTCGCCAAATAGAAACAATAAGAGACTGAAAGTGACCACCACAACACCCGCCACGGCTTCGGTCCACCCGATGAGGCGTCCGCGCCGGCTTTTGGGTACCGTCTTGCCGAGGACGTCCTTTGAGGCAATGGACGCCAGGCCCCGGAAGAGGCTGAAGACGAGGAGCCCTCCGAGGAGGGCGAACCCGCCTGTTAAGCCATTGAGCTTGAGAACAGCGAAGGCCATGCCGATCAGGGCGGCGGCCTGACCGAGGCTTCCCAGGATCCAGAACCCTTTGCGAATGGAGGCCCCCCGGATCCACTGGGCAAGGGCCAGTTGCGGCAGGAGGGATCCCGATTCACGGAGTGGAACAAGCATTCCCACGAGGGCGACGGGTGCCCCGATCGCGTCCACCGCCCAAGGTAGGACCGTCTTTGCATTCGCCAAAGCGTCGCCCACTTTGGTCAGGGCATGTGCCAGAAGAAAGACAAAGAAATTCTCGGGTACCTCACGACAGGCATCATCTGTGATATCACGGCACACCCGAGCCTCCTCGTCATCGGCAATCCGGGCGTACAAGTTTTCAATGCGTGTTTGTGGCGGTTCCTGATTCCTGGGCATCAGGCGGAGCGTAGCGCCAAAGCGGACGGTGTCCAGCAGGTCAGGGTTCTTCCTGAACGTGTTGATCCGCCGGGGTCACGGATTCTGAAACCGCAGGCGGCGGCGGGACGGGTCGCAACCGGGCGCTGGCGCGATGATAGAGGTAGCCCAGTCCGGTGAGGCAGAGGGCGGCGGCGGCAAAGGCAACGATTCGATAAAAGGCCTCCTGGATGTCGTAGGCAAACAGGCGGATGAGGGGAAGCGCCAGGAGGACGAGGCCCGTTAGACGGAAGCTTTGGCGCCGACTGATAAATCCGGTGAGGATGATCGCGACGGCGAGGATGGCGAGGATGGGGGTGAGGTAGGGAAGCAATCCAAGAACCGGATTTGACGCCGCGAGGTAGCCGGCGGCAAAGACAACCAAAGCGGCAAAGCCGTCGAGGGCACCGTGGGTCGAGGGGGCGAATTTCCCTGGGATTGTGGGTGCGGAAACGAAGCGCCAGATGAAGGCCGCGGCGATCAGGCTGAGCATGCTGCCAACAATGGAGAGGAC
Organism: uncultured Puniceicoccaceae bacterium; assembly: GCA_964403935.1. Classification (GTDB taxonomy): domain Bacteria; phylum Verrucomicrobiota; class Verrucomicrobiia; order Opitutales; family Oceanipulchritudinaceae; genus SLLG01. The sequence continues at coordinate 3,306 of CAYOIB010000032.1, read as the reverse complement.
CGGGGGGTTGGGCCGCAACCAACTGCTGCCATGAAGAACCGGCTCCAGAAGATAGAAGAGCCCCAACAGGAGAAGGGCACATCCTGTTGCAAGGTAACCCCAGACCCGGGCGTGGTGAGCCAGCACAAGGAGAGCCGTTGCCGCGGCGGCGATGGCCAGCTGCCAGGAGAGCCAGTTTTCCGACCGGTCCGCTCCGAGGAGGAAGGCGATCCAAACAAGACCGGCCAGCCAGCTCCAGAGTTGCCCGGCATTCATCCATCCAAAACGGCTCCGGAGAACTGGATCCAGGGCGGGCCAAAGCATAAGTCCGAATCCCAGGGCAAGGGCGAACGGGGCTCCGCCAGCCGGCAGGTGGGAACCTTCGACGATCAGGTAGGTGAGCGCTGGCAGGATCCAGAAGCCGGCCAGATGTCGGGGGCCCGAAACCGCTCTCGCAATCAGGAGCGCAAGGGCACCGAGTCCGAAGAGGGCGGCCCCTGAAAAAGGTGAATGATTCAGCTCGGCCATGATGGCTGAGGCCATCGCAGGCAGGAGGAGACAATAGACGGCTGATTCGCCGAAGGCCGCGCGGGTGGGCGATGTCTGACGCATTGCCCGAATGGCCATGCTGCTCCAGATAATGAGCCCAAGCAGGGCGGGGAGCGAGTAAGGGGCGTCCCAGAAGGCAAGAGCGGCTGCGGTGTGGAGGAGAGCGGCTGCGATCCCGAGGTGCAGGCGAGAGAAGCTGATAATCCCCGGCAGGAGAGCGACGAGGGAAAGGGCGCTCAGGAGGAGCGTGACGTCATAGCGGACGGGCGTATGAAGGGAGGCAATTTGCACCCAGAGCCACCCAATGCCGACCGCGGCTGTTCCATAGACGAGCGTGCGCGTGGCAAGCACCTTCGTCGTGGCACCCTTGAAGGCCGGGTACATCCAGGCGACCGTCGTTAGGAGGACGAGGGGAAAGGCGAGACGGAGGGCCCAGCGAAGACTGCCTTCCGGGGTGGCGATTCGTCCTTGTTCGAGGAAGAAGGCGGTGGCAATGCCAGCGGTAAGCAGGGCGGTCACTTCGATCGCGACGCTGCGGGAACGTCGCGCGGTGGCGGCCAGCACGGCACCTTGGAGAGCGATGGCGAACCAGCGAATATCCCCGACAAAGTAGAGCATGGCCCAAAGGGTTGCGAAGGCAGAGCCCTTCACCACGAGAAGCTGGACCTGGAAGAAAGCTTTTTCGGAACGAAGCTGGTAGAGCATCGCCCAGGCGAAGAGGTGGAGCGCATAGGTTCCGCAGAACAGGTCGAGGGAGTCGGGCAACCCGAAGCGGAAGAAGAGCAGGCCCGCCGCGGCGGGTGCTCCAACTGTCAGGGCAAGAAACGCGCGGCCCTGGGGATGCTGACGGAGAGGACCGAAACGCTGCAGAGCAAGAAAGAGCCCGGCGATGGCGTGGATGTAACCGAGTGTAAGGAGCCCATTCGGGAAAGGGACGGGGAGGGCGTAGAGCAGAAACGGCCAGGCGGCGACAGCAACAAGAGCGCCGGGGAGGCACACCCAGGGAATCGAGCGGTAGTGGAAACGGAGCATGATGGCTGTGCCCGCAAGGGTGAGGGTACCTGCCGCTAAGAGGCTGCCTTCACGCAGACCTTCCCAAGCCATAAAGACGGAGAGGAAATACCCGAAATGGAATGCGAGGAGAAGAATCCCCTCCGACCGCCTGGCAAGACCCACCCAAAAGATGACGGCGAGGGCAGCCGACTGGAGGGCCACACCGACCAGGATGCTTTCAATGACACGCACGGGCGGCAGGACGTAAGCCGCCACACTGGTGAAGTAGAGCATGATCAGTCCGGTGACGACGAGGACACTGCCGAAAGATCGATGGCGGCGCTCCAGAAACCATCCGATGCCGCCCACACCGCAGGAGGCCCCCAGAAGCTGTGCAAAGCGAATTCCCGGGCCGGAATAGCGGGCGACATACACGCTGAAAAAGAGGGCGGCGAGGAGAGCCAAAATGCCGCCGAGGCGGGGCAACCACCATTGCATCAGAATCAGCTCGGATTCGCCGGTGCGGGTCTCCGGTGGCCAGAGGCCGATCTTGCGAAGCTTCTCAGACCAGCTCGGGCGAGGGGGTGTCGAGGCTTCGAACGCTGCTGCCGGCAAAGGCTCCTTAATGGGCGGTGACGCGGGCGGGACAGCTTTGGATGGGGTCGGGGCGGCGGGCTCTGTTGGAAAGCTTTCCGCGGGCGGTGGTTCAGGCGAGGGTGGGAGAGGCCGCTCCCAAATGATTTCAGGATGGGTCTGGGTTGGAGGTGAATCGGCCTGCGCTTTCCGGGCGGGCGGGGCACTCAGCTGCTCAGCCTGATCGAGTCTCCGGTGAAGGTAACGGATTCGTTTCAGAGCGATAAAGACCAGTATCAGGGCCAGACCCGGAACAACCAGAAGGTAAGCCGCAAGCAAGACAACAAGCGTATCCATCGGGAGGACGTTGATCACTCCGGGAGAAAGGGTCGAACAGGAAAACAAGATTCCGGGGTTGGGTCGGGAAAAAGAAAAAGCCCCCCGGCGTTAACCGGAGGGCTTTGAGAAGTAACAGGAGCCGAGCCGCTTAGCGGGTGGCTTCGTCGAGGATGTCGCCGAGGCTGGTGAGCTCGTCGCCGCCGATGGAATCAAAGGCTGCGGTTTCCGCCGCAAGCTCGGATTCACTGTAGCTGGCTGCCTTGATGCTCAAGCCGATGCGGCGCTCGTCGCGATCGATCTTGATCACACGCGCAGTGATCTCGTCGTCGACATTGATGTGATCCTTGATCCGCTCAACCCGCTCTTCGGCGATCTGGCTGATGTGGACCAAGCCATCGACGCCGTCGTTCAGCTCGATGAAGGCACCGTAGTTCGTGATCTTGCTCACGGTGCCCTTGACGAGGTCGCCGATCTTGAAGTGGGTTTCGATCTCATCCCACGGGTCGTTGCTGAGCTGCTTCATACCCAGGCTGATGCGCTGCTGGCCGGGATCGACATCGAGCACGATGGCGTCGATTTCGTCGCCCTTCTTAACCGCTTCCGAAGGATGGTTGATCTTGCGCGTCCAGGACATGTCGGAGACGTGCACCATACCGTCGATGCCCTCTTCGAGCTCGACGAAGGCACCATAGCTGGTGAGGTTGCGCACCTTCCCGCGGACGCGGGCACCCACCGGGTAGTTGTGGCGAACCATATCCCAGGGATTGGTTTCGAGCTGGCGGATGGAGAGGCTGATCTTCTGGTCGTCCTTCTGGATACCGAGAACAACGGCTTCCACTTCGTCGCCCACCTTGAGGACTTCGCCCGGCTTGC
>CAYOIB010000031.1:28385-29901 GCA_964403935.1 uncultured Puniceicoccaceae bacterium | reverse complement strand
AAATGGGGTGGCTGACCGGACTTGAACCGGCGACCCTCGGAATCACAATCCGATGCTCTAACCAACTGAGCTACAACCACCGTCTTGAAAGTCTGATGATCAAGGATCTCGGGCGGGGTTTGTCAATCCTCTCTATGCTGTTTTTTCCCAGAGGGGCGTCAGGGGGAGAAGGAGAGAAGGAACCGGTGACGGGTTGCGGCCTGCGAATGGGCTGCGGGAAGCTCCGCCTGATCTGATGCCTGCCGGTCAGAGGTGGCGAATGACCGCTCGGGCGACGCCCTGGACGACGAGTTCGGCAACCGGATGGAGAGTGGGATAGCGGTGGTTCTCAGCTTTGAGGTAGGGGGCGTGCCCTTCCTTGTTCATAAAGCGCTTGAGGGTCGTCTCCCCGTCGATGAGGGCGGCAACGATGTTTCCATCGGTGGGGGGGCATTGTTCGATAATAACCGTATCCCCGTCGAAGATGCCGGCGTCGATCATGCTTTCACCCCGAACTTTCAGGCCAAAAGAGCGGCGGGAGCGGCGGACCCCGGCTGTCTCCGCATCGATTTGGAGGCGGCCGATCTCACCGGCCGGCTCGACGCCGTCGGGATAGCCTGCGGCGATGTGGCCGTAAATGGGGATATCGACGACATCGAGGGCTTCCTCGGGCGGGCTGTCGTCATGCAGGTCGAGGGTGATCCGGAAGGTGCGGGCTTGGCCCCGCACGCGGGTAATGTAGCCTTTGTTCTCCAGGGCCCGGATATGGCCCATGACTGAGTTTGTGCTACGAAAGCCAAAATGCTCTTCGATTTCGCGAAAGCTCGGCCACGTCCCATGTTTGCGCATGTGAAGCTGGAGATAACCCAGAATTTCCTGCTGCCGCACCGTGAGTTCTTTCATAGGAGTCAAATATTTACCTGTTCGTCCGTTCACTGTCAACCCTGTGCTTCAAGAGGCAAGATTTTTGTCGCCGGAGGCAGATCTTTTGAACGGTCGAGAGGGAATGGAATCCATAGGATCAATGTTCACGTCATCATTGATGTCAGGCGGGCCTGGAAGCTTCACCGGGAGGATCGGCCTGGGGCGATTCGGCCCGTTCTATTGACCCCAAACTTTGTGAGGAATCCGAAAACGATGGTTGACAGCTTCTCTTCAGGCTTCTTGAGAAGCACCTGAAAGTTGGGTTTTTCCTTCAGAGGCCCCAACCGAAAGTTGACAACAGCGAAGGCAAGATTCTGCCTCCCTGTTCCGTCTTGCGGAATTTCTAAAGATTATCCCCTTGCGAATCGAATTCGCCCCTCTCTTTCTGGTTTTGACACCCATTATAACGCATTCACATGAATAGATTGATACTCCCCGGTCTTGCCCTGGTTTTGATGATGCCAGCAATGGCCACCGCCCAAAACCCCGCAGAGGTTCGTGAGCAAATCGACGGAGCGCGTGCGACCATCGAAAATATGGTCAAGGTTCGCACAACCGTTTCAGAGCAGCGCCGCGACTGGGTGCTCTATCGTGAGATGGCCGAACGGCGCAT
>CAYOIB010000031.1:26528-28285 GCA_964403935.1 uncultured Puniceicoccaceae bacterium | reverse complement strand
TAATCATAATGAACAAGTATTTCCTTCCCCTTTTTGTCGTTCTGGGAACGGCGACCCTGTCCGCGCAGAACTTTGATGATGCGGTCCGGCAGGCACAGGTCCGTTTGGAGCAGGCACAGCAGGAGCTCGAGGCACTCAACGAGGAGATTATCGAGAATAAGCCCCAGTTGGCCGCCGACCTTGATCAGCTTGAGGATGAGGCGGTCCGTCTTCGCACGGCTGTATCGGACGCCGCCCGTATTCGGACGGGGGTGGATGTGGAAGTCAGCCAGCTCCAGCAGAGCCTCCGCGATATCCGGGAGAATAATAACTATATTCAGTCCACGCTTCTCAATGACTATTTCCGGCGGTTCGAGAACAATATCGACGAGGCGGAACTCTCACTTTATCGCACCCAGATCCGCGAGGTCCTTGAGCTTCTTGAAGTGGATGATCGGGGCGAGGACGATGCGATTTTCCAGCAGCAACTGGCCCTCGTCGACACCGCGCTCACCCGTCTGGGGGAAAGCATTGGAGGCAAGATCATTTCCGGCGAGGCCTCGGTTGCGGGGGGTGTTGTCCGCCAGGGCAGCTTTATCGTTGTGGGCCCGCTCTCCTATTTCCTGAGTGATGACGGAGAAGTGGCTGGTATTTCTCGCGGAATCCATGCAAACCGTGCCAACATCTTCCCGCTTCCGGAGTATATGCCCGGAATCACGAGCGTCATTCAGACTGGGGAAGGGCAACTGCCGATCGATGCGTCTGATGGGGAGGCTTGGGAGTCAGCAGAACACTCGATGAGTCTGATGGAAGAGCTCTACGCCGGTGGCTTTGTCATGATTCCGATTCTCCTGCTCATCGTTTGGGCCGTGATTGTCGCTCTCTATAAGACAATCGAGTTGTTCTCGATCAAGGCAGCCAAAGAGTCGGACCTCCACCGGATCCTGAACCACATTCGGGATGGCCAGAGAGACGAAGCCCTGGCTCATGCCAAGCGTGTGGGGGGACCTGTCGGCCGCATGTTGACAGCTGCAGTCGAGAATGCGGATCAAGACAAGGAGGTCATTGAAGAAATTCTCTATGAGAAGATTATCAATGCCCAGCCAAAGCTGGAGCGGTACCTCTCGGTCATTGCTGTGGCTGCCGCCACGTCACCGCTCCTCGGTCTTCTGGGAACCGTCACCGGGATGATCCGGACGTTCAACCTCATCACCATCCTCGGCACGGGCGACGCGCGCAATTTTGCCTCCGGAATTTCGGAAGCGCTCATTACGACCAAATGGGGTCTGCTGGTCGCGATCCCGACACTCATCGTCCACGCCCTCCTGAGCCGGAAAGCCAGAAGCGTTATTGGAAGCATGGAACAAGCTGCGGTCGGATTCATCAATGGGGTTGAGGAGATTCGCAACAACCGGAAAGACGTAGCCTGAGTTTATTCTCAGTTCCTTTCCCAAGACCCCCGCTGAAATGGATTACCTCCTTCCTCTAATTGCCCAAGCCACGGAAGTGGCGGAAGCTGCCCAGGATGTGCTTCCACCGATGACACTGGAAAGCTTTCCAGCATTCACCTGGGAGACGTTGAAGGCGGGTGGCTGGCTGATGATCCCGCTTTTCTTCCTTGCCGTGGCGATCTACTTCGAGGCGATGTCTCTCTACCTCCGGCTGGCCCGGAGCAAGACGCACAAGGTTCCTCGGAGCCAATGGGAGAGCTGGCTGGATAATCCATCCGAAGGCAAAGGCCACCTCGGCGAAGTGACGCGCTTCGTCGCCGGTGACGG
>CAYOIB010000031.1:0-26428 GCA_964403935.1 uncultured Puniceicoccaceae bacterium | reverse complement strand
CATCCGAAGGCAAAGGCCACCTCGGCGAAGTGACGCGCTTCGTCGCCGGTGACGGTGCCTTCGGCGAAGATTCGCTGATGCGGATCGAAGCGGTCAAAACGAAGATTGTTCCGGAGATCAACTCCCGGATTACGGTCCTGAGCGTGCTCGTGACCTTGGCCCCCCTGATGGGGCTGCTCGGGACGATCGTTGGGATGCTGGACACCTTTCGGGTGCTTTCCTCCTCCGCCGGGACCGCCGTCGAACTTGTCGCGGAGGGGATCAGTGTCGCTCTTATCACGACCCAGACAGGTTTGATGATTGCGATCCCAGGATACATTCTGATCGCCGTCGTCTTGCGGGGGCGGAATCGATACATCGCTTTCATGTCGGAACTTGAGTCCGTTGTTGTCCAGCGGATGCATCAGACAAATGGTGGCCGAAACGGAGCTGCATCATGAGCAAACGAGGGGTTTTAGCTGCGACGCAGGGTGAGGTTGAGCTCAGCGAGATCAATATCTCGCCGATGATCGACATGGTCTTCATTCTCCTGATCTTCTTCATCGTTGTTACGGTGTTCGTTGAGGAACCCGGTGTGGAGGTGACCCGGGAACGCGCCGTGACTTCGGCCAACCTTGACCGGATGAGCATTCTTATTGCCGTGACGGAACAAGGAGCGGTGTTCTACGGAGGTGATGATATCGGAGTTGTGGGTGTCCGAGGTGTCGTCAGGCGGCTGACGAGTCAGACGTCGGGGATGCCAGTGATCATTCAAGCGGATCGCGGGGCACCTTCCGGGGTCGTTATCCGTGTGATTGACGAGGCCAAACTCGCTTCAATGGGATCGACCATTAGCATCGCGACAGAAGAATTTACGGTGCGCTAGAAAGGGCAACCTATTCATGGATAAGGATAAGCAACGCGACACTTCCAGCCCGCCAGGCCTCAAGGCGGAGTACTCAATTTCCGTCACAAGCGGTGTTATCTTCGGCGTCCTCGTTATGTTGGCGCTGCCGATCAGCCAATACATTTCGGGAATCACGGAGCGTCACGCCAGGGTCGTGGAGACGATTGATTTTCAACCTCCTGATGTTCCGCCGGAGCCGCCGCCGCCAGAAGACGTTCCCGATGAGGAACAGATCGACGATGTTGAGGAAGCGCGCGAGCTACCCACCCTCGATCAGTTGGAGCTGGCTTTGAATCCGGACATTTCCGGACTGGCGACGGGTGATTTTACTGTACCGGACTTTTCCTTGGCGGGTGGTATTCAGGACATCATTTTCGAGTTGAGGGATTTATCGTCACCGCCCCGAGCGGTCTTTCAACCGGAGCCTACTTACCCGGCGCAGCTCCGGAATGTGCGCACGGCAGGTGAAGTGGTGGTGGAGTTTATCGTCACCTCAGACGGGTCGACCCGAGACATCCGCATCACTTCATCAAGCAATCCCGCCTTTGAGGAACCGACCCTGCGTGCCATCCGCCGCTGGCGTTTTGAGCCTGGCCAGAAGGATGGGCAGGCCGTGAACGTGCGTGTGCGGCAGCGCATCCCCTTTCAGGCGAGCTAACGAAAAGACATTACCCAGTTTACTCTCAGAATTTTTGTATATGAAGAAGACCCTTTTAATCATCAGCCTCTTGGGAATTGGCACTTCGGTGAGTGCAATAACGCACGCCGAGGTTTTGGAGATCTACAATTCTCCGGAATGGGAACGCTCCTTTGTTGGCAGCTATGGGATCGACCCTGGAGTCGAGCCTGAGATCAACCGGCAGGATACAGCCTTGATGACCCTGCTTGGAAAGGTTCGTGATAACATCCAGGCCGTGGCAGAGGCGGAGGAAGCGGAGCAGCCATCGCAGAACTTCTTGCGGGCAATTATCACCGATATCGACGCCTACCTGAGCGGGCAACGGGGGCGGCAGGGAGCGGCCTCCGCCAATGTGCTACAGATCGCGGGTAATATCAGTATGCGTCTGTCGGAACTGGCCCAGAGCCCGGCCGAGATCGAGCGGTGGGAGAATCGTTCAATCGAGTATTTCGAGGCGGCCGTTGAATCGTTTCCGAATTTTCTCCGGGTTCACAAGAATCTGGGGAACATCCTTTTCCGAAACGAAGACCGCCGCGAAGAAGCCAAGAAACATTTGCTGCGGGCTCTGGAATTGGGAGACAACGACTCCATCACCTATGGTCTCCTCGGCTTCATCTATTTTGAAGAAGAGCGTTATACCTCAGCTGAGATAGCGATCCGTAACAGCTTGATGCTCAATCCGGAGAGCTTTGAGTTCCGACAAGTGTTGGCCCAGGTTCTCTTCAATCAGCAGCGTTTCCACGAGGCGGAGTCCGCTTTGGACGAGCTATTGGTGATTCGCCCGAATTCCGCGGACCTCTGGAATCTTCAGGCCAACGCCTACATCGCGACAGATCGGATCGATCAAGCCGCCTATAATCTGGAAATGGTCCGGATGATGGGGGTGGCCAATGCCCAGTCGCTCCGGCTCCTCGGCGATGTCTACATGAATCGGAGCATTGTTGATGCCGCCGCCGATGCCTACCTCGAAGCCATTGACGCGACCGATGACGTTGCCTTTTATTCGAGCTTTGCTGGAGCCGCCCGCACCTTGATTAATTTCAGTGGCTATGAAGAAGCTCTGGCTGTGATTGAGCGGCTTGAAGGCCGCTTTGGAGATTCGCTTAATGACAGGCAGGAGATCGAGCTGCTCACCCTGCGTTCACAGGCTAATATTGCCATGGGGCGTGGCATTGAGGCAATCGAGAATCTGGAGGCGGTCTTGCGTCGTGACCCGTTTAATGGGGGTGCCCTGATCGCTCTCGGCCAGTATTACTCAGACCTTGCCCCGGATGCATCACTCGCCGAGGAGCAGCAGCAGATTCAGGGGCGGCGTCATGAGAATCGTGCAATCCTCTATTTCGAACGGGCTCAGGAAGTGGACGACATTGATCAGCAGGTCCGGGCCTACATTGCGCATGCGCGCTTGCGGGTGCGTCGTCAAGAGCTCGATACAGCGTTGGATCTTCTCGAATCGGCTCAAGGGCTGAGGCGGCAGGAATACCTCGAGCCCTACGTCGAGCAGGTCCGCCAAGCGGTGCGGGCGCGGCGGGCGAGGTCCTGATCTCTTTGCTGCCCGGGCGTGGCTTCTTCGAAACCGGAATCCCGCCTCGGGGTTCAACCTCAGTATGAACATGAATCAATTTGAAGGCTGCCAGTCGCAGCGCCGAATGGTCTCCCGTCGGGGTTTTACCCTGTTGGAGATGCTCATTGTGGTTGGCATGATGGCCGTCATTGTCGGGCTATCGGTTGGCGTGCTCGGAGGGATGTTCGAAGGGTCGAAGGTGGACAGCGCCAAGACCTTCGTAAACAGTTCGCTCAACGCGCCTCTGGAGCAGTATCGGATTCATGTTGGTTCCTACCCATCGACTGAAGAGGGCTTGGTCGCTTTGTTCCGTGCCCCCTCCGGCAAGGAAGCCCGCTGGCGTGGGCCCTACATTCGGGAGGTGCCGCTTGATCCGTGGGGCAATGAGTACAAATACCAGTATCCGGGTCAGAGAAACCCATTGGGAGCCCGAGGCTTCGATCTGTGGTCGGAGGGACCGACACCTGGAGACGAGAGCGGGCGAATCGGCAACTGGTAAAGGACCGCACAATTTCGTTGATCACGCAGCTCTCGAGGGAGATTCAGGGCGCAGGGGCTTTGCTGTAAGCGACAGCTGTTGGAACCTTTAACTGGTCCCCCGGAAGGGTCGGCGATCTGGAGAAGGCATGCCGGAAGGATGCTTGGGTGGCTGCACCCGAGTTTTGGGGATGGACGCACTATCGGAGATTGATTGTCAGGAATCTCCCTGAGCCTTTGCCGGGAAGCAGCAAACGGGTCCATGATCCGAATCGCACCCAGCCCATTTGAGGACAACAAAGGGCACTTATCGCTAGCGAGGTGCCGCCGCGAGCTTGCAGCTTTAGCAGGGTGTTCTTATCGCTGGAACCGCCGCAACCGGTGACTGGTGAAAATCAGGTAGCTCACCATGCCCACGGCGAGAAAAGCTGCGACTAGAGTGAAGTTATCCCAAGCGAAAACAACATTGAGTTCGCCAGCGGGAAGGTGGGATCCGATGAGGGCGTGGTCCGGCTTTTCAGTTGCAACCAACTGGAGCGGTCCAAGAAGAAGGGCACCGGCGATCCATGTGAACGTTGAGAGGCGATTGCGGCGCGCAGCTACCGATGCCACTGTGAACAGCGTCAAAGATTTAAAATTGTCACTCATTACGATAGAAAACAGAGAAGGTATGATGTACCCATCCAACACCCGGCAGAGCATCCGGGACGACAAGGACGACAAGGGACGACAACAAGACCCGGCGAATGCTTAAGGCTTTACCCCCGGTGTCAAGGTTAGCCCACTGGAATCGGGATTTTTGACTTCATGAATCGAGCGACCGCTTTGCCGCTTTTCAGGATCTGGCTTGACCCCCACCTGTGGTGGCATGGTGATTGACGGGATGATCGAGACCGTCGTCCCGCCCCACTTTGGCCCTGAGCCGCCTCTGATCGCCCCGGAGGCTCTGGCTTCCTGGATCATTCACGAGGATGAGCGGGTGTTGGCCCTCAATAAGCCGGGGTGGGTGGTTTGCCATCCCTCCAAGAACGGTCCTTGGTCAAGCCTTGTCGGGGCGGCGCGGGAGTACCTTGGCTGTGAAACATTGCACCTCGTGAGCCGATTGGACCGCGAGACCAGCGGCCTGGTGGTGTTGGCAAAGGACCGCGGGATGGCGCGCTTGATGCAGATGGCGTTGCAGAATCGGCGGGTCGACAAAAGATATACGGCGATTCTCGAAGGAAATCTTCCCGAGCGCATCGAAGTTTCCCGTCCGCTTGAACCCGATGTCGAGTCCCCGGTTGCGGTGAAGCAACGGGTCAGCCTGAGGGGTGGGGGGCAGAAGGCGCAGACCACATTTGTTCGGCGGGAGGTGCGCGAGGGGTTCAGCCTCGTGGACGTGATTCCGCACACGGGCCGCAAGCACCAGATTCGGGTTCATTCACAGTGGACAGGGCATCCCGTGGTGGGCGACAAGCTTTATGGGCCGGATCCTCTGCTCTATCTGGAGTTCGTTGAGTCGGGTTGGACTTCACGCCATGCATCCACGCTCGGGCACTACCGTCAGGCGCTTCACGCCTCAAGGGTGGTTTTTGATCTGGGGCGTCAGGAGCTTGCATTTGAAGCACCTCTTGCTGACGACCTGCAAGCGCTGTGGGCGAGTTTCCCACCGGTGGAGGCTTGAGCGAATTCGCCTCTTTTCACTACACGGAAGATCGATTATTCCCGAGCTGCGGTGCCCATGAAGTCCCCCATCAAGTTTTTCAATCGCGAGAAGAAGTGTTACGAGACCGAGCCGATTTACGGCGAAGGTTGGTTGCGGTGGGCTTATGAGAAGCCGCTGGGAAGGCTGTCCGTATGGGCGATGGCGAAGCGCGCTTGGTTCTCCCGCTGGTATGGCTGGAGGATGGCTGCGCCGGGCTCCCGCATCCGGGTGATCCCGTTTGTGCGAAAGTACAAGCTGGACGAGAGCGAGTTTGTGAAGCCGCCGGAAGCCTTTGAGAGTTTCAACGATTTCTTTATCCGTAACCTTCAGGTGGAGGTTCGCCCGGTCCATTCAGATCCGGCCATTGTGGTTTTCCCGGCGGATGGCCGACACCTCGGCTTTCCGGATGTGGCGGATGCACCAGGCATCTATGTGAAAGGTCAGACCTTCGACGTGGCGACGCTCCTTGCCGAAGCGGAGGGGCACGAGACATTGCGAAAGGGGGCCACCGTTGTTATCTCCCGCCTTTGCCCGACGGACTATCACCGGTTTCACTTCCCGGTTTCAGGACAGGCCGGCCGACCCTTTCCGGTAAGCGGACCTCTGCACAGCGTAAGCCCCATTGCCCTCCGCCGCCGGATCGATTTTTTGCTCAAGAACAAACGGGTCATCACCCCGATGGACCATCCCGTAATTGGCCGCTGGTGGCAGATCGAGGTTGGGGCGACCAATGTCGGTAGCATTGTGCAGACCTTCCGGGCCGAAAGCCAAGTCGAGAAGGGGAGCGAGAAAGGCTTCTTCCAGTTTGGTGGCTCCTGTGTCGTCTGTGTTTTCCCGAAGGGAAGTGTGACGCTGGCGGAAGACCTTGTGCATCACAGCCGAGAGCAGATTGAGCTCTATGCGAAAATGGGTGATGTTCTGGGAAAATTGGAATGAAAGCCGTTAGCATAGCCTTCCGCATTGTCGACTTCCTCAAACAATACCCGCCCTTTGCCTATTTGAAGGAGTCCGAACTCCTGGAGTTGGCCGGGAGCGGGCGGGTCAAGTTTCACGAAAGCGGGGAAATCGTCTTTTCCAGGGGCCAACCCCGCAATCGCTACATCTTCGTTGTTCAGCAAGGCAAGGTCCGGATTGTCGACGAAGTTCCCGAGGGGGACCGGTTGATTGATCTCCGTGGTGAGGGTGACATGGTCGGCCTGCAGGGCGTTATCAGTGACGAGCCCTACGTCCACACGGCTCGCACGGAAGCCGACACCATTCTCTATGGAATCGACCGCGAAGATTTTATTGCGATCGCCGAAAGAACGCCCCAGGCGAAACGTTATCTTGCGGCCTACTTTTCGTTGAGTCCCGCCTACCATCAGGGGGAAAGCGTTCCGCATCGGGATGCTCTTGGTATTGCTTCTCCCATTACCCTTCGAAAGGGCGGCTTGCGGGAAGTCGATGAGCCCCAAGCGGTTGCCCGGGAGACTCTCGTCACCGTTACCGCCGATGAATCGCTCCGGAACGTTGCCGAACGCCTTCAGTCCAAGCGGGTGAAGTGTGTCATCATCGTCGATGCGGAAGACCGGGCTATCGGGAAACTGACCGATGCCGACATCCGAGACCGGGTTGTCGAAGGTAGCCTGCGTCTGGATGGGCGGGTTGGAGATTTCATGGCCCGCGATTTGGAAACAGCCAAGCCGACCGATTCGACAGGTGATCTGCTCGTGCAGTTGACGCGGTCAGGGAAGAGTTTTCTGGTCGTGACGGAGGACGGAACCCCACAGACACGGGTCCTGGGTTTGGTCGGGGAGCGGAACATCTTCCTGCAGTATGGGCGTTTCCCCACTGTTTTGGGAGAGTCGATCGCGGAGGCACCGGACCTCCCTTGGCTAAGAATCATGCGGGACCGGACGGAGGCCCTTATCCTGGAGTTTCTGGATGATCGAATTGCCCTTCCATGGCTGATGAAGCTTACCGGAATTCTTAACCGGAAGATGTCGCAGCGCATCATGGAATTGACGGCAGCCGCCATGAAGGCTGATGGCTGGAAGCAACCGGAGGCGGGCTTTTCCTGGCTGACGATGGGCAGTGGAGGTCGCGATGAACTTCTGATCCGGTCCGCTGTCTATCATGCCTTGGTGTATGAGGACCCCAAAGCGGAGGAAGCTGTCCAGACGCGGCGCTATTATCTTGAATTCGCTCGACGGGCGGGGGATTCCATCCGTCAGTGTGGATTCCAAGAGAGTGATCAGGGAATCCTTGCCTACCGGAAGGAGTGGTGCCTTCCACTGTCCGAGATGAAAGCGAAGTTCCGGACGTTCGTGGAATCACCGGTCGAGAACCTGGTTTACGCGGCCCGCGATGCCTTTGATTTCCGTCCGGTCATCTTCCGGTGCTCGCTGGCGCGGGATTTGCGCCGGTTCATTGAGGCCCGAATCCGGGAAAATCCCGCTTTCATGCGGCACATGGCTTCAATCTCGCTCGTTCATCAGCCTCCGCGGACGATCTTTCAAGGGTATGTGGTGGATGATCAGGGGATTCAGCGGGAGGAGTTGGCCATCAAGGCCCATGCCCTTCTGCCCCTGGTGGATGTCGCCCGGGTTTTGGCCATGGAAGGCGGAAAACTGAATCCTACGAGTACCTGTGATCGATTGCGTGCGGCCGCCCTCCGGCTGCGACCGAGCGACCCGGTTGCCGCCGACAAGCTGGACGAAGCCGCCGAGGCCTTTCTGGTGGCTCAATATGTGCGGGTGAGCCGAGGGCTTCTGGCGGGCACGGATGGTGCCATCATCCGGCCGGGAAGTCTCGATCCGGAGACCCGGAATCTGCTTAAAACGGCCTTTCGCACGATCCTTGATGTTCTGGAGGTTCTTGCCGACCGCCACAATCTCACTCTCCGCGCCTGAGTTTCTGATGCATCCTGTCGCGGCAGAGTACATCGCACACTTCGCTCCGTCGTGGGACGATCGCCTGGGGTGGGAGAACACCCGTTTCGTGGTGCTCGACACGGAAACGACGGGGCTCGATCCCCGGCGTGACACGATCGTAACCATCGGAGCGGTGGGCATTTGCTCCCGGGAAATCATTCTCGACGATTCCTTCGAGATCCTGATTCCCTTCATTCACAACACCGCGTCAGTTGTGATCCATGGCATAACCCGGCAGCTTTCCGAGACCGGGGTGGATCAGGAGACGGCTCTCCGCCACTTTCTGGAGTACCTGCGGGACGGGGTGATTGTGGGCCACCACATCAATCACGACATCGCCATGCTCAATAGGGCTCTGGTGCAAAGCTTCGGGATCGAACTGAAGAACAACTGTGTCGACACGATGGATCTCACCCTTCGGCTGTCGGCGCTGGGGGCGCTTCCCCTTGACACGACAGCACCGGATTTTTCGCTCGATGGGCTTTGCCGGCTGTTCAACGTGCGTCCGGCAGATCGCCATACAGCCGCGGGTGACGCCTTCATAACCGCTCAGATCTTTTTGAAGCTTCTGAGGTTGGCGCGGCGGGCCAACCTCCTGCGTCTCGGGCAGTTGATCGGGCTTGGCACGGACGCCGCCCCCTGATCTCCAGGTTCGCTTCTAACGGGCAACTTCCAGGATTTGGCTTAGTGCTGTCAGGACAACCGTCGGGGTGACTTGGGCACACCGCGGGTCCTCTTCCCGGCGTCGGAGGGAACGGGCATCTCCGGCAAAGAGAGCGGTTCGGAACCCGACCTCCTGGGCTGGCCAGATATCATTTCGCTGATCATTGCCCACGTAGAGGCAGTCGGTTGCGGCGATTCCTTGCCCGGCCAGAGCCTTCCTGAGCTTTTGGTAGAGCCGGACAGAAGGCTTTCCCTCCCGTTCGTGATAGGAATAGACGCAGAGCTCGGGGCTGAATCCGACAGCCTCCAGCGGCTTTCCGAGAAAAGCCTCCATCATGATGGACGTGTAGAACTGCGCATTGGATACAATTCCAAGACGCAGGCCACGACGGCTGAGGGCGCTCAGGAGGTCGATCATTCCCGGCATGGGCCAAACGGGATTTGCCCTGCATTCAAACTCAATGGCGAGGGCCTCGCGCACGGCCTCATCGAGATTGCCTGCCAGAAGGATTCCGTCCTTCTGGAGGTCTTTCAGGAATTGATCCCAGATCTCCCGGATCTCAACCTCTGGGTACTCGACGCCCTCGGCCCGCCGCCGCGCATGGGCTTTCAACACCTCGTCGTTGAAGCGTTGGGAAAAGTTGGCTGGAGAGTTTTTGAGTTCCAGGTTGAGCGCATCGAAAGCATTACGGAAAGCGCCTTCACGATCGCTGTGCGCGTCCGAATCAATGTCCCCGGAGGCGGAGGTGACGAGGGTACCGTAGATGTCGAAAAGCACGGCCTTGACCCCTTCCAATGGAAACAGGAGGGCTTCGACCTCCGTGGGGACCGGCTTCATTAAACGGGCGTTTGAAAGGATGCGCTTTGTGAGGTCTGAACGATTCATGAATCTGTCTCAGTGGATGTCTCCCTTGTCGCTCAGATCTCGCTTTCGCATTTCTCTGGGGACGAGGGTGTAGTAGAGGCCGACCCAGAGTGCTTTGGTAAAGCGGAAGGTCAGGATTGGAATCACGATCACGCCTCCCAGCGCGACCATGACCGCCAGGCGCACGGGTACAAGGCCGACCAGGGCGCAGAGCCCGATGGGCAAGACCCAAGCGAGGCAGGCAAGGGCGTAATTCAGCGGCACCGCACCGTAGCTCCATCCGTCTTCCAGCTCCAGGGGAAGCCCGCAACTCGGGCAGCGTTCATGAAGCCGAAAAGAAGACTTGAAGAGGGTGGCACCGTTGCACCGGGGGCACCGGCCTCGAAGGGAGCGGCGCAAGGCAATCTCGCGGGATGGATCCATTTTAGGACCGTAGCAGATAAAAGCGGTCGGGTGCGAGAAAACCTTCGAGCACGCGATGAGCGAGGTGGCTCGATGGCGGGGAGGCTTCTGATTCAATAACCGCTTGATAGATAGCCCTCAACTTTCTCCCGTAAGCAGGGAGCCCATAGTGAGTTTCGATGCGTTCCCGATTGGTCGAAATAACGTCGGTTGGAGCAGGCTTCGGCAAAGCATCTACAAGAGACGCTTCCAGATTCCCGCGACCCACCTGTTCGATCACTTGACGTTGGAGAGGTTCGTTGAGGCGACCAAAGTCGAATCTGGAATCCGCCCGACAACTTTCGAAGGCCCGTTCAACGGCATCAGAGGGTGCCTCCACTCCATAGGCGGCATAGGTTGAGGCGATCGCTCCGGTCAGTGCCTGGTGCAGTTCTTTTTGTCCAGCCGTTGAAAGGGAAACAGGCAGCATCGGGTAAAGATTATCCAGTGAGATGCCGTTCTCATGAAAGTCGGCCGTAATCTCAGGAAGATTGCGTCCTGTGGTCGTTTTCCCGAAAAGAAAGGGCTCGAGAAAAGCGAGGCCGAAACCTTCGGCGATGCTTGTTGTGATCAAGGCTTCCGATCCGTGGATCAAACCGGAAAAGGAATGCTTTGGATCTTCCCCAAGAGCGAAGGCCACGGGCAGGTTCTGCGCTTGGCCGAACCGAACCCATTCCTCATGGATGGCCTGCCACTCGGGATTGGCCGGTGCGAGGGTGGTGGCGAAAGCCATCTTCCGGCCCGCCTGCTTCGCCAGGGCGGCCAGCAATAGAAGCTCCCCCACATTCTTCCGACGGATTGCACGGGTCGGATAGAGAAAATAGGGGCAATCCGGCCCGAATGGCTTGGCCGGAGTGGGTGCTTCGAGATCGGGCACTGAGATCGCGTTGGGCAGAAGGTGCCGGCGCTCGCGAGGCACACCCGCGTCGCCGAGGATGCGGTGGTCGCGCGCGTTCAGAAGGGCGTAGTGAACCTGTGGTGCCGCCGGATAGAGATCGGCTGCAAAGGCTTCGTCATCAGTATAGAGAGCACGCTGGGCACGATAGTTGGCGGGTCGACCGTCTTCGGCGAAGTCATGGATCTGCAGGAGAAGACGAGCTCCGCGGCGAAGAAGCTCGCGGAGGGCACCGGGAAAGGCGACGTTCTTTCCGAGGCAGTGGTTGTGGATATGCCAGAGGTCGGGGCTGGCTCCGAGGGCATCTGTAGCGGCTTTGTGGATACGCGCTCCGAGAGCAGAACCATCAGACAGCTTTGCCGTCGTCCGGTAGTCCAACCCCTCTACCACAAGGACTCGTTTCAGCGTGTCCTCGTCCGGGGGTGTTCCGGAGAGAACCACGATATCAGCGCTTTCCCCAAATGCGGAAGCCGCATTCTCGATAACCCGGGTGACGCCCCCTCTTTTCAGGTGGTAATGAACAATGGCGACTCGCATCGAGGCTCACGGTTTCTTTGGTTTGGTGTCCCGTGGTGGCTTGGGCTTGAGAGATGACTTTGGGCGAGACCTCTGAGTCGGCGTGATTCGTGCCCGGGCGGATTCCTGATATTCAGAGATCGAATTCATTGGGGGTCGCTCCTCTTCGTGGATTTCCCGGAGAACTTGTTCATAGCGGGGTCCTTCCGCCTGGAATTGGCGGAAGGTGTTCGACATCTCGGGGAGCTTGTCGAGCAGGTCGTAGGCCTCCATCCGCGAGAGAAAACTCTGGAGAATGCCGAAGGACATCTTTCCGAGGTCGAGGGTGGATTGATTTCGGTGGACGCGCTGGTCGAGGTCCGTCTGACCGAAGGCATCAAGGCCATACTGCATGTAGACGTCGATGAGGTGCGAGGTCTCAACCCCATACCCAATGGGAAAGGGAATGCTTTCCAGAACCTGGCGTCGCACGGCGTATTCGCCTGATAGCGGCTGGATCATCGCGGTCAGTTCCGGGAAGAAGAGCGAGAAGAGCGGGCGCACAAGAATCTCTGTGACCCGGCCGCCGCCGGAAGGGCGAATCCCCTGCGAAAATGCGAGAGGTCGATCGTAAAAGGCCTTCACATACTGGATCGTGTCGTTGTAGATCAGCGGTGCGACGAGGCCCGTGGCAAAGCGTGGGTGGATGTTCTTGATGTCAGCATCCACATAGCAAATGATATCGCTTTTGCATTGATAAATTGCCTTCCAGAGATTCTCACCCTTCCCGCGCTTGGAGCCGTGCGCGGGCAGGATC
Source organism: uncultured Puniceicoccaceae bacterium (assembly GCA_964403935.1). Taxonomy (GTDB): domain Bacteria; phylum Verrucomicrobiota; class Verrucomicrobiia; order Opitutales; family Oceanipulchritudinaceae; genus SLLG01. The sequence continues at coordinate 14,050 of CAYOIB010000031.1, read as the reverse complement.
TCGGACGAGAGATAAACATCGGCTCCGAAAGCCCGGGCTGTCTCCCGAGTCTTGTCGGTTGATCCTGAATCAATTACAGCGATCTCATCGATCAGCGGATAGCGGTCCATCAGCTCACTCTTGAAGACGACGATCTCCTTCCCGATCGTTTTCTCTTCATTAAGGGTGGGGATGCACAGGCTGATCGTGAGGCCCTTTTTCTCCTTTTCCCGAACGAGGGCGAGGATATCCCAGAACTCGCCGTGGTGGAAGGTGTTCTTCTGTAACCAGGAGTTGATCTTTTCACTACTCATCGCACAGCCCTCCATCAATCGCTTTCAGAACGCCCAGGAGCTGGACCACGCCGGTGAAAATCGGCTCAATTTCGACACTCTCGTCGAGACTGTGTTTCTGGTCGCCAATGGTAATCCCGAGGGTGACGCCCGGAATCCCCTTGTCCACAAGGCCTGAGAGTTCACCCGTGCTCGGTGTGATCTCGGGTTTGATATTGAGATGATTCATGATCTTTCGGGTAACGCGGACCATTGGGTGGCTGAAGTCGATGCCTCCTGGTTTCCGCCTGGCCAAGATCGATAGGCGGACATTGAGGCGCCTTTCGGCGTTTGCCTGCTCGATGATCTCTTCAATTCGATCCGCGATGCGCGCGACCATCCCGGGCTGCTCGCTTCTCACCTCAAACCGGAGGGTGGCGGTGCGCGGCGGCACATTGTAGGCCTTGCCGGCGAGGATCGATCCGAGGATGATGGCGGTCTTGGGCTTGCCGGGAATCTCAATGGACAGGATCTGGGTGACAATCCGGTTCAGGGCCGCGATGGCACCGCTGCCATTCCAGTTTTGCCAGTCCTTTTCCTGGGGGGTCTGGACGTGGATCTCGCCGCGGATCATCCCGAGGCTGGAGTAGCTGAGACGGCCGATATCGACGCCCTCGATGCAGATCCCCGCGTCGACGGTCGGCTGAAAATTGTCGAGAAAGAACCGCAGCCCCGCGAGGTCGCCACGTCCGAGGCTGCGAGTGGTTCCAAGGAGAACAAGGTTGGCGTCGAGCTGAATCCCGAGGTGGTTCAACACCTCCGGAAGGGAAGCCACGACGGCTGCACCGAGGCTGTTGTCGGCGATGCCGGGCCCTGCCAGGCAATCGGGGGTAACGGATACCGTGTGGTCCACGGTGCTGTCCCAGATCTTGTCCAGGTGGGCCGCCACCAGGATCGTACGGTCTCCGATAGCACCGGGAATCAGGCCGGTGGCATTTCCGATCTCATCGGTCGATATGTTGTGTAATCCGCTTTCAGTGAATCGGTCACAAAGGAAGCGGACGAGCCCCTCCTCACCGAAGGTGGGTGAGGGAGCCTCCCCGCACATAACGGCGTTAGCCAGAATGATTTCACGCAGGTCGGTGAGGGATCTGCGGTATTGGGTAATCTCTTCAAAGAGGGCCTCCAGAGGCGTGTTGTTTGCCATGCTAGTTCTGAGATTGTTCATCTTGGGTCGGTTTGGCAAGAAGCCCGTCCCCTTGATCGGGATTGACCGCGCAAGTGTATGGGAATTTCCTGCAAGGTGAAGACTCCTTCCTGAACGAACGTTCCAATCTCAATCATTATCAATATGAACACATCGAAGATATTTAGTTGCCTGATCGCCCTGTTCCTCACGCCTTTGGTTGGTCTTGCGGCCTCAGACAAATGGATGACGGATTACGATGCTGCCCTTGAGGCAGCCAAGGCTTCGAATAAGCATGTCCTCGTCGATTTCACGGGTTCTGACTGGTGTGGCTGGTGTATTCGTCTCAAGGAAGAGGTTTTTTCAAAGGATGAATTCAAGGCTTACGCCGAAGAGAATTTTGTTCTTCTGGTGGTCGATTTCCCCCGTCGCACAAAGCTGCCAGCGGACCAGACACGACGAAACCGTGAGCTTGCGGGGAAATACAAGGTGGAAGGCTTTCCGACGATTGTCATCCTGAGTCCTGAAGGAAAAGAAGTGGGGCGGACGGGCTACCGTCGGGGTGGAGCGGAAGCCTACGTGAAGCACCTCGCCGGGATGGTGGATTGAAGTTGAGGCGTGTCCCTCTGTCTGGATAGCCGGGACAGCAGGGAAATGAATCAGAAGTCGGGAGTTGAGTTAACCTTTGGTTTGACCGATTGTGCGACAGCCTCCGGGGTGCGGTGGCCTGTCGATGCTAAACAATATGCCAAAATCATTTGGATTTATTTCTACGCGATTCGCCGGAACCGATGGGGTTTCTCTCGAAAGTGCCAAGTGGGCGGAGGTCTTATGGGATGATCGCCATCAAAGCCACTGGTTCAGCGGCTTGAGTGACCGTGCTCCGGGGATCAGCATGTGTGTTCCGGAAGCTTATTTTGGGCATCCGGAGATTGCGTGGATCAATGATCGGTTATGGGGTGAAGTTCGACGAAGCCCCCTGGTTTCACGTCGGGTCCGCGATGTGGCGGAGTACCTGAAGAGCACGATCTATGAATTTGTCGACCGATTTTCGATCGACGTGCTTGTGCCGGAGAATGCGTTGACCATTCCAATGAACATCCCGCTGGGGCTGGCGATCACGGAGTTTCTCAATGAGACAAGCATGCCGGCAATCGCGCACCACCATGATTTCTATTGGGAGCGAACCCGCTTCTCGGTCTCGGCGGCATCGGACTACCTTGATCTGGCCTTCCCCTGCAGGACGCGGCATCTCGTGCATACGGTCATCAATGCCTCGGCCCAGCAGCAGCTGAGCCTCCGCAAGGGCGTGGGCAGCCTGCTCATCCCCAACGTCTTTGACTTCGAGAAAGAAGCGCCTCAGCCCGACGCGTATTCGGCGGATGTCCGCAGGGAGATTGGGCTGGCCCCGGATGATATCTTTATTCTTCAGCCCACCCGGATCGTTCCCCGGAAGGGGATCGAGCATGCCATCAAACTGGTCAGCCGTTTGAAGGATCCGCGTGCCAAGTTGGTGATCTCACATGACGCGGGGGATGAGGGGTATGAATACAAATACATGATCGAGGAGCTCGCCCGGGAAGAAGGGGTGGAGCTGCTCTTCATCGGCGACCGCATCAGCGAGGTGCGCCAACTGGATTTGCAGGGACGCAAGCTCTACACCCTTTGGGATCTCTATCCTCATGCCGATCTGGTGACTTACCCGAGCACCTACGAGGGATTTGGGAATGCGCTCCTTGAGGCCTTCTACTTTCGGAAGCCGGTGGTGATCAATCGCTACAGCATCTTCATTGAAGACATCGAACCCAAGGGCTTCCGCCTTGCCGTGATTGATGGTTTCATCACTTCAGATGTGATCCGGATGGTGCGCCGGCTTCTGGAGGACAAGCAATACCGCGAGGAAATCTGCGACCACAATTACCGGGTGGCCAAGCGCTATTACAGCTACGGCGTCTTGCGGCGAAGCCTTCGGACCCTGCTTACCAACCTGACCGGCTGGTCGCCAAAAAAATGATAAAGCGATGGTAACGTTTTTGACACAACAGCAAGCGAATCGGGTCCGAAACCGTCTGGCCCGCCTCTACGGTGAGGATGAGGCGCCGCGATTGATGACGCGTTTTTATATGCTGATGGGACGTTATGGGGTGGGGATCAACCCGCCGCCTCCTTCGGGGCACTGGAATGAGAATGACGTTGTCCTCATCACCTACGCCGATTCTGTGCGGAATTCAGAGGAGCCGACCCTCGTCACCCTCCGAAAATTCTGCCTGAGCCGCCTCAAGGGGGTGGTCCGGATCGTTCATATTCTTCCCTTTTACCCTTGGTCCTCGGACGACGGATTCAGTGTGATTGACTATCGGAAGGTGCGCCCGGATTACGGTCGTTGGAGCGATGTGGAGAACCTGGGGCGAGACTTTGATCTCATGTTTGATCTGGTCTTGAATCATTGTTCCCGTGAAAGTTCATGGTTCAGGGATTTCATTACCGGAATCGCGCCGGCCCGTTACTACTTTCACTCGATGGATCCAGGGCTCGATCTGAGTGAGGTGGTCCGGCCGCGGCCATGGCCTCTGCTCACAAAGATGGCCACGCGTGATGGGGAGGCCTGGGTGTGGACGACGTTCAGCGAGGATCAGGTAGATCTGAATTGGCGGAATCCCGATGTCCTGTTTGAATTCCTCGATATCCTGTTCCTTTACCTTGCGAAAGGCTGCCGTGTTCTCCGCCTGGATGCGGTCGCCTTTCTCTGGAAGCGCATCGGCACGAGTTGCCTGCATCTTCCGGAGACCCACGAGATTGTGAAGTTGTTCCGTGATGTGGTGAGCCTGGTTGCGCCGGATACTGTTTTGGTGACCGAGACGAACGTTCCCCATGAGGAGAACATTTCCTATTTTGGCGACGGGGATGAGGCCCACATGGTCTACAACTTTTCGCTGCCTCCTTTATTGCTCCATGCTCTGCTTCGGGGCGATTCATCGGCCTTGACCTCATGGGCGGGTGGCTTGCCGGACCTGCCGCCGGGGCAGACGTTCTTCAACTTTACCGCTTCGCACGACGGCATTGGGGTGCGGCCGCTGCAGGGGATTCTGCCCGACGAGGAACGCGACTGGCTGGCGAAAGAGGTTGAAGCGCGTGGCGGTAAGGTGTCGGTGAAGGCCAACAGTGATGGCAGCACCAGCCCCTACGAGCTGAATATCACGTATTGTGACGCGCTGAGTGATCCTGCTGATGTGGAGCTGGGAATAGCGCGCTTTCTGTGCTCCCAGGCGGTGATGCTGGCGTTCCGGGGCATTCCCGCCGTGTACATCCACAGTTTTCTGGGGACGCCGAACGACCTGAAGGGTCTACAGGAATCAGGGGAGAACCGCTCGATCAACCGTAGAAAATGGGAACTGGATGAGTTGGAGGCTGAGCTCAGCCGCCCAGCGGGACGCATGACCCGCATTCATGCGCGCTATAGCCACTGGCTGCGTCGGCGGATGAATCATCCGGCTTTTCATCCGGATGCTGGCCAGGAGATACTTGATCTTGGACCGGAGCTCTTTGGCTTTATCCGGGTGGCACCGGAACGGGAAACCATTGTCTGCGTCTTCAATTTCAGCCCGGAGGCCCGGACAGTTCCATTCGGTGCCCTGCATCCGCGTTTGAAGGAACCGGGGACGTGCCGGGAGATTCTCAGCGCGACGTCGCTCCGGACAGGGCCCAAGCGCAACTTGAAGCTCGCACCTTACCACGCCTGCTGGTTGGCGCTTCGGGAAGCTTCCGGTGGGTCCCGTGGCTCGGGAACGGAGTAAAAGAGGCATGGGCCGTTGGGCTCCTGAATCATCCGGATACGCACCTGGAAGAGGTCGCTGAGATTGGCCGCTGTAAGCACGTCTTTGGCGGGGCCGTGATGGATGAGTCGGCCCTGGTGGAGGAGGCAGACTTCGTCGGCGTATTGCCAGGCATCATTGGGGTCGTGGAGGACAGCGAGGACGGCGGCACCCTTTTGCGCGAGACGCTGGGCCAGGCTCAGGCACAGGTGACGCCCGGCGAGGTCGAGGTTGTTTGTGGGTTCGTCGAGGAAGAGGATACGGGTCTGCGATTTGGCTCCGGGAGGTGCCTCCAGTTGGGCCAGGACGCGGGCCAGGTGGAGGCGCTGCTTTTCGCCGCCGGAGAGGCGGGTGTAGAGGGCTGTGTGAAGGTCTGCGAGTCCAACCTGATGGAGGGCGTCGGCGATAATACGTTGGTCTTCTGCGGGTGTGACGGTTCCGATCCAGGGATAGCGGCCCACCTGAACCACCTCCTGGACCGTGAAAGGAAAATTCAGCCGGGGTTCCTGCGGAAGAACCGCGCGCCGGCGCGCCAGTTCGGCGGTGTCGAACCGGGGAAGGGGGATACCATCCAGCTCAACATGACCGGCATCGGGTGCCCACTCCCCGGAGAGAACTTTTCGGAGGGACGACTTGCCGGCCCCATTTTGCCCGAGCACGGCCAGGAGCCGACCGGGTTTCAGCTCGATTGAAAGGTCATTCAGGATGGTATGTCCGCCTCGTCTGACAGAAATATTTACGCAGCGAAGGCTCACGGCAGAATCCTCTGTTTGTCGCGATGAAGCAAATACAGGAAAAACGGCCCACCGAGGAGTGCTGTAAGAATCCCGACGGGAATTTCCGAGGGTGCGAGAAGCGTCCGGGCGAGGAGATCGGCTGACACCATCAGAACTGCTCCAAGCAAGGCAGCTGCCGGAAGCAGCACCCGATGGCCAGGCCCCGCCACGAGGCGAATCAAGTGGGGTGCCACGAGCCCAATAAAGCCGATGATGCCGGCGGCGGCAACGCCTGCCCCGACGCCGATGGCTGAAATGAGGATGAGGTGGCGCTTCACCCGCTCAAGATCGACGCCGAGGTGGTAGGCTTCGCTTTCGCCCAGCAGGAGGGCATCGAGGGCCTTTGCATAACGAGGCAGGATCGCCAGCACCATGAGGGACAGGATCATCACGGGCAGACCTTCCGTCCAACCGGCGCGTTGCAGACTCCCAAGGGTCCAAAAGGTGAAGCGCCGCAACTGGTCATCACTCGCAAGAAAGATCAGGCTCCCAATCAGAGCGGTGGCAATGGCGTTGACGGCGATCCCTGTGAGCAACAAATGCGCCACAGAGACCGATCCCCGAACCTTTGAGAGCCGGTAGACCAAGAGTGTGGTCACCATGCTCCCAGTGGCCGCAAATACGGGAAGCAGGTAGATTTCCCGAAGTGGCAGAGCAGCCGCAAGAGAACCGCCGAGAACAAAGGCGGCCACGGCTCCCATGCCGCCTCCGCTGGAGACACCGATCAGTCCGGGGTCAGCCAGAGGGTTTCGGAAGAGTCCCTGAAGGCAGGCACCAGCGAGGGCCAGGGTCGAGCCGATGGCCATTCCCAGAAGCAGGCGCGGCAGCCGAATCGAGAGGACAATGAGTTCGTGCTGAGGCGAGAAGCTGTCGGTTGGGACAGGCAGCCCCACCGAATGTGCCAGGATGGATGCGACTTCCAACGGGTGGATCGACACACTTCCAATCGTCAGCGCGGCAGAGCCCACGACGAGGACCATTAGAATCAGGACCAGGATCATGGTCCTCTGGCCTGTGTGGCTTCCATCTCTCACAGATGCATGTCCTTATAGCCCCCTTGGCGGGTGTCAAAGGCCACTTTCCCCGGCTGGCAGAGAGGCATCGTGCCTCAGGCTCTCAACCGGGAGGCCAGGTGAGGGGACGGCCTCCAAGCAGGTGCACGTGGAGGTGGGGCACTGATTCTCCCCCGTGAGGTCCATTGTTGATCACGATTCGGAAGCCCTCTTCGAGATTCAACTTCTTCGCCAGATCCTTCGCTACAAGAAGGAGGTGCCCCAAGGTTGCCCCGTCGCCCGGCTTGGTGGCGGCCAAGCGCTTGATCGGCCTTCGGGGGATGATCAGCAGATGGGTGGGTGCCTGCGGGTTGAGATCATGAATGGCGATACAGGTTTCATCGCTGTGTTCGATGCGCGCTGGAATTTCACCGTTGATGATGCGCTGGAAAATGGAGGGGGTCGACATGGCGATTCGGGGATTAGAAGTAGATGAGGCTGAGGCAGGTGCCGGCGGTTGTCCACCGCAGGGCCAGCTCGTCGATATAGGCAATGGCGGATTGATACCGCTCCTGCTGCCGTGCGGTCATATAGCGGGAGCCCTGCAGAACCCAGAAGCGAAGCCCGGTGACGACGACGAGCGCTTGTTCAAGGCCCGAGATCCGCTTGAAGCCCGCAATCAGCTCGCTGCGGACAAAGAGCGGATCAAACCCGCGTTCGCGCAGATCCAGGTGCAGCAAACCATAAGAGATGTCTTCTGAAGGGTTCGCTGCGCGCAGACGCAGGGCTGCCGCAATGAAGGCGTCGAGATCGCTCGGGGGCGTGTCCGTTTCTGCGAGGGACAGCTCGATGGCTTCCTTCAGATTCTGGATCAGGTAGAGGTCTTCTCCCGTCGCGTGCGCAAAGAGATTGTGCAGGCAGTGGAGCTTGGCCAGGTCTTCCTTGGCGTGAATGGGGTTGGTACTCACGGGTGTTGCTTGAGCTGGTCGATTTCACGCGCCAGTTCGTCGACGTCGGCAAACTTCTTGTAAACGCTGGCAAATCGCACGTAGGCGATCTGATCGATGTTTTTGAGGCGGGCCATGATCCGTTCGCCGATGGCGCGGGTCGGTATCTCCGAATCGAACTCACTTTCCAGTTCGGCGACGACATCCGAGATCAGGATTTCGATTTGTTCGCTGTCGATGGGCCTTTTCTCGGTCGCGCGCCGAAGGCCGTTGAGGACCTTGAGGCGATCAAATTCTTCCCTCCGGTTGTCGCGTTTGATGACGAAGAGGCCCTCTCGGACAATTTCTTCGGCCGTGGTGAACCGATAATCGCATTGGGTACAGGACCGACGGCGCCGGATGGACGTTCCGTTGCGAGCGACGCGGGAATCAATGACACGTGTGTCCTTGGCACTGCATTTCGGGCATTGCATGGGCGGGGTGCCTATGGGAGGGCGAGAAAGTTCTTCAGAAGGTCGAGGCCGTTTTCGGTTGCGAGGGATTCCGGGTGAAACTGCACGCCCCAGATGGGGAGGTCGCGGTGTTGTAAGCCCATGATCTCACCTTCGTCGGTTTCTGCTGTGATTTCGAGGCAATCGGGAAAGGAACTGCGTTCGACGAGCAGCGAATGGTAGCGCGTGGCTGCAAAAGGAGAGGGCAGCCCTGAAAAGAGGGCTGACTTGTTGTGTCGGACAGGCGATGTCTTGCCGTGCATGAGGCGATCCGCCCGCACGACCTTTCCTCCGAAATACTGGCCGACGCATTGGTGGCCCAGGCAGACTCCAAACAGGGGCGTGCGGTTTTCGGCAAAAACTTCAATGATGCCCATACTGTTGCCTGCTTCATTCGGGCTGCAAGGGCCAGGGGAGATCAGAACCCGATCGGGCTTGAGCGCCAGGGCTTCCTCCGGCGTGATCTCGTTGTTTCGAAAGACCCGTTGCTCAACCCCGAGTTCGCCAAAATATTGCACGAGGTTATAGGTGAATGAATCATAGTTATCGATGACTAGAAGCATGTGCGTGATCGAGTCATGCGCCGTCAGATAATCTGGCGGACACGCCTGAAGGGGAAAGGATGCTTTCACGATAAAGGGCGTCAAGCATCGTGGGTGGCCGTGAGGTCGGGGTTGAACCCATTTTGAAGCACATCAGGAGCCGGGGGTTATGACTGCTGATCGCACGGACTTCTGCGCCCGCGTGCTTTCAACGGATTGTGCGATGACGCCGTCAAAGGAACCATTGGAGAAAAAGCAGATGACCTTTGGCTCGCTGGTCGCGATCTCCCGCGCCACGGCTTCTCCAAGCTCAGCGTTGGAGGGGTGGGCGATGGCCCGATCACCGATGCGCTCCACCATCGTCTTGAAGTTAATGCGGTCGGTCGCGCTGTAGCGGTCGGCCCGGAAAATGGAACCGAGGTGGATGCGGTCCGCCAAGGCCAGCGCTTCGGTAAATCCGTCCTGATGAATGTTGCGGCAGGCGGTGTTGGAGCGGGCTTCAAAACAGGCAATGATTTGCCGGTTTGGGAAACGTGCCCGCATGCCCGAGAGCGTTCCGGCAATCGCCGTCGGGTGATGGGCAAAATCGGACAAGATCGCAAGGGTGCCGTCGTCAAACAACTGTTCCTGTCGGCGCTTCACCCCTTGAAAGGCAGAGAGTTTTTCCAGGTCAAAAGAGCATGGGTTTTCGAGGCCGAGAAGGCGCGTCACCGCAAGAGCAGCGATCGCGGCATTGCGTGCGTTGAAGAGTCCCCAGTGCGGCCAGTTGATGGAGGCCCACAGCTTCCCGCGATAAATAAGGTCGAAACTCGAGCCCGAGGTGGAATCCGAAAAATCCGCGATCACCAGATCGTTGTCCGGCCCCACACCCACCCGCAGAATCGGGGTCCAGGAGATGTTCAGAAGCGGGGCAAGGAGGGGATCATCCCCGTTGGCCAGAATCGCTCCGCTTCCGGGGACCAAGCGCATGACATGGCGAAAGCTGCGGGCAATGTCCTCCACATCCCGGAAGATGTCGGCATGATCGAATTCCAAATTGTTCAGAACGAGGATATTGGGCGCGTAGTGAATGAATTTGCTGCGTTTGTCAAAAAAAGCGCTGTCATATTCATCCCCCTCGATCACAAAAGGCCCTCCGTCGACACCGGGTTGAACACCGCTGGGCAGTCCGGCAGGAACACCTCCGATGAAATAGCCGGGTGACGTTTGGCTTCCGGCGAGCAGGTGCGCGCAAAGCGCGGTGGTGGTCGTCTTGCCATGGGTTCCGCAGACAACGATGTTCCGTCGCCGCCGCAGGAGGTACTCATTGAGCAGGCCGGGGAGGGACACCATGGGAAACCTCCGCGTATCCAAGAGCCACTCGATCTCCGGATTTCCTCGTGTGTTCACGTTGCCCACGACGACGACATCCGGTGCGAGTGTCTTCAGACGCTCCGGATCATAGCCGCGAAGCGGTTCAATCCCCGCCGCCGCCAGAGCATCACTCATGGGCGGGTAAATCTCTTGGTCCGTGCCCAAAACTTCATGGCCCAGTTGCCGCATGAGGATCGCCGCATTGCCCATCCCCGTTCCACCGATACTCATGAAGTAAATCCGCATCCCAAGCACGCCAACAAGCGGCCCCCCCTAGCGCAAGCGGGATGTCCACCGTGTGAACAACTTGCCGCCCGATACCCTTTGGATCCGCCCGAAGCATCCCATAGTTTACCAGGTAATATATTGTTGCCCCCCCCGGGAAGCCCCATTCCGGCTGCTTTTGCGTAACTTTTGGAGAGACTTCAGCTCAGGACTGACCGAGGCGGGTTTATCCACGGTATCCACAAAATGACATGGATTTGCACGGAAAGCAGTCCGCTTGCGGAAGGCGGTGAATCGGAAGATGTATGGGGTCGCCGCTTGCGGTGGTTGGAGGGGTTGGGGAGGCGGGGTGAGGGCCGAAGGAAACCATAGAAAAAGCGAGTGACGTTTTGAGGTGTCACCCGCTTGAATGGTTAAATAAACAGGAGCCTCGGGGCTCGTTGCTCTAGCGTTGGGTGGTGCGGCGGCGCCAGAGGGCCAGGGCTAGAAAGAGGGTGCCGAAGGCGGCGGCATAGGTCGAGGGCTCGGGGATTGCGGAAATCGAGATGTTATCGAAGCCGCGGATAGCATCGGGATTGTGATTTGTTGCCACTCGGAAAATCACAGCGCTGTAGCCGCTTGGAATCAAAATATCGTGGCTGACGGTGGCCCAGTCTCCGTTGGTGGTGCCAATAAGGGGGCCGCCAAAGAGAAGATCGCCGCCGGTGGGCTTCTCGTTTACACCGCCCAATTCTGAAACGACATCACCCCCACTGACCCCAATGACATCGAAATGCTGGTTCCATGGGTTTTCATCAATGCGATAATCAACGCTGAAGGTCAAAGTCTGGCTGGTTGCGGGTGCGGCAACAGCCACCCATGCGGCCGCATTGAAGCTTCCGGTGGCGAGCCACGCTTCGGGGTTCCCGCCGTCGGTGGCCACAGACATTTCCGTGCCCCATAACCAAAGCTTGTTCATCGCCGTGGTTCCTTGGGTGAAGACGCCCTCTTGATCAGCTGGGACCGGGGCAGGAAAGGCCGAGAAGTCTTCAAAATAGAAGATCTGAGCCTTTGCCGTGAGCGCGCATGTAGCAGCGAGGGCTGTTACGAGAAATAACCTGAGATTCATGGACCAACCTTTCTACTTAGTCACCTTCCATTGCTGGAGGAGGGGATTATTGCGGCGAAGAGGAATAATTAACAAACACAGGTTAATCCTATACGGACGAAGGCCTTATGGATCAAGGGAAATATTGTCTTTTTCGGGGCCTTAAGTGTCGCTGCGTCTGCCAAAACATGGACCTCGGGTGGCTCCGGGTTTGGCAGCGGGTTCCATCGAATCTTTGACAAGATCTGCTTGGAAGGGAGGTTTATCCACGGAATGACACGGATTTGCACGGAGCAAAGGGGGCGATCGCTTATCCAGGAGGGTATTGCGGGTTTTGTGCAGGTGCCCTCATGTGAACGCTCCACGTGAGAGGGCCTTCAGCTTCTTTTCGATGGGAAATCAAGGGGGCGAAGGCATCTTCACCCGGGGTTAACTTACTTCAGATTCATTTCGGGTTATTGGCTCCTGGGGTGATTTCATCCGGGCATGCCGGATCCGGATCGGTGCAACCCATGGGGGGACGGGGATGGGTGGGGATGTGGATGAGCCGTGCGAAAAGCCGAGGGCACCTTATGGATGTTGTGGCAACAATGGCGGTGAAGGTGGATCGTTTCTTTGTTGTCTTGGCACAACAAAGGCGGGTGACGCGCTTTCGCATCACCCGCCCTGAATATGAATCTACTGCCTAAGATCGACTACTGATAAATGCGTGCCAAACGCGTTGGCTTAGCGCTGGGCCGTCGTGCGGCGGCGCCAGAGGGCGATGCCCAGAACAAACGCCCCAAAGAAGGCGGCGTAGGTCGAGGGCTCAGGGATGATCGTGATATTGTCGAAGCCGGCTTGGATTTCGGTGGTCCCATTACCTTCACGATGAATACGGAAGATGAGGGAAGAGACGTCTTCTTCGATGATAATAGGGCCGCTCTCAGAGGATTGCCACCCATCGGTCACGAGGTTGGGCAGACTGCCGTAGGCAAGGCGAATTCCCCCTACGGGTCCACTGGGATCGCCATTAGCAAATTGTGTGCCGTGATCGCGGCTTCCAGTCAGATTTGTAACCGTCTGGCCCGCTTCAACGCCGATCACTTCCCAACGCGTCCAGCTACCCACATGATCGATGAAGTAATCGAAGTTGAGCTGATAACCCTCGCTCGCAGCGATTGGATCATGGTCGATAGCAACGGACAAAACGAAGTTATAGCGGTATGCGCTGAGGTAGTTACCAGGGTTGCCTCCGGTTTCCTGTAAAAAAGGTGAGGTGGCTACGTTGTTTTCAGTTGCAGAGCGTCGGGTGCCGACAAGCCCCATAACCCCCAGTCCCGAGGTTCCGTCAGTGAACGTAGTAATACCTGGTGGCTCGGTCGACCAATCGCCTTCGTAGAAAATCTGGGCAGAGGCGGTTTCGGCAAGGGTGCAGAGCGCAAGGGCCATGCTACATGTTTTGAGAATTGGGTTCATAAGGTATATGATGATTTGATTTGATTGCAGTCGGGAGGCGTATTGCCCCCTGATGATCTTAATAGCCTCACCTGCGCACACTTCAAGAGATATTTTCTTAAACCGGTTTGAAATTTGAATAAAGGGGCGATAGGGCTCTATCGAGCGACTTTTGGATTGTCTGCGGGTTGGCTGCCGCCGGTATCGCAGTCCGGCATGGAGAAGAGGCAGATCGCGGTGGAAGGGGCAATCGTTGACACGTGCAGGGTACACGGCTTCCTGCTGGTGTGTTCTCAGATGGAAGCCCCATGCGAGAGCTCCACCTTCTTTCGACCGAAATTCGATCGGCCACAACAAAGGCGGGTGACGCGCTTTCGCATCACCCGCCCTGAATATGAATCTACTGCCTAAGATCGACTACTGATAAATGCGTGCCAAACGCGTTGGCTTAGCGCTGGGCCGTCGTGCGGCGGCGCCAGAGGGCGATGCCCAGAACAAACGCCCCAAAGAAGGCGGCGTAGGTCGAGGGCTCAGGGATGATCGTGATATTGTCGAAGCCGGCCTGACCGGTTGGGAAGGCGGTGCCATTACCGTTACGGTGCAGACGGAAAATGATGGAAGAGAACTCTTCTCCAACTGCAATCGCACCACTTTCTTGGGATAGCCAACCTTCGCCCTCTCCGCTCAAATCACCTCGGGCAAGCAGGGTTCCTCCGCTGGGCCCACCAGCGAGTACAGAGCCTTCACCATAACGTTGCTGCTTATGTATGTTGGTAACTGCCTGGCCCGCTTCGACGCCAATCACTTCCCAACCGGTGTAATTTGCGGCTTGATGAATGATGTAGTCGAAGTTGAACTCATACTCTAAGCTGGTGTTTTCAATTGCGATAGCCCAAATGTTGTTCCACGTGTTGAATCGCAGATAACTGCCAGGATTACCGTCTGGTTCCA
>CAYOIB010000030.1:0-30298 GCA_964403935.1 uncultured Puniceicoccaceae bacterium | reverse complement strand
GTATTGGATGAGCGGATCCAGAAAGTGACCTGGGATGACGAATGGTTTATCTGGGCCATCGGTGAAGACGGGACGGTCTATGGCACGAAAGACGCTGAAGAAGGCCGGATCTACCTGAACACCCAATGTTGGGCCATTCTCTCGGGGGCGGCCACCGAGGCGCAGCGTGACTCGGCCCTTGCAGCAGTGAAGGAGCAGCTGGCCACGAAGTATGGTGTGGCTATCTGTGCACCGCCGATCGGGAAGATGCCGGTCGAGGTCATGCGTGCCGTTCTGATGAATCCGGGAAACAAGGAGAACGCCGGTATCTTCAGCCACACGCAGAGCTGGATTGTGTTGGCTGAAATCGCGCGAGGCAACGGCGATCAGGCCTATGAATACTACCGTGCTTACATGCCGTCAGCACAGAATGACATTGCGGATATCCGGCAGATTGAGCCCTACGCGCATAACCAGAGCACCCATTCTCAATTCTCAAAGAAGTTTGGCACCTCCCGTGTTCCCTGGCTTTCGGGAACGGTTTCCTGGAGTTATTATACCGCGACCAACCACATCCTCGGCATTCGTCCAGAACGCGATGGCCTGACAATTGACCCGTGCATTTCTTCGACCTGGGAGGGTTATTCCATGCGGCGTCTCTTTCGCGACAAGATGATCGAGATCGAGGTGCGAAATCCAAACGGTCTTCAGAAAGGGGTTCGTCGCCTTACCGTCGACGGCAAGGCGATCGAAGGAAACTGGGTCGCGGCCGAGGTGTTGTGCGACGGCTCCCGGATCGAGGTTACGCTCGAGGGCTGACCGGAGCTCCGTCCAACGGCTTGATGGCGGAAAAGGCACTGAACATTCCCAGTTCGCACTGGTGCTGGGCGGTTTCAAAACCTGCCGTGGCCAGCGCGCCGAGAATCGTCTCGCGACTGGCACAGGCGTCAATCGAGTCCCAGAAATAGCGCATCATCTCACGGGCACCTTTATCCTGGCATGTAATCAAAGCGAGGGTAGGGAGGAAGTGCTTGAGGTAGGCCTTTGCAAAGGCGTAGCCGACGGTGGACCCTGGACGGGAGATCTCAAGGATCAACACCTTCCCACCGGGTTTGAGAACGCGCAAATATTCCCGAAAGGTCGCTGTGAGGGAATCCACGTGGCGCAAGCCATAGCCCATGACGAGGAAGTGGAAGGCACCGTCTGGCGAGGGGATTGCCTCGGCCTGTGCCTGCCAAAAGGTGGCTTCAGGAAACTTCGATCGAGCCACCTTCAGCATACCCGCGCTCGGATCCAGCCCAACGATCTGAGAGATAGGCGTGATCTTTGCGGCCTGTTGCATGACGGCGGCTGTCCCGCAAGCGACATCCAGCACCCGCATTCCCGGTTGGAGCCCGGCCCGGCGCAAGGCCCTGAGTCGGTGGATGCCTCCCAGGCCGAGGAAACCATAGCGAAGAATGCGATCGTAGTGCTGGGCGGAAGTCGTGAAGAGCACATCCAGATAGGTGTGTTTGTCCTCCGGGGTGGCGTAGTAGTCCGTTAGAATCTGGTGTGGGCTGGCTGGTTCCTCTCTGGCTTGCATACCGGATAAAACCGGGGGGAGGAGGCCGTTGCGAGCGTTTTCATTGGAGTTCCTGCTGAGAGGGTGAACTCAGTCAAGTGAGTGGCGTGTCTGGGCCCATCGCTTGACCTTCCCCCTGGAGGCGCTTTCTTTGGCGGTATGAGCGACTTTACGCGTACATTGGCGGATACGATCACTTTGGTGAATGGCACTCGCATCCCGCAACTGGGCTTCGGCACCTGGAAACTGGAGGAAGCGTCGGTCCTGCGCACGGCCGTGCTGGCTGCTATCGAAATCGGATACCGTCATATCGATACCGCCGCGATCTATGGGAATGAGCGTTACGTGGGATCGGCCCTGGCCGAGAGCGGCGTGCCGCGGGAGGATGTGTTTCTCACGACCAAGTGCTGGAACGACAGCATCCGAGCAGGATTCGACGGTGTGCTGCGTGGCTTCGAGGAATCCCTCCAGCGTCTTGGAACAGACTATGTCGACCTCTACCTTTTGCATTGGCCGATACCGGGGGCCTATGGGGACGCTTGGCGGGCCATGGAGACTCTCTACGAACGGAAGCAGGCGCGGGCAATCGGTGTATCCAATTATCTCCCACACCACCTCGATGAACTTTGTGTGGACGCGACCGTTACCCCAATGGTGAATCAGATCGAGTTTCACCCGCGCCTCCTTCAGCCCGAACTCCTTCACGCCAACCGCAGTCGCGGGATCACCCCGGTTGCCTGGTCGCCTCTGATGCAGGGGAAAGTGGGGGAGGAGGCGGTCCTTCGCGAGATCGCGGAAGCTCGAGGCAAGACGCCGGCGCAGGTGGTTCTTCGCTGGGATTTGCAGCACGGCGTTGTCACCATTCCAAAATCGGCTCATCCCGATCGCATCCGTGAGAATGCCGAACTCTATGACTTTGAACTGAGCGCCGAGGAAATGAAACGGATCGATGGCCTGAACGACGGAACTCGCTTTGGTGCCGACCCGGACCACATTTCCTTCTGACACGGTTCAACCCCGTTCATTCCGGGACTTCCTTCGTTTTGGCCCGAACCTGTGATTTCATCAGGAGCGGACCTTTGGATTTTCTCTCATCCCTGAGTGACCGAAGTTGTCTCGGGCTCTGCCTCAAGAGCGTCACCTGAAGAGGAATTTGCGCGAGCCGATATGGCCGCCAAGTGCGCTCCAACATCAGCGAGGTCACTGCCGGCGGGCTGTTGAAAAATACGCAACCCAAAGTGAGGCAAGATTGCCAGAAGGTGATCGAAAACATCGCTTTGGGCTCCCTCATGGAGGACCCAGGCGGTGTCGCTGGTAAAGGCATAGATTTCCAGCGGAAGCCCCTGTGGTGTCGGTTGAAGCTGCCGCACAAGCTGCATCATGTTAGGGTGAATCTTCTTGTGCTCGCGAATGTAGGCGATGCAATAGGCGCGGAATGTCCCGATATTTGTGAGGTGCCGTCCATTCACGAGATCGCCCAGCTCCAGCTTGGATTCCTCGTTATACTTCTGAATCTCTTCGAGCTTGGTCTCGAGATAGGGACGCAGGCGACGAATGTTCAAAAAGCGCTTCAGAAGTTCTTCGTCCAGAAAGCGAATGCTCCGCATATCGATATAGATCGATCGTTTGATTCGCCGCCCGCCCTCATCGAACATGCCCTGCCAATTCTTGAACGAATCAGAAATCAGCATGTATGACGGGACGGTCGTGATCGTCTTGTCCCAGTTCTGAACCTTCACGGTGGTGAGTGAGACATCAATGACAAAGCCGTCTGCATTTTGCTTGGGCATTTCAATCCAGTCTCCCGTCTTCACCATCTTGTTGGCCGAAAGCTGAATGCCTGCGACAAAGCCGAGGATTGCATCTTTGAAGATCAACATCAGCACCGCCGTGAGCGCGCCTAGGCCCGAGAACAGAATGAACGGCGATCTCCCGATCAAGGCGGCAATGATCAGAACCGCCCCAAGTAAGAACAGGATCAGCTTGACGGCCTGAATGAAGCCCTTGATCGGCATCTGCCGGGCCGACGCTGACTGGTTGTAGCCATCAAGCGCCGCATTGAGCGCAGCATCGAGGACCAGAAGAACAACACCGATCAAATACACGACCACGCCCACGCGGGCGATCTCGACAACAATGGGCCACCCCACCAAGAGAACCGGTGCAAAGAAGTGGATGACGAGCGCCGGCGCCAGATGCGAGCACCGACGGAAGACCCCGTGCTTGCGCAGGAGGATCAGCAAATTAAAGCCCGAGGCTTTGGCGATCGCATCGATCCCGCGCACGATAACTTGTTTCGCGACAAAATTGGCCAAGAAAGCCAAGAGGGCGATAACCAGCGCGCCGATGAGAAAGCTGATCAAGGGCATCCAGTTTTCCGGGGTGCCGATCCGCAGGAGAAAATCATTCAATTCAGTCACAGGGTCACACTCAAGGACCTGTCAGGCAGGGTCCAGCCAAATGCCCTTCATGGGCTCTTGAGCCTAAGCTGTCGTCCGTTCGGCTCAGGGTTCCTCTACAATCGGTGCGGGCTCGGACTCCTGCCAAAAATAGGTTCCGTCATGGCGGCTGGCATCCCAGCGGACGAGCGCGGCGAGGACTGTGATCATCAAGACGGCCCAGAGGAAGATACGCCGTCCCCGAGCGGACTCTTCTTCGTTCAGGTGAACCTGAGTGTAGCGGGAGCCGGGGGGCAGCTTCGCTCGGCACGTCAACCGTGTTCCAAACGGGACGCTGATCTTGACGCGACCATTGATCGCCCACCCATTCGCTTCGAGAATCGGACCGAGCGTCCGCTGCCGGAGCTTCAACCAGGCGATCAGCATGGATGGACCCGAAATCACGGCGACGAGGCCGACGAGGACGAGCGGATACTGCCATAGCTTCAGTCCAAAAACGTAACCGAGAATCAGGGTGAGGGCAGTAATCCCCCCGGATATGGCCACCCCGATCGCGGCGACTGTGCCCACGTCTACCTTCTTCGGGGCCGCCGTCTCTGCCGCCGTGTAGGTGGTCACGTCGGTGCCGGCATCGGCTGCAGCGGACATGCGGGCCTCGGACTTCGCTTCCGCATCGGCGGCGCGCCGGGCGGCATGCTCCTCGATCATCCGAACGAGCTTCTTGTAGGGCAGGAAAAAGGCTTGGCGCACACTGATTGGACTATCGACCACCGCGGTGATCTTTGCATCCCAATCCCGCCCTTTTCGGTCGTAGAACAAGCCATTCCGACCGACGAAGAGGTAGTCGCTATCCCCTTGGGTAAAGCAGGCGGCGATCTTCATCGGGGGCTGGTCGTGGCGGGTGCAGTCGCAGTAGGCGATGTAGACCTTACTCATGGCCGCCAAAGGTGATGCCCCATCCACCTGGATGCACAATTCGGTGCTCCGACTGTCGAGGAAGAGGGTTCCCGCCTGAAAGATGGCTCTCCTCTCGGGGGCGTAGAAATCGAGAAAGTTGATAAAATTGTCGAGAAGGGTCCGGAAATCGCGGCCGTAGCGAATGAGTCGCTCGACCCCATGGATGGAGTTGAACTCGGGTTCCAGTGCCTTGTCCGCTTCGATCAGGGCATTGACGCGTTTGCGGGTATCGGACGCCAGGATCTCCTCAATACGTTCAGGTCCGAGCACCTCGACGACGGCTCCGCCCTTCGCTGCGATCCACGTATTGTAAGGTGCGAAACGCGCTTTGAGCTGACTCCATTGTTCTTCATTCAGTTGATCCGTCTCCTGGCCGAAGATCGGCTGGACGACAAGGCGGTGGAGAGCGGCCAGCGCATCGGCCCAAGCTGGATTGACCGCCTCGAGCAATGGCAGCGGTTTCCCGGCTTCAACACGGGCGAGAGGAAATTCTTCGATCTCCTGCGCGGTGATGGACAAATCTTTTGCAAACAGCTCAAGGTACTCACTCTCCGAGCGGTTGAGGGCATGGAGCGCTCTGGCATCGAACGCCGCCAATCGCGTTCGGGCGAAGTAATCGTCGACCTTAGCCTGGATGGCATTCACGGCGGCCGCAGCGGCGGGGGTATCTTCACCCAGCGTGTTGATCTCGGGGGAGCGCCCCTGAGTAAGCCAGCCGACACAGGCAACACAGGCGTCGTAAAAGGCGTCGGTCCGGGATTGGTCGACGCCCTGGTTGCCCGATCGGTCGAGCGTTCCCCCCACCGTAGCGAGAATCTCCTGAATGATCTGCTTAACCTCTGCGTCATCTTCAGCGGTTGCTTCAGTGATGACGCCGTCGCCGTTGAGCGTGGTCGCGGCGAAGAGATCGACCCGGGCAACGGCATCCGCCAAGGTGACGCCCTGGGCATCTGCCTTTCCAAGTCCGGCCAAGATCGTCCGCGCGGAAGCCAGGGTGCGTTGCCCTTCGGGGGTGTCCGGATTGAGGGCGTCGAGGGGCAGGGTATCACTGGAGGCCAATAAAAATTCCAGATCTTTGAGGCGCAGGGAAGCCCACTGGATGGCTTCGAGGATTTCCGGGATGCGGATGCGTTGATCCTTGTCGAGGTCGAGCAACGCCAAAGTTTCTTTATCGATCTCCAGGCCGGCCACTGGACACGCCAAGGCGACCCAGAGCTTTGGATCGAGATTCTTGAGGTTGCGGAGATCATCCGCCGTACTGATGACAACTTGGTGCAGGCCACCAAAACGAGTAAAATTCCAGATATGTGGAGAATTCATAATCACGAGTGCAGAGGTCAATGCGAAGGTCGGAGGCGAACGATCGGATGTCAATCTGCCATCTGCCTGTCGTTCAGGAAAGCCTGAAAGTTACGCCTGTTCCGATGAGAAATGAGAATCTCGAAGGGCTTATCAAGAAGACTCTCTTAAGATAAATCCGGATGCAGGGTGTTCCCCTTATCGATGAGCCGCCTCATTGTGGCCCCTCGAGGGTGAACGCACCTCATAACTCTCGTTGAAGCGAACAGGCGTAAGCATTGAAACCCGCGCCAAAACTCGCCAGCCAGAGATGCTCCTGGATGGCATCCGGTCGATCGAGGTACTCCTTTAATGCGAAAAGCACACTGGGGCTGCTCAGATTGCCGTAACAGCGGAGGACCTCGCGGGCCTCTTTCAGCGGTTGCTCCCCGAGCGCCTGCTCAAGTGCGTCGAGCACCCGTTGGCCGCCTCCGTGAGTGATCCTGTAGGGTGGGGCTGCGGTTGGGGTCTGGACGGGAAGTCCGCCTGGATTGGGCGCGAAGAATCCAGCCGCTGAGACTGCCGATTCGGAAGTCTTCTGAACGTTGGCCTGGCGCTCGAAAAGGTGACTGACAGCTTCTGCCGCTACGGCGGGAACACTTTGGGCAAGCCGGTTGCGAAGCTTGCCCCCCCGGTTTTCGAAACGGAGACCTTCCCGCTGCTCAGGCAGATGCCAGGCATCAAAAGCGTGAGCTCGCCACTGGGCCGGTCCACGGGCACCGGAGAAAATTGCCGCCGCCGCTCCGTCACCGAAGAGGCAGGCGCTAATGATAACGCCCGGATCATTGTCCATGTAATAGGCCGCACTGCACAGCTCGACCGCCACCACGGCCATGCGGGCGGTTGGGTTTGCCGCTAGCAACCCATGGGCTGTTCGAAGCGATGGAATGGCCGCTCCACAACCCAGACCGACAAGGTCGAGGAGGCAGGCGTCCCGCCGCAGGCCCATGCCCTCGGCAATGAAACTGCTGAGGCCGGGACACAGATAACCGGTGCAGGTACAGACGACAAGCCCGTCGAGGTCGCGCGGCAGGAGCTCCGCTTGTTCCAAGGCGTTGCGCAGGGCGTTCATGCCAAGCTTCGGGGCTTCCCGCTCAAAGGCCTTGTTCAGGGCCTCGGCGTCCAGCTCGAATAAACCATCGGCCGGGGGCAGGGCAAAGTGTCGTGCCTCTATGCCATTGTCACCGAGAAGAACCCGTCGGACGAGGTCGCGTGTCCGTGGGCGGAGTCTGTCTGCCGCAGCTGATGCTTTGAAGGTTTCCCAGCAACTCTGTTGGGTCAGGCGGCAGGATGGGGTGGCTGTGGCCAGACTCTGTAAATACATCAGGAAAGCGGTGCGTGGGTGCGTTCGTAAAGGCTGCGGAAAGGAATAAGCCCCATCCGGGCCCCGGTGCGGAGGAGGGATTGGCCACCCGGCTGGAGGAGCCAGGGGTGAATGAGGCGGGCCCAGCGAAAGCGGGCTCCAAAGGCTTTATGATGACGTCTGGAGATGATTCGAGCGGCCTCGGCCCAGGAGAGTTTTCCGAGGGCGTATTGAATCAGGATCGGGGCCGCTTCGGATGCGCTCTGCAGCGCCAGACTCATGCCGTCGCCCGTGAAAGGTGGGATCACTCCAAAATGATCGCCGATGGCGATTGTTCCGGGAGCCGTGGTGGGAAAAGTAAAGGAAAGGGCGGATACGCCGCAAAAGCTGGCCGGGTCCATCGTGCCGGTTTCGAGGAAGTCGGCCAGATTGCCGAGGTCACTTGTTTTGAGGTAGGTGCCGAGATTTGCCTCCCGGCGAGCGGTTGCCACCGGACGCCGCCGAAAGAGTCCGCAGACATTCGTTCGTCCATTCTCCACTGCAGAGAGGCCGACGTAAGCTTGATGTCCAAGATGAACCTGCAGGCCATGGGGAAGATTCAGGCCTGTGTAGTGGGCCTTGAGTCCGATCCACGGGGAAGGCCTGGCTCTGCGGCCATGGGCAAGGATCATCCCCTCCATACCGAATTGCTTTCGGGGCACTCGACACTTCGTAATGAGCTCTCCGCCGGCATCGGCAAAAGCCCTCGCGAGGGTGGCATCCAGATGAAATCTGGATACGCCCAGAACTCGGCGAGGAAGAGGAAAGGTGCCTGAGCTCCGCCCTCCGGAGTACCAGTGGGTTTGCCTGTGTCCGGGAAAAACCGCTCGTGAAAAGGTGATGCCAGCCTCCTTGAGGAGCCCTTCCCCATTTCCCGCCATGAACTCCCCGCACACCCGGTGCCGGGGGTAGGTGTCCCGTTCCAAAATTGATACAGGAACATGCGCCCGTCGGAGGAGAAGTCCGAGGAATAAGCCAGCCACGCCGCCACCGATGATTTGGAGCCTGGGAGGGGGTTGCTTATGATGAATCATTATAGAGGTCATGAGGTCGATAGCCTCGTCGCGACCATCCGGTAAGCGCACATCGGTGTGGTGTGCACGGGGACATCCCAGGCAGGTGGGTCCAATCCAAGGAGAACCGGAAGCTCTCTTTCACGGAAGCCAGCTCGGATGCTCACGAGGGCGTCATGTCGGCTTACGTACCCCAGCCCGAGGAGAAAGCTGGCCCGGGTTTTCCAGAGCGCGCCCCAGCTGCGGGCGGTTTCATTGGCGATCAGATTGCGAGCATGGATCCGGATGCCCTTTCCCAGCTCTTCGAGTTCCTGATCGGAAAACTGGTGGAGAAGCAGATTGACGACCACAACGTCGTATGCCTCCCAATCCTGGTAAGTCAGGATGTCGCCTTGCACCCAATCGAAATCTTCTGGAAGGGCTTGGGGCCTGGACCAACGATCGAAGCCTGTGTATGAGCAGGGGGTATCCGCCCGCGCGCTCTCTTGAAACAGAGGAACCAGATGCTCAATGGCGAATGTGCCATCGCCAGCACCCAATTCAAGCACCCGATCTCCTGGCTGCAAGACCGACCTGAGGGTGGCCGAGAGCCAACTCATATTGCCCATAAGTGAGTTCAGCCGACGAAGGTCCCCGCGGGTGCGCACGGCTTCCGGGTCTTCTTCTCCGAGTTGGTCCAGGATCTCAGGTTCGACGAAGCGGGTATTCACGGGAGCATCCTAGGGCAAACCTTTCGGGGGGTCAACGCAGCAGGATGCGAATGATGTTGCAGACTGCCTGAAACCTGTTTGCTCCGCCGGGCGGTTTCGGCATCGTCATGCCCATGAGCAGTGATTCATTGGCATTCCACGGTGCTCCTGAGGCCTCCCCCGCGCTGTTTCTCGACGGGATCGCACGTGTTGTACAACAACACCGTCGTCCATCGTGGGATGAGTATTTCATGGGCGCAGCTCTCCTGATCGCCTCCCGCTCGGCCTGCGAGCGGCTGCACGTCGGCTGCGTGTTGGTGTCTTCCGGTGCCCACCGCAATCGAATCATCGCCGCCGGTTACAACGGCTTCCTCCCCGGCTCGCCCCACACCAGCCGGGTCCGCGATGGACATGAGCAGGCGACGGTTCACGCAGAGCAGAACGCCATCGCCGACGCCGCACGGCGGGGAATCCAGGTAGATGGAGCCACCGCCTACATCACGCATTTTCCCTGTATCAATTGTACAAAGATTCTCGCCTCTTCAGGAATTCGTGCCATCAAATACTACCAGGATTACGGTAATGATCCGCTGGTGTATGAGCTCCTTTCCGAGGCGGGTATTACGGTCCTCAAACTCGGATAACTCCTTCTTTGTTATGCGCGACATCGAACCCCCTCCGTCCAGCCTTCGCGGCAACCTTCTCGTGGCGCATCCGGGGCTGCTGGATTCGAATTTCGCCCAGAGTGTCATCCTTCTGCCAGCACACTCCAGGGAAGAGGGGGCGCTCGGCGTCATTCTGAACCGCCCGACCAAACGCACGCTGGGGGATTTGAAATCGGATTTCGAAGCCTCGCCGATCGCGGATGTTCCGGTTCATTTTGGGGGTCCGGTGGCGCCCGATGAGGTTCTCCTGGCGGCATGGACCTGGGATGTCGAAGGCGGGAACTTCAATTTGTATTTTGGCATCTCGGCCGAGGCTTTGCAGGCCTTGATCAAACTGAATGAGGATCTGGTGACCCGGGCCTTCCTCGGCTATTCAGGATGGGGCCAAGGCCAGCTGGAGAACGAGCTGCACGAACATGCATGGGTGGTGGCACCGCTTGCGCGGAAATACCTGGAAGGTGAACCAGCTGGATCATGGCGTACCATTCTGCGGTCGGAACAACCAGAGCTGAGCCCGCTGATCGATGCACCGGATGATGTCTCGCTGAATTGATGCGCCATAGGATACGCTTTGGCTTCAAGCGATATCCGTCACGACGCGCCCATCCCGACCCGATTGGTAAGCCGCCTCGAGAACAGCCATCACCCGCCTCGCTTCCTCAAGCTGAACGGGTGCATGGGGGAGGGGATCACCTTTGATCTGAGCCGCAATTGTACGATAGTAGCTGCGCCATGAGCCAGCTTGGGTCTGGATCACTTCCGTTTTCTCACCGTCGCTCCAGGTCCCGTAGCCTTCCCGGGGTTCAGCAGCCGCCTCCAGACATCCTGCTTTGAGTGCTTCCTCCTGCGGATCGAGCCCCTCCTTGCGGAAGGCACCAGCGGTTCCAAACGCATGAAACCGGGGCTTGGGCAAAGCATGCATGCCCCCGGTGTCGATAACAGCTGTCTGCCCGCCTTCGAAGCCGATAACGACCATGGCATGGCTTTCGTCCTGATGATCCGGATGGTCCCAGTGCATGCGGCAATAAACCCGTTCGACGGGTTCAGGAAAGAGGAGAAGCGCCTGGTCTATCATGTGGGCACCCAAATCGAAGAGACGCCCCCCGCCGAGTGCAGGTTCAGACCGCCAGCCCCGCGTCGGCCGCGCCATCTGCCAGGCCATTTCCAGCCAGCGGAGTTTGCCCAACCGACCGGTCTCAAGAAGCTGACAGAGGGTGAGGAAATCCCCGTCAAAGCGACGATTCTGAAAGACCGAGAGGATGCGATTCGTCTTCCGGGCGGTCTCAATCATCCGATCACATTCTGCCAGCGAGCGGCACATAGGCTTATCGGTCACGACATGTTTTCCAGCCTCCATTGCCTGGCATGCCAGCGGCGCATGCAAGTGATTCGGCAGTGCGAGAACAAGAAGATCCACCTCGGGGTCGGCCAAAGCACCCTCAATGGATTCGTAGGTCTTGCACGCGTGATTGGAGGCAATCTTTCTCCGCTTCTCCGGGTCGCTCGAGACGATGCCATGCAAACGCAAACAGGGCTCCAACTTTATCAGAGGTGCATGAAAGACTCTGCCCGCATAACCATACCCGACAACCACCGCATTCGGAATCGATTTCATACATCTTTTCTAGCCTGGATCCGACGGCGTGCAAGTGCGGGGTGCCCACCCGGTATCGAATTTGAGGAAAAGGGTTGAACTCCGCCCCCGGATGGTGAACGGTCGAAACTGGCCGGGTCCTATGCAGCGATGAACCGGTGAATCCCGCCAGGGCCGGAAGGCAGCAACGGTAGCCAGGATTCACGCGTGCCGTAGGGTGCCTGGCCGTTTTTGTGTACGGATTTCTCGGATTTATGACCTAATCCGCATCAACAACTTCGATTCTGACGCGTCGTGCCGTCGGTTTGGGTTCGATCCGGACCCCGCGATCCTCGGCATAAACTTTTGTGATTTGCACGCCGTAGAAGAGGATGAGGCCGGAGTAGTTGACCCAGATGAGGATGGCAACGAGGGACCCTGCCGCGCCATAGGCCGAGGCTGTTCCGGTATAGGTAATGTACAACAGGATCACATACTTTCCGACGATGAACAGCACCGTCGTGATCAGACTACCTGTCAGGGCCTCCCGCCAGGGCAGCCGAACATCGGGAAGAACCTTGAAGATCGCCGCGAACAGAACACTGACGATGACCACCGATACGCCGAAGTCAGCCAACCGAAGCACTATTCCCTGAAGGGGGACGAAGTCGTGCGCGAAGCGCAAAATGGCGCTGATCATTGTCGTGAGCAGGAGCGAGACGAGGAGGAGGAAGCCAATAGTGAAGACCAGCGTCAGCGAAAGAAATCGCGTTTTCAATAAGAGGAAGATGCCGTTCCGCTTTGGGTTGGGCACGACGCGCCAAATCTGATTGAGTGAGGTCTGCAATTGCCCGAAGACAGTGGTCGCACCAATGGCGAGCAGGACCGTCCCGATGATCGTCGACATCCAGCCACTGTTCTTCGGATCGCTCTCGGCGATCGTCTCCTCGATGGTGGCGGCACCTTCCTCGCCGAGCCAGTCCCCGACAGACTCCAGCAGCTGACCTTTTGCCGCATCCTCTCCCAGAACAATCCCTGTCACCGTGATGGCGATGATCAGGAGGGGGGCCATTGAAAAGAGCGTATAAAAGGCGAGGGCGGCAGACTGTTGAAAAGCCTGGTCCGCACTCCAGTTTTTTGCCGCCTTGAGGAAGAGACGTCCGTGACGCCGCACATTTAACATAAGCCGGATGTTTCCATGAATCGCCAGGTGACGCAACCGCAAGCTTCACATTCTTCTGACATTTAGTGCGCGGGATAACGCTTGCCAGAAGGTGCCTGAAACCTTCTATCCATTCGTGAATCAAATTGCCTGAAGACGGTGATTAAATAAGTTATCCATATGCCAAAATCAAAAGGAAACTGGAAGCGACGGATTACGTGGGCGGCAGGGATTTTGGCACTGTGCTACCTGTTGGCGGGCTTTGTCCTGGTTCCGATTGCCCTGAAGCTTGCTGCGCCCGGCCTCGTTAGTTCGTCTATTGTCGGAAACGTCCGGATTGGCTGGGTTTGGATGAATCCTCTCACTTTCAGTGTGACGCTTCGCGGGGTCCAGGTGACCGATGCCGAAGGGGCTGATGTTATCCGGATTGATCGGGTCTATGCAAATGTCGACCCCATCGCCTCGATCTTCCGGGGCGAACTCGCAGCCTCCCGTTTTGCTCTGCATGAGCCCATTGTCTATCTCGTGATCGAGGCGGACGGCTCGATCAATCTTGTTGATGCCCTCGCTCCACTCGAACCTGCGCCTCCCAGGCCTGAGAGCCCGCCGATTGATCTGCCGGAAGCTGTCCTTGATAATTTCGACCTGGTGGATGCCGAGATCCATTTCACCGATCGTTCGCGTGCCGTTGGGTTCGAGCGATCCATTACCTCAATAAACCTCTTTCTCGACAACATCCGCACGCGACCCGAACATGAAAACGCCTTCGATTTCGCGGCAACCATCGGGGTGGACGAGGTCCTGCTGCTCAGTGGCGTTTTTCAGTTTAATCCTTTGAGCCTTGCAGGGAGCGTCTCCCTTGAGGGATTGGAGCTGGCCGATTATGCGCCTTTCTACGAGGAGGCCTTCGCCTTCGAGATCACTTCAGGGCGCGCCCGGGGGGCTTTCGACTACGCCTTCGAACCTCTTGGTGAGAATGGCCGCCTCGGCATCACCGCCGGCTCATTTGGTGTCAGCTCCATCGAACTGCGTCCAAAAGGATCTGATGCTCCCTTCTTCTTCCTTGAAAGTGCCGAGCTCAGCGAGCTGACGGTCGACCTTTTGGAGTATGAGGGCCGGATTGGTCGGATCGATATCCAATCAGGCTTCCTGCGCGCCCGTCTTCTTGAAGATGGGTCCCTGGATTTACTGGAATACCTTCTGCCCCCTGCATCCGGAGAGATCTCCGCTGATCAGGACCTGGCTGACGGGGGCGGGGCCGCCGGTGAACTCGAGTTTGGAATTCGGTCGGATGGAGAAGATCTCGCGCTTCCAGTGAACGCGGCCCTGCAGCATATCCAATCGCTCGGCGAGGCAGCTTGGACCATGTCCCTCGGAACGTTCGCTTTTGGTGACTTTGCACTCGAACTGGATGACGCCACAGGCGAAGCCGCAAGACAGGTGCGGGTTCACGATCTGGAAGTCCTTCTTGAGAACGTCACCAATGCTCCCGGAGAAAGAGCAAATGTGAGTTTTTCAGCGCGCCTCAACGACGAGGGGACGATCCAGGTGTCAGGGGTGGTTGTGCCGGATCCTGCCGAACTGGATCTTGAATACACCCTCGCCGAACTGGATCTGGGAGCGCTCGCGCATTTCGCCGAAAGTCTTTCACCGGTCCGTCTGGTCTCGGCGGTGCTGGGCATGGAGGGCCGGGCCACCGCTCACCTCGAAGAGGAGGACCGCTTGGTGGCAAGGATCCTGAATCGGACAACTGTTCGGGATTTTCTCGTCAGAATACCCGGTGAGGAGACGGATTTGCTCCGCTTTGATGAGCTTCAAATCGGTGATACCACGATCGATCTTGAGCCTTTGACAATTGAGGGCAGTGAGGTGTTCCTGCGAAAGCCCTACGCCCGGGTGGATCGCCTGGAAGATGGATCGCTTGCCTTGCTCAATTTCGTCCCCGCAGCCGAACCGGAGGAACCCGGTGCAGGTGATCCGGGAGATCCTTTGGATGAGGGGGCCGAGGAGGACGGGCCTGATGCCGCCGGGGTCGCTGACAAGGGCGACGCGTCGGGTCCAGAGCTCAGTCTCTTGATCGCAAGAGTCCAGGTGGAGGATGGCACCCTCGAATGGTCCGATGCTTCCGTGAATCCGACAGGCAACTTTTCCCTGAGTTCGCTGAATTTCTCCGCGACAAATGTCAGCCTCGACCCGGAAGCGCGGACAGACCTGACATTTTCCGGAAACATTGCCGAGACGGGCACGGCGAATATTTCGGGTTCGCTGGCGCTGGGGGATCCTTTGATCGACACGCAGGTGGACGCCGAGATCCGTTCCGTTCCGCTCGCGGCCTTCTCTCCCTACGCGATCGACGCCGTCGGGCGCCCGATTGATCAGGGTGCCTTCAGTGGTGACTTTACGGTCGCGGTTGAATCCAACCACCTCGACGCCAGCAATCAACTGCGGATCCAGACCCTCCGGTTTGGCCGAGCAGCCGAAGGAAGCACGGGGTTGCTCCCTGTCGGTGTCGCCATTGCCGCCTTGGAGAACAGCGATGGGGTGATCACCCTCGATGTGCCGATCAGCGGTGATCTCGATAATCCTGACTTCGATCCGGCAGGGCTCTTCCTCCAGATCGTCCGCACCACCGCCATGCGGGCTTTGACAGCTCCTTTGAGTATCGCCGGATCGATGCTCGGCGGATCCATCCCCGGGCTGTCATTGCTTCAGTCGGACCGACCGGAAACGGATCTATCAGCCGTTCGTTTTGATGCGGGGCAGACGGGGTTGACGGAAGCGGGAATTGAAACGCTTGAAGCCCTGACAACTTTCCTTGGCGAGCGACCACGGGCCCAATTGCTTCTGACAGCCTCGGTAGACCCGGCGGCTGATGCCGGAGCGGAGGCCCTTGCCCGATTGAACAGCGCACTCGCTCAGCAGCAGGCCTCATCGCGAACCCAAGCCCTTCGTGAGCTCTATGCCGAGACGTTTGGAGGGACGCCTCCAGAGGGTGACACGGCGGGTTCCGTTCCAGCGAAGGCAGCGCCGGAGGATGGTAAAGCAGGTGAGGATCATGGAAGAGGCGAGGGCTTTTACCTGCGCGAGGGGGCTCATTCAGAAAAGGAGACCCATTCGGATCGTTTCTACACCGATGGCTCCACTGAACAGCGAACGCTCGGATCGGGGTTCTACACGGGTGCCTCCAGTCGCCGTCCCCGGCAGGTCCCTGCGACGGCCGAGCCTGCCGATGCCGCCGCGAGGGAGGATACCGGAGTCGCCGTCGCCGACCGTGCATCCACAAGTGTTGGCATGCTTGAGCAGCGCCTCCTGGAGGTCTACCGGCCTGATGAGGCCTTTCTCGAAGACCTCGGACGCGAACGCCAAAACAGCGTCTGGAAATATCTCACAGAGGTTTCCGGCGTTCCGGCTGAACGCCTCACGATGCCGGGCCCTGATGTGCGAGCGAGAAAAGAGGGGCCGGCCGTCTTCATTGAATTTACATCCGATATTGAATGATCCTACCTGAACCCATGCAAATGATCCGTTGGAACCTCCGTTATCTGAATTGCGCCTTCGCTGCAGGAATTATTTTCCTGAGCGGCTGCACCTCCTCAATGCACACGCATCCACCGCGCACAGCTATTGAACAGCTGCTTCTGAGCACGGCGGTGGACAACTCATTGCGCGGTGTGGAAATTCCGCAGGTTTCAGGTGAGCGCGTCTACGTCGATGCCGGGCTCCTCGAATCTTATGATCGGGGGTATGTCATCGGATCGGTGCGTGCACTCCTGAGCGAAAACGGAGCGCTTCTCCAGGCGACGCCAGAAACCGCCGATATGATTGTCGAGGTCCGCAGCGGTGCCTTGGGTATGGACATCGCAAATTCCCTGGTGGGGATACCGGCCATTCCAATCCTCATTCCTGGGGCAGGGTCGACGGAGTTTCCCGAGCTGGTTCTCTACTCGTCAAACAAGCAGAATTCGGTCTCGAAGATCGCTCTCCTTGGTTATCGCAATGATGGTGAAAACGTTTTCTCAACCGAGCCGCTTGTCGGATCATCGCATTTCAACAGCTACAAGTTCCTGCTCCTGCTTCAGATCAACTTCACCGACATTCCCGAGCGGGAGAACTATTGAAGCGGGCGCTGCGCCGCTATATCAGCGGCGCTGAACGCACTTCTGGTAGAGGTTTCGAAGGGCTCCATCTGGATCATACCTTTTCTTGATCCGGTCATAAGCCGGTTTGTTATACAAGCTCCAGAAGACGTCTTCCTCGTAGTGGACGCTTGAGTACAAAGACTTCTTTCCGCCGAGCTCCATCACCTTGTCTTCCACCAGGCGGTTGTGGTGATCCTTTCGCCCCGGGAGCTCCGGGACGCCGCCCCAGAATCCGAAGTTGATATAGAGCACGGCCGGATCCGTCTGGTAGAGCGGGTGGCAATCGCTCCTTCCCGGAGACTTCACCGGGCAGATCCAGAAGGGCCGGAGCGGCACCTTTTCGAGAAGAAACTGGTGGAACTTCAGCGCATTCTCCAACGGGATTTCAACATCCTGAATGACCCATTCAAAGCGCTTTCCCCGGGTAGCAATGTATTGGATAAGCGGATGCCGTCCGAGGAAGGCCCGGATTTTCCAGTATGTCGTTGAACGCAGCAATCCGGTAGCAGTGAAGAGAGGACGCAAGACCGGCGATTGAGCTCCAAAGGCCCGGGAGCACCAGAACCAGTCGGGGTCCCAGCGCCAAATATAGTCGGCCACGGTGAGGGCGTCCTCCTCAAGCCGATTGAGGGACTTGTAATAGATTCCCTTGGCCGTGTAGCTGCTTACCTTTGGTACCTCCCGAACAAACGCTCCGGTTGAGAGCACCATGTCGTTGGTGCCGAAAACCGTTGCATCGACAAAGTCGAGGCCGGACCCCTCAGCAGCACCTTTTTCACACGACTCTGCCAGATCTCTGTAAAACGCTTCGTGATCGGTGTAGCGAGTGTGCCTCAGGCGAACGTACGGACCGACCCGCACTAGATTGGCGCGGACTCGAAGGATGTAGCCAAAGGTGCCGTAAGAATTGGCCAAACCGTAGAACAACTCCTGATGGTCGTTGCCTGGGCGACACGTCACCAGCTCACCCGCGCCCGTGAGGACGTCCACTTCCTGAATGGTCTCATGCACGAAACCATAGCGAAAGGAACTGGACTCCAGCCCACCACCTGAGAGGGCCCCGCCAATTGTGATGGTTTTCAGTTCCGGCACCACTGCCGGCATGAAGCCGTGGGGGAGGGTAGCCCCGACAAGTCGTTCATAGGAGGTCATTCCCTCCACGTCGACCGTTCCTGCCGCGGTGTCGAGGCTGAGGATTTGATTGAAATCACTGGCTTTGATTCGATCGTCCAGGGAAGACAGACGGCTCCTGAACAAGTTGCTGGTGGTTTTCTCCAACTTCACGTTTCGGCCGGCGTTCTTGGCCAAGAGGAACTGTTTTCGAAAGCGTTCGCATTTGGCGTGGTAAGCATCAAAGGCCCCGGGCACGGCAAAAGACCCTTCCTTGCCGACCTTATATGCCTGCTGCCTCATGTGGCTCTAGCAGGGCGACGGTAGCCGCCGGGAAGACCGTCCTTACTGAAAACAAATTGCCAGAGCTGAATCGTTCGGGCGCGGAAAGCGCCTGCACACGACAACAGATAGTAGCTCCACATGCGATAGAAGCGCTCGCCATACTGTGCCTCAAACCGGGGCCAGGCAGCTTGAAAATTGCGGTGCCAGGCCATGAGCGTGAGATCGTAATCAGCTCCAAGGTTGTGGAGATCCTCGAGAACGAGTTTCTGTTCCCACGCTTCGGAGAGCTGGGGCAAGGAAGGGACCAGTCCGCCAGGAAAAATGTATCGATCGATCCACGGATCGGTCGTGGTCTTGGTGATGTCGCTGCCGATCGTATGTTGGAGAATAAGGCCATCGTTTTTGAGCCAGCCGCGCTGAAGCTCATAAAACTGACGGTAATTCTTGTGCCCGACATGCTCCGTCATCCCGATCGAGACAATCTTGTCGAAGCGGCCTGTAACGTCGCGGTAGTCCCCGTGAATCACTTCAACCGGAAGCCCCGCAGTTGACTGACGGGCGAAAGCGACCTGCTCCTTGGAAATGTTGCATGCGGTAACCTGGCATCCGTAGCGTTCGGCCGCGAACCGGGCAAATCCGCCCCATCCACAGCCGAGCTCGAGCACGGTATCGCCCGGCTGGAGCTCGAGCTTTTGGCAAATCATATCCAACTTGGCCCATTGCGCTTCTTCAAGGGTTTGAGCCGCCTTCCACCAGGCGCAGGTATATTGCATATAGGGGTCAAGCATCGCTTCGTAGAAGGCGTTCCCAATATCGTAATGGATCTCTGCCACAGCGAGGCTTCGCGCCCGCGTTTGCAGATTGAAGACATTGGAAGCAAGCCGGGCCGAGAGTTCACCGAGGCTGCTCACACCTGCGCGCCGCCTGGACTTCAGGAGACGACAAAAAAACGCGTCGAGGGCATCGACATCCCACCATCCATCCATGTAAGCCTCGCCGAGGCCAAGACTTCCCCGAGCGGCCACGGCTGTAAAGAAGCGCTCGTCGTGAACACGGATATCCCACGGTCGATCTCCGTCCACCCGGATATCAGCTTCCTCCAAAATGGGGGCGAAGACAGAAGGGATCACCTTGCTCGGATAGCGCATCCGAGTCAGTGTTTTGATAAGCGCGGTCATACGAAATCAACGTGGATTCGGTTTCTTGTTGTTAACGATCCTTCAGGAAAATGTCAAGGGACGGCGGACTTTGCGTGACGCAGGATTGCCAACGGTGGTTCCTTTCACATTGTGCAGTTCACTATGAAGCTACGACGAACTGGAAGGTGCTTTCGGAAGGTCTCACTGCTCTTGTCATTCATTGCGCTCAGCGCCTGCACGAGCGGCCCCACGCTCTTGCCGGAGTCCTACCTCGAGCAGATGGCGAGCAGTCAGTTCACGGAGATGAAAACTGCGCTTCCAGTATCAACCGAGCGTCGCCACGTCGAACAGGTCGAGCGGGTGGGGCGCCGGATTGCGGCTGTGGTAGCCGAAGACATGCCGGGAATGGAATGGGAGTTCGTCGTCTTCGATGACCCTTCGGTGAACGCCTTTGCCATGCCCGGAGGCAAGATCGGGGTATTTACAGGCCTGCTGGAGCTTGCCGAAACGGACGACGAGCTGGCTGCGGTGATTGGCCACGAGATCGGGCACGTCCAGATGAGACATTCCAACCAGCGAATGTCGGCCGAACTGATTCGCGCCGGTATTGGTGTGGGCGTCGCTTATGGTGCTTCACAACAGGATGCAATAGATCCGGCCCTGGTGGTGGCCGCGTTCGGGCTCGGTTCGCAGGTCGGCATCATGCTGCCCTACAGCCGTTTTCACGAGAATGAAGCCGACTATATCGGACTCCTTGTCATGGCCCGTGCCGGCTATGATCCGAATGCCGCCGTCACTTTCTGGGAGAAGATGCAACAGCAGTCGGGGGGCTCAGGGGCTCCCGAATACCTGTCGACCCACCCAAGTCCGGAAAACCGGATTCAACGCATCAGAGAGGCTATTCCCCGTGCCCTTGAAGAGAAAGAGCACGCCGAGGCGGAGGCATACCTGCGGGAGCGGGGAATTATTGAGAACCCCTGAATTTTCCAATCCGGCTATTGCTCCGGGCCGGTAAGGTGCCCACAGTTTTCGGATGTTTGATCCGATTCAGGCGATTATTGAGTTCATAAAGTTCCCCAGCATATCGACGGATTCCCGCAGCAAGGCCGGGATGGACGGAGCCCGCCATTATGTTTGTGGCCTCCTGGAATCAATGGGCCTGGATGTGGAGGTCATCGATACCCCCCTTCATCCGATCGTATGGGCAAGGCGGGAGGGGCCGAAAGACTGGCCTCACATCATCGTTTACGGGCATTATGATGTCCAACCAGCCGATCCTCTTGAGCTTTGGGAGAGTCCGCCCTTTGCGCCGGAGATCCGTGGAGGCAGGCTTTACGGAAGGGGGGCAGCCGACAACAAGGGCCCGATGATGGTGCACTTGGCCGGGGCCGCCCGTTTCCTCAAGGCCCATCCCGACGCACCGATACGTATGAGCTTTCTCATTGAGGGCGAAGAGGAAATCGGCAGCCCAAGTTTTGTCGACGTTCTGGAGCGTCATGCCGATCGGTTGCGCGGGGATCTTGTGCTCCTCTCCGATACGCTCAGCCCATCCACCAGCCAACTGGCAATCACCACAGGTTTGCGGGGAATTGTCTGTCTGGATGTTGAGATCGAAGGACCAAGCAGTGACTTGCACTCCGGCATTTTTGGGGGAGCGGTCAGCAATCCCGTTCAGGTCCTCATGCGTCTGTGTGCCTCCCTTCACGATGATCAGGGGCGGGTCAATATCCCCGGTTTTTATGACGCTGTGGTAGAGCCGGAACCTTGGGAACGGGAAGAATTGAGCAAGTTGGGCTTTGATCCAGCTTCCTTTGCGCAGCAATTAGGTGTTCCCGGGTTGCCAAAGGTCGGCGAATTCAGCCCTGTGGAGGCAACGCGTTTTCAGCCGACCCTCGAATTCAACGGTATCGGAGGCGGCTATCAGGGGGAGGGCTCGAAGACCATTATTCCCTCGCGGGCAATGGCCAAGATTTCCTGCCGTCTCGTCGCCAACCAGGACCCCGCAACGATTGAGCAGGCTCTCCGAAAAGTGTTGGAGGAGCGATGCCCCAAAACCGTTCGCCTGAAGATTTCCCGGGGCCACAGCGGCCCGCCATATCGGGTGATCCCTCCGGATCGTCCAAACACGCCGACCGCGCAGAATCCCGTTCTCGCAGCGGCCTTTCGTGAAGCGGATGCCGCCATCGCCGACCATTATGGATCGCCTCCTTTGTACCTGAGGGAAGGGGGAAGTGTGCCGATAATAGGAGACATACAGCGAATCCTCGGGATGGATTCGCTCATGTTGGGCATGTTCACGCCCTTGGACAATCTACACGCCCCGAATGAAAGCGCCGATATCGAGATGCTCGAAAAGGGGATGCGGGTGAGCGAACGGATTTTTGCTGCCGTTGCGGCCCTGGGGAAAACCGGTGGCTGAAGCCTGACGCCGGGGTCTCAGGCGATTCGATGTTCGAGGTGAAGAATCAGGGCCTCAAGAAAGTCGGTGTCCGTCTGCAGCTTTTTCGCATTGGTCAGGGCTTGTTTGGTGAGCTCCTGAGCCCGTGCCCGGCTGGCTTTCACGCCATGGATCGCGGGATAGGTGTTCTTCTTGTTGTCGGCGTCCTTCCTCAGAGGCTTGCCCACCACAGCTTCATCGCCGGTTGCATCCAACAGGTCATCGACAATCTGAAAAACAAGCCCTAGATCGCGCCCAATCCGGCGAAGGAGCTCGTGCGCCTGAATCGGCGCGTCGGTCAGGAGAAGGCCCATGGAAAAGGCGGAGGAAATGAGCGCGGCCGTCTTGTTCAAGTGAATGAAGTCGAGCTCTTCTGCGCTCACGCGGCGATCTTCCGCCGTCGTATCCGCCGCTTGGCCTCCGATGAGGCGACGACTCCCCGCAGCAGCAGATAGCTGGGCAATCAGCTTAAGTCCGATTTCCGGCTGGGTGCTGTATCCGGCGGCAATGACCGCAAAGGCTTCGGTCAACAATGCATCGCCTACGAGAACGGCCGTCGATTCCCCAAACTCCACGTGCACGCTCGGCTTTCCGCGCCGAAGCGGGCTGTCGTCCATACAGGGCAGGTCGTCGTGCACCAACGAGTAGGTATGGATCATCTCGATAGCGGCTGCCGCGGGTTCTGGATCGGCGATCCTCGGGTAGAGGTCGGCGCTGACCAGGAGAAGAACGGGTCGCAGGCGCTTACCCCCAGCTTCCATTGCATAGCGCATCGCAGCATGAAGTGTGGCCGGGGGCGTCGTTGCCGCAGGAGTCCAGCGCTCGATAGCGTGAACTGCCCGGCGACGGTAAGTTTCAAGTCGTTCGTTAAAATCCATTGAGATTAATCAGACAATGATCGGGTCCCTGCAGCTGGCGTCGACATGAAACCGGCGGCAGCCCGTGAAGAAGAGCTTTTTTCTTGGCTTCGTGAGTCTCAAGACCTAGTCATGGCATTCTTTATATAGTTCCCTTTTATTCATTTACGCATTTTTATCCATGCCTACCTACGATTATCAATGCACTTCGTGTGAGCACGAATTTGAAGCTTTTCAGCAAATGTCGGAAGAGCCCCTGACGGACTGTCCGTCCTGCGCCGCACCCGCCCTCAAACGAAAAATCGGAAGGGGAGCCGGGTTTATTTTTAAAGGCAGCGGTTTTTACGAGACCGATTTCAAAGACCGTTCCGGCTTCAGCGAAGCGGCAAAGGAGAAGCCCAAGCCGGAGAAGACATCTTCCGAGTCCACCAGCTCAACCAGCACGGTCGAGCCTGCCTCAATTACCCCTGCAAAAAGCGAAGCGGCCCCGGGACCCAAGAAGGAAACCACGGCCGTCTGACGCTCATTTATTCAACCCGAAAGGTCCTCAACTATGTCAGTAAAACGAAAATCCACTCGCACATCTGGCATTGGTGGGGTTCTTATCGCAGCCCTTCTGACCTTTATCCTGGGAACTGTCCTGGCTCTCGTTAGCCTGACCACTCAGGAGGTACGCAGAGTGAGCGAGCTTCCCGAACCTGAACGCCGCGAAGTCGGTGTGGTTTACTGGGTGCGCGGTGATGCGGGCATCGGGAACCAGAGCTGGCAGGCGAAGCGAAGGCATTTTCTCAACGGCTCGGTCCAAGACCTCGACCTGAGCGAGGCTGATCTCAATCGGTGGTCGAGGTCATTGCTGGCCCCGGCAAATGCGAGCACGGCGCAGCTGGACGCAGACGCAGACAGCGATAAGCCACCCCGAAAGCCGATGATCAACATCAGCTTCGCCGAACCGGATTTTCGTATTTCCGATTCGATTCTTCACGCCGGCACCACAATTCAGATCCCTCTCTTTGGGAAAACCTATCAAGTGGTTTATCAGATCCAGGGACACTTTGAAGCGCGTGATGAAGAGGTGGTCTTCGTTCACGATGGGAGTTCTCTGGGACGGTCGCCCGTCGGCCATATTCCGGTACTCGGCACCAGTCTGGCAAAATGGGCCATCCGCGCATACGGCGATCGTCCGGAAAGCAATGAGCTCCGATCCCGTTGGGACTGCGTTGAGAAGGCTGCGTTGATCGAGGACCGACTGGAATTGGTCCTCAAGCCGACGGACCCGGCAACCAGTGGGGAAGGTTGATCATCCAGATCCCTTCGCCAATGAATTACCCGAAATAACCCCAAAGAAGAAGGCCGATGCTTTTATAGCATCGGCCTTCACTTAAATTATTTCAGGAGAGGCAAAGGGCCTCAGGCAGGGCCACGCTCAGGCGATTTTATCCACCTTGCCAGCCTTGAGTGCCTTGGCCGAAACCCAAACGCGTTTAACTTGTCCGGAAGGGAGTTTCACCCGCACGCGCTGCAGATTCGGACGGAAAGTCCGCTTCGTTATTTTCGCAATGTGCGTCCCGATCCCGCCACTTTTCTTAGTGAGCCCTCGGCGGTGGATGATGCTGCCGCTTGAGCGGCTCTTTCCGGTAATGTAGCAAATTCTGGCCATGACGTCTTACAAGTTGAAAAACCGATGAGAAAAGGTTTCCCACGCCTCCAAGGCAAGGAAAATCAGAACTTTCTCACACGGAAGGGCATCCAGCCCGGAAATCCTTCGAATGGCTTGAGGATTAGAAGCGGAGGACCGGGAAGCCCGTGAAGGCAGCGAGCACACCCCAAAATCATTAATTAGACATAATATATATTGTGCGAGGACTTAGGGGTTTAACAGCAAAACCTTTGGAGAGGCTTCAATTTGGATCGGATACGCTTTCGGGTAATGAATCCGACCATTTGAGCAGCTGCTCGGCGAAGGCTTCGGGTTGATCGAAGTGAACATTATGGCCTGCCTTGGCGATGGTTTCCACCCGGGCTTTGGGGAAATGTTCCTGTATGGAGTCGAGGTCTCGATCCTGAACAAAGCGTGAGCGTTCGCCTCGAAGGAACAAAGTCGGCCCGTGATAGCTCGCTTCGCTGTCGATTCCCTTGAGGAAAAGCTCTGGCAAGGCCCCGCGAATGACATCCAGATTGATCGCCCAGCGGAACCCTTTGTTCCCGGAGTCCCGGACAAGGTTCGTCAGGAGAAATTTCCGAAAGGCCCAGTCGGCAATATCCACTTTCAGGCGTTCCTCTGCCTCGGCCCGGGAATTGAGAGATCCGAGATCGATCGCTTGAAGAATGGCGAGCTCATGGTCCCATCGAGGCGCGTAGGTTTTGGGGGCGATATCAACCACAACCAACCCGGAAATGCGATCCGGTGATTCGACGGCAAAGCGCATCGCCACCTTGCCTCCCATGCTATGGCCCGCGAGCACCGGCTTCTCCAGCTGTTCGCGATCGAGAAAGGCAGCAAGATCCGCCGCCATTGCCGGATACGTCATGGCCGTGGCATGCGGACTGGTTCCGTGGTTGCGCAGGTCGACTGTCCACACTTCAAAGTGCTCGCTCAGGCACCGGGCCATCGTGGTCCAATTGCGACTGGAGCCCAGCATACCGTGCAGGATCACCAGCGGCGGACGACCTTTCTGATCGCTTGTGAGGACCGCATGCAGTTTGACAGGTTCAGAATTCACATGAGTCATGTCGACAGGATCGGATGCGGGAAATCGAATGGAATCTGGATGCATCAGGCTCTGGGGTGTGCCTTCTTATGGGCTTCCTTGAGGCGACGCGTTTCGACATGGGTGTAGATCTGGGTGGTCGAAAGACTGGCGTGTCCCAGCAGTTCCTGGACAGCACGCAAATCGGCACCGGCGTTGAGCATGTGGGTGGCAAACGAATGCCGCAGCTTGTGCGGCGTCAAATCGGACGGCAATTCCGCCAGGATCAGGTAGCGTTTCATTCGGCGCTGGATCCACGATGCGGTGAGATGGCGGCCCTTTTCATCGGGCGGCAGGATGCGATCCCGGGAATCAGGTCGGCTCAGTTCGTTCCGTTGTGCCCGGAGAAGCTCCCCGGCCACGCGCCCGAGAGGAACCATGCGCTCTTTTCGGCCTTTGCCGAGGATCCGGGCCACGGCCGAGGCCAAGTCGATCTGCTCCCATCGCAGTTCCACGAGTTCACTGATGCGCAAACCGCCCCCGTAAAGGAGTTCAAAGATCAGTTGGTCGCGTCTGGCCTGCAAGGTCGTGAGCTCGCCGGATTCGAGAAGCTTGCGGGGCCCGTCGAGGAAGGCTTCTGCCTGACGCTCCGTCAGAAAGACAGGAAGCGGTTTGCTCAGGCGCGGAAGCGCCACCCCGGTAAAAGGATTGTGCGCGGAAACGCCCCGTTGCATGAGAAAGCGATAGAAGCTTCGGCAGGCGGAAGCATGGAGGTGAAGCGTCCGGCGGTTTAGACCTGTCCGTTGCAACTCAATGAGGTAGGATCGCACGAGGCGGTCATCAACATTCCCAAGGGCGATCTTCCCGACCCGGGCTTCGCGTCGAAGGAATCCTGCCCACCCTTCGAGAGCCTGGCGGTAGTTTCGGAGTGTGTAAGGCGAATAGCGTCGTTCCCGTGAAAGGTAATCCAGAAACTCCGCGATCTCTGGAACTTCTTGCGACACCTCACCTGACGACGCCTTCCGCATGGGTCAATCGAGCCCCAGGATTTTCCGCCCTTCCGGCGAGATCATGTGTGGGGTCCATTGGGGGTCCCAGACGATTTCGACTTCAGCCTGGCGCACGCTTGGCAACGCCTCAATCCGCTCGCGGGCATCGGCCGCAATGGTCGGCCCCATGCCGCAACCGGTGGCCGTCAGTGTCATCCGGACATCGACATCATACGCGCCGCCCTGCACTTCAGTCGCCTGAAGATCGTAGATCAATCCAAGATCAACAATGTTTAATGGAATCTCAGGATCAAAGCACTGACGAAGTGCGTCCCACACCTGTTCTTCACTAAAGTCCCCTGCCGGCTGGGAGGTCTCGGCCTGAGCACCCGCCCGGATTTCGGCCTCAATTTCAGGACCCAGGGCACCGAGATGCTCGCGGGCTACCCGATAGAGGCCTGAACTGTCGCGCAGCGTAACGGATCCGCCAAGTGCCTGAACGAGGCCAAAAGAGCGCAGCGCCTCGAGCTCGACGGCTTCGCCGGACGGGATCCGCGTGGCGGGACAAGTGGTTTGCACAACAATTTCTCTATCCATTGTAGAACCCTCTGGTGCCCAATCGCTTTAGTCAATCCGGAGGAAGCGGAGGTCGATGGCATGAAGCCCACGGGGATCATTCAGCTCAAGAAGGATGCTGATCTGTTCCTCGAGCAAGCGGAGTTCT
Source organism: uncultured Puniceicoccaceae bacterium (assembly GCA_964403935.1). Taxonomy (GTDB): domain Bacteria; phylum Verrucomicrobiota; class Verrucomicrobiia; order Opitutales; family Oceanipulchritudinaceae; genus SLLG01. Next base: position 3,253 of record CAYOIB010000030.1, on the reverse strand, counting down.
CGTATCGCGAGATGCTTACTCGAAAAGAAATTGGCTCGAAAGAGAGCTGAAGGAGAGGAAAAGAAGGAAACGACGATGTCTTCAAAAGTTCGGCGCCGCGGGCGTTCGTCGATCACGTAGTCTGCTCCCACTCCAGCCCGTTCGGCGGCGTAGGCGATGGCATCGCCCAAAGTGCCCATGCGGTCCGCCAAACCGTTGGCCACAGCCGCCTCTCCCATCCAGACGCGACCGCGGGCGAGTTCGCGGGCCCGGGCCAAATCCATGCCCCGTCCTTCCCCGACGCGCGTGAGAAACTCCTCATACGCCCGGTCGATCCAAGTGTTAAGCGCATGGAGTTCCGCCTCGGTCTTTGAACGGGAGATGCTGAATGTATTCGCGAGCGGCCCCGTGCCGATCCGTTCCGTCCGGATCGAGAGGTTCTCCAACAGGTCCTCGGCCACGGGAAGAACGAAGGCCACCCCAATGGATCCGGTGATTGTGGAGCTGCTCACAAAGATGGTATCGGCCAAGGTCGAAATCCAGTACCCGCCGCTGGCCGCCACCCCTCCCATACTAACGATGACTGGCTTTTCTTCATTGGTCCGGTCCACTTCCCGCAGAATCTTCTCCGAAGCCGTGGCACTTCCGCCCGGACTGTTCACGCGCAGGACCACCGCCCTGACGCTTTGGTCCCGCCGTGCGTGCCGCAACAACTGCGCGATCCGATCGCCACCTGCCTGCCCTACATCGCCTTCTCCATCTACGATGACGCCTTCGACGTAGATGACGGCAATTGTGTTTTCGTTTTCTGAGACAAATGCAGCCGTGGGTTCTTGCGCCTCCAGATAATCCACAAATCCGATTCGGGTGAAGCCGTCGGTGTCCGGATCAAACCCTGCAAGTTCGGTAAACGTATCCAGAACTTCATCGACATGCGCAACCCTGTCGACCCACCCGAGCTCCAGGAGCGTCCCTGCATTGAGGAAACCGATTTCATTGGAAATTCGTTCGACGTCTTCAACCGCGAGGTTTCTTGATTCGGAAATATCAGAAACAAGCTGACGCCAAAGTGTGCCCATCATGGCCTCGACCTGCTCGCGCTCCGGGTCGGTCATCTGGTTGCTGACGAAGGGTTCGGCCATTGTCTTGTACTCCTCCCGTGCGATCACCAGCGGACGTATGCCGATGCGCTGGAAGAAGTCGCCAAAGTAGAGTCGGTCGGATCCGATCCCGCTGAACCGGATCTCACCAAAAGGGTGCATGATGATCGTGTCTGCCACTGACTTCACGTAAAAATCCGCTGCATTATCGACGTCGACATACGCCCAGATGGGTTTGCCACGCTCTTTGACGGCCTCGAGTGCACCCCTCAGCTCCTGCAGTGTTGCCATGCTGGTGCCATACCCTTCCCGGATCAGGTTTCCGCGTAGCAGCACCCCCTGAATCCTGGAATCGTCCGCCGCTTCCTCCAGTCCCCGAATCAACCGGAGCAAAGGCATCTGGACTGTGGGAGACCCTCCTGAGAGCAAGGCACCCAAGTTCTTCAACGGGTCATCCGCTTCCGGTGAATCCGGTATATTCAGGTCCAGATCGAGGACGAGGATCGACCCGTCTTTCACGGTCACGGGCATTGGCTGAGCCAAGGCAACGAAGAACCCGACCAAGAGGAGCCCCAAGACAAAGACAAACCCCATCGCTACCACCAGAGCAGCCATCCAGACGAGGACCTTGCGAACAAATGAAACCATCACTTTACCACTATTCCCCGTTGCTATTTGGACAAGAGGCAAATAAGCAAGTGTTCTTAGGAATCATCCAAAGGCTTGGAAGTTCTCACCCCCCCCTCTTAGCCTTGAACAAAACTCAAAAAGAAAACTCTCATGGGAAAAAATCTTGTTGCTGCCATTATAGCCGCCATCGCGGCTTTTATCGTTCTGATACTCCTCTTCATTACCTATTCCACGCGTCAGGAGCTTTCACAGCAGGAAGCCGCCCGAACCGCGGAATTGGGTGAACTCGAAAGCCAGAGGCAGTCCCTCCTCACCGAGCGCGAAGCCATGGCCGCGGCCGCCGAGGAGGCGCGGCGCGAGGCACAGCGCACTGAAGAAGCCCGCCGCATGGCGGCCGAGCAAGTGGCAGCTGAAGAAGCCGAACGCCAGCGTTATGTTGATGAGTTGAATACCCGCCTTGAACGGGAAGCGGCCGAGCGGCGTGAAGCTGAAGCCCAGGCCCTGCGCTTACAGCAGCGCATCGATGAGCTGGCGGTTGCCCAGGAACAAGCAGCCCAACGGATGGCTGAGCTTCAGCGCGAGCGTGAACAGGGCCGGGGGCAGGCTGACGAGGAAGCTGAAAAGCTCGTGGACGACTTTCAGGCCCGACAGGAGGAATTGGCTCGCCTACAGCGCGAGAATGAAGCCTTGCGAGAGCGGGAACAGGTTCTACTAGCCCGCCAGGTTGCCACTGAGGAAGAAATCGTCCGAACGGGTGGACAGATTCGAATCTCATCCAGCGAAATCCGCTCCCCCAACTACCGACGGGGAGAAGCCACCCTCTTTCGCCAGCGCCAGAGCGATCGAATTGGCGCTGAATAAAAAGCCTCTTCCTGAGTTTTACGCTTCACTCATCCACCCCCGGCGGGGGTGGATGAGTGGGGCCTCACCGGTTAAACCGCTCAAACAGGTTACGCGCGGATTTGATTTGAAGAGCGCTTAAGCCGGGTGCGCAGCTCTCTTCCCTTGGTTCCGGACAGCTAGCTGATCTCGCTGAGCTTTATTGTGATCACGCTCTGGAATACACACGCCTCCTGAGCTACTCACACCACCGGACATACGGATTACGTACCACGGCGGTTCACTCAGGAGAATATTCTTTGCTGGAACGGAGTCGATCGAGCAGGTTCATCGCGGCGAAGGGCTTGAGCGGGACTCGATCAGTTTATGTTCCTGCACGATGAGCGATTTCTCTTCCGATGGCGGATCGGAGGCACTCGCGGCGCTCCCGGTTGGATTCCGTCCGCCTGCTTCGCCCCGAGCGGGACGCTTCGCAGCGTCACCGCCTGCTTCCTGGTCCGCTTTCATATGGAGTCGGATCTCATCGTCTTCCTGAGGTTCGGCCCTTCACCCCTGATCGATTTGGACGACGATGGCCTCGGCTGACTCCTCCCGCCGCATCCCAGCCGCCTCGGGACAACAGTAGCACCACCCGGCACGACAAGGGGCCTCCCCTCGGCAAATGCGCACTTGCCTTCACGCTTATGCCTCCTCATCCGACGCGG